>CAZJDU010000075.1:0-18800 GCA_964544855.1 uncultured Nocardioides sp.
GGCGGCACGCCGCCATCGGGGTCGACCACGAGGTCCCGTTCGCCGACGTCCATGACTGGATCGTACGGCCCCGCCCGGGCTCCCGCGCTGGTGCCGGGACGACGCCGCGGTCGCTGCCTCGTGGCCCTGCACTCCCGGGGAGGCTCACAGCTCCCCCAGGCGTGCAGCGTCGATGCGGTAGAAGGTGCGAGCGGTGTGCGACCACACGTGCTCGGCCTCGTTGGCCGAGAGCCCCGACAGCGCTGCACGCAACCCGGCGAAGACCCGATCGTAGCCACCGCTGGTCACCGAGATCGGCCAGTCGCCGCCGTACATCAGCCGCTCGGGGCCGAAGACCTCGAGCGCCCGATCGACGAACGGCCGGATGCCGTCGACGGTCCAGGAGTCCGGCGCGGCACCCGGGTAGAGCCCGGAGATCTTGGCGTGCACCTGCGGGTTCTCGGCTGCAGCCGCGATCAGCGACCACCACGGCTCGACGACGCTCCCGCCGATCGGCGGCTTGGACAGATGGTCGATGACGATCCGTAGCCCCGGGTGCCGCTCGGAGAGTGTGGTGACGTGCTCGAGGTGACGAGGCAGCACCGAGACCAGGTCGAAGGTGACCTCAGCCTCCTCGAGGACCGACAAGCCCTCGTCGACGTCCGGGCGCAGGAGCCAGTCGGGGTCGGGCAGGTCGTGGATCAGGTTGCGGATCCCGACGACCCGGTCGTCACGGCGCAGCGCCGCGAGTCGCGTGGCTGCCTCCTCGGGCCGCTCCAAGGGGACATACGCCACGATCCCCACCACCTCAGGGTGCCGGTCGGCGACCTCGAGCATCAGGTCGGTGTCGCCGTGGTGGTCGTCCGACTGCACCATCACGGTGGCGTCCACACCATTGCGCACGAGGTGGGGCTGGAGCTCCTCGAAGGTGAAGGTGCGGTTGAGCTGCGGAACGTGTGGCCCGAGCCAGGCGTACGGCGAGCGGTCCAGGTCCCAGACGTGCTGATGTGCGTCGATGATCATGGTGCTTCCACCTCACACTGCTGTCGGCCTCGGGTGTCGGTCCCTCCAGTACGCACCGTCCGGATAGGCGTACTCGGCCACCGAGATGGGGAGCATCTCGGCGCTGTAGCCCGGCCTCGTCGGAAGCCGGTACGCGCCGTGCTCGACGATGCACGGGTCTGCGAAGTGCTCGTGCAAGTGGTCCACGAACTCGGTCACCCGGTTCTCGGTGGTGCCGGACACCGCGACGTAGTCGAAGACCGACAGGTGCTGCACCAGCTCGCAGAGCCCGACGCCGCCGGCGTGCGGACACACCGGGACCCCGAACTTCTGCGCCATCAGGTAGATCGGGACGATCTCGTTGACCGAGGCGAGCCGGGCGGCGTCGAGCTGGCAGAAGTCGATCGCCTCCGCCTGGAACATCTGCTTGAAGAGCACCCGGTTCATGCCGTGCTCCCCGGTCGCGACCCCGATCGGGGCGACCGCCCTCCTGATCGTCGCGTGGCCGAGAACGTCATCCGGGCTGGTCGGCTCCTCGATCCAGAGCGGCCGGAACTGCGCCAGTGCCTCGACCCACTCGATGGCCTCCGGCACATCCCACACCTGGTTGGCGTCGATCATCAGGTGGGTGTCCCAGCCGATCACCTCACGGGCGATCGAGCAACGCCGGATGTCGTCCTCGAGATCGGCGCCGACCTTCAGCTTGAGGTGCCGATAGCCGTCGGCGACGGCGCCGGCCGCCAGGCGACGCAGCTTGTCGTCGGAGTACCCGAGCCATCCTGCCGAGGTGGTGTAGCACGGGTATCCGGTGCGCTCCAGCTCGGCGATGCGATCACCGCGGGTCGCCACCGTCTCAGCAAGCATCGCGAAGGCCTCGTCCCGGGTCAGCGCGTCACTGAGATAGCTCAGGTCGAGCGTGTCGACGAGCTGCTCGGTCTCCATCTCGACGAGAAGGCGCCACAGCGGCTTGCCGGCGTGGCGCGCCGCAAGGTCCCAGACGGCGTTCATCACGGCCGCCATCGCGAGGTGCTCGACGCCCTTGTCCGGCCCGAGCCACCGCAGCTGCGAGTCCGCGGCGAGCATACGGTACGTACCGCCCAGATCGCCGAGGACGTCGGCGATCTCGCGGCCGACCAGCGGCTCGGCTCGACGCTGCGCGGCGAGTCGACAGACATCGTTGCCACGGCCGATGGTGAAGGTGAACCCGTATCCCTCGAGCCCCCGCACGTCCGTCCGGAGCACGACGTACGTCGCCGAGTAGTCACCGTCCTTGTTCATGGCGTCGGACCCGTCCATCGAGAGCGAGGTCGGGAAGCGCACGTCGGTGACGTCGACGGCGGTGATGCGAGTCATGGCAGCTCCTGCTCGGGTGCGTGGTGGTGTCGTGCCGCACGCTCGGAGATCAGCCCCGCGGTCGCGAGGTCGTCCCAGAGGGCGGCCGGGAGGGGGCGTCGGTGCCGGGCGACCGCGTCCGCGAGCTGGTCGCGGCTCGCCGCGCCGACGACCACGGAGACGACCGCGGGGTGGCGCAGCGGGAAGGCCATCGCAGCCTCGGGAAGGGTCACCCCGTGGGATTCGCAGACGTCAGCGAGCTCGTGGACGCGGGCGACGAGCTCGGCGGGCGCCGGCTGGTAGTTGTAGCGCGGAGCGGGCCCGGGGCGTGCCCTCGCGAGCAGACCCGAGTTGTAGACGCCGGCCGCGACGACGCCCACCCCACGCTCCCATGCGAGGTCGACCAGCTCGTCGTGCTGCTCGAGGAGGGTGTAACGGCCGGCGCACATGACGATGTCGACGTCGTGGTCGCGGACCAGCTCGGTGAGATGCTCCGCGTAGTTCATGCCGGCCCCCACGGCGCGGACGGTGCCCTCCTCGCGGAGCTCGAGAAGCGCAGGTACCGCTTCGGCCAGTGCCTGCTCCCAGTGATCCTCGGGGTCGTGGAGGTACACGATGTCGACGCGGTCGAGGCCGAGCCGCTCCAGGCTCTCCACCACGGAGCGCCGGACACCGGCGCCACTGAGATCCCACTCGCGTCGCGCCGTTGCCGGTACGGCGAACCCCTCGCCGTCCATCCGCCCGGCACCGTCGGGGTCGGGCACGAGCAGGCGCCCCACCTTGGTCGACAGCACGTACTCCTCGCGGGGTCGGTGCTGCAGCAGAGCACCGAGTCGACGCTCGGACAGGCCCAGCCCGTAGTGCGGAGCGGTGTCGAAGTAGCGCACGCCTGCATCCCACGCGGCATCGACGATGTCCGCCGCATCGGCATCACCGACCTCGCGGTAGAGGTTGCCGAGCTGAGCACCACCGAGACCGAGCTCGGTGAGCCGCAGTCCACGAACCGTGCGCCGGGCCGTCACGATGCTCCCCCGGGCGCCAGCATGTCCGCCGCACGTTGAGCGCGCGTCAGCGCGCCGTCCACGGGCTCGCCCCGCCAGACCGCAGCATCGACGAGCTCGCTGAGCACGTCGACCAGCGTCGGCAGTTCCGGGACCCGCGGCAACGGACGGGCGTGGGCGTGCGCCTGTTCGAAGAGCGCGTGCTCGGGACGCCCCGCGAGGACCGTCGGGTCCGCCCAGGTGCTGCGCCGGGCGCCGGAGGCCCCGGCGGCGGTGGTGGCCAGGTCCATCTCCGCCGATGCTGCGTGCCGGAGGTAGTCCCACGCCCGATCGGGCTCCCGGCAGGAGGCGGTCATGCAGGCTGCCCAGAACGCGTTCACGGTCGTCGTCGCGGTGCCGTCGTCGTGCGACGGCGCAACCGCGCACGCCACGTCTCCCGCGATGGCTCCGGAGTCGGCCAACGCGGCGTACCCCGCCCAGTTGACCGAGACGCCGACCCGACCGTCGGCGAACGCGAGCCCGCTTCCCGTGCTGTCGAGGTCGTGTGCGTCGGCTGGGACCAGCGTGCTGGCCACGTTGCGCAGGAACGCCAGCGCCGCCCGCATCTCGGCGGTGTCGACCGTGAACCGTCCCGTTGCTGCGACCAGGCCGCCGCCGAGACGCCACAGGTGGAGGACGAGGTCGTAGACGTTGTTGTGGCCGTCGGGCGCGCCCGCGAGCACGGTGCCCGCCCGACCGTCGGGCTGGTGCAGCGCCGTCGCCGTCTCGACGAGCCCGGACCACGTGACGGGGGCGACGAGGCCGTGCTCGGCGAGCAGCGAGGGGCGGGTGAACAGCAGCTGTGGACCGTCGTGGAAGGGGAGCCCGTAGACCTCGGAGCCCCAGGAGACTCCTTCGTGGAAGGACGCCGTCCAACCGGCGGGCCAGTCGTCAGGCGGATCGCTCTCCACGTGACGCGTGAGCGGTCGCACCCGGCCGGCCGCGGCGAGCGCGGGCAGCCAGTCGGCGGGCACGATCACCACGTCGGCGTCAGGTGTCGACCCACCCAGCACGGCCGCCTGCAGCTCGCGCAACCCGAACCAGCGCGCGTCGACGCGGCCCCCGTCCCATGCCGCACCATGGGCGGCCACAGCCTGCTCGAACCCGTCGAAGGCACGCCCCCACAACCGCAGCACCATCGGATGTCAGACTCCCCGCTTGTTGGTGAGGTAGAGGTGCGTCAGTACCAGCACCGTCACGTCCCGCTGGTTCGTGACGGTGACCAGCTCGTGGACGTACCCGTGAGTGTCGGGGGTCCTTCGGTGATCGGTCTTCTCGGTGATCTCGGCGGTGACGGTGATCGTGTCGCCGATGAAGACCGGCGCGAGGAAACGGATCCGGTCGTAGCCGTACGACAGGGATTGCGGGTTGATGTCGCCGGCGGTCATGCCGACGGCTACGGACAGCACCAGGGTCCCGTGCGCGATGCGCTGCCCGGCCGGTTGAGTTCGCATCCACTCCGCGTCCATGTGGTGCGGGAAGAAGTCCCCGGTCTGGCCGGCATGCAGCACGATGTCGGCCTCGGTGATGGTGCGGCCGACACTGGTGCGTGACTCGCCGATCTCGTAGTCCTCGAACCAGCGGTCCTCGGTCCTCATGTGTCCTCCTCCGTCAGCAACCGCCCGGCGAGGGCGTTCGCGCGTCGCAGCAGCTCGTCGTCCTTCAGCTCGCCCCGCAGCGTTGCGGTGACCCAGGGCGAGACGGTGTCCTGGAACTCGATGAACCCGGCCGTGCGTGGCCGCACCCAGGCGGCCTCGAGGGTGGCGCGGGTGCCGCGGAAGAAGTCCCAGGAGTCGTCGTTGAGACGGTCGTCCTCCCACGACGCGGCGTAGCCGGGCTGGCCGCCGGCGTCGTAGTAGATGCCCGACTGGACAGCGGGCGAAGCGACCCAGAACGCATACGACCGCGCCGCGTCGACGTCGGTCGCGCTCGCCGAGACCGCCACGCCGGCACCGCCGAGCTGGGAGCCGGCGACGCCCCGTGGCCCGGCCGGGATGTCGACGCACCGGAGCCGGTTCGGCCGGAACCCGGGGCGGGAGTAGTTCGAGTAGCCGTAGGCCAGGGGCGCGTACGCCCAGCTGCCGTCGCCCTCGGCCGCGAGCGCCTCGGCGACCTCGATCGGATTGGCGTCCAGGCACCACGCGGGGACCCGCTCGGACAGCCGGTGCAGCAGGTCGAGCACCGGTTCCGCCTCGTCGGCCGACAGGAACTCGCCCGGCCGCGCGTTGACCGGGGTCCCGCGATTCGCCGCGATCGTGCACAGTGACGACCAGGAGTCGATCGGCTTGGAGGGCCACAGCACGCGGCCGTCGCTCGCGAGGTCCAGGACCTCGTCCCAGTCGGTCGGGGCGTCAGGCAGCAGGTCCGGCCGGTGGACCGCCACCTGCGTGGCGGAGTCGGTGGCCAGGCCGTACTGCCGTCCGCCGTGGATGTACGTCGCATGGCTCGGACCGACCGAGTCGGCGGCGAGCGCGGCCAGCTGGTCGTCGTACCCGCTGTCGTCGAGCGGGGCGAGCAGCCCGAGGGAGGCCGCCAACGGCACGTGGGGGTGGTCGATGACCAGGAGGTCGTAGCGTGCGGTGAGCTGGTCGAGGGGCTCGTCGGCGAACGCCTGGAGCGAGCGGAACTCCCACCGCACCTCCACCCCGGTCAGCCGGGCGTACTCCTCGGCGGCGGCCACCTGACACCCGTACCCCCGCAAGTGCTCCCACGTCATCCCTCGCAGCACGGTCATGCGACCCCGCCGGTCCGGGCACGCGCCACCCCGAGCAGGCCCCCGTGCTCCCCCAGCCGGGGCGCAGCACGGGGGTTGGTCAGCGGTCGCCCGTCGATCCGGATCGGGCTGCGGGTCGTGGTGAGGGAGAGCCCGTCCCGGCCGACCTCCTGAGTCATGCCGATCGCCGCGAACCCCTCGTGCTCGATCAGCTCCTCCAAGGTCAGCACCGGCGCACACCAGACATCCTCGGCGTCGAGCACGGCGAGCCAGTGGTCACGGGTGCCGGTCCGGAGCCGCTCGGAGATCAGATCCTCGATCCGCTCCTGTTGCTCCCACCAGGCGCCGGGGTCCGCCATCGAGGCCAGCTCGTGCAGTCCGAGCAGCCGGCCGATGGTAGGGACGGGATTCATCGCGATCGCGAGGTAGCCGTCCTCACAGGGATAGATCCCGTAGGGCGCGGACAGGAACGGGTGGGCGGACCGCGGACCCTTGCGCCGCACCGTGAGCGTCGGGTCGGCGAGGCGGGTGGTCAGCAGCTCGAACTGCAGGTCGAGCAGAGCCTCGAAGAGGCTGGTCTGCGTGAGGCCGCCGGTGCCGGTGCGGAAGCGGCGGACCAGCAGCGCGGTGATGCCCTGGGCCAGGTGACAGCTGGCGAGATGGTCGGCGACGGCGAGCCCGACCGGCACCGGCGGATCATCCTGCGAGCCGTTCAGCCACGGCAGCCCGGCGATGGACTGGGCGAGCAGGTCCTGGCCGGGCCTGGCGGCGAACGGCCCGGTGTCGCCGTAGCCGCTCACGCTGCCGTAGACGATGGAGGGGTTGATCGCCCGCACGGCCTCGTGGTCGAGCCCGATGCGCGCCATCACCCCGGGGCGGAAGTTCTCGATCACCACGTCGGCCTCGGCCACGAGGTCACGCACCCGCGCGAGGTCGGTCGGGTCCTTCAGGTCGGCGGTGACGCTCTCCTTGTTGCGGTTCATGGCATGGAACGAGAGCGACGACTCATCGGCCATGCGGCCGCCGAACGCCAGTTGCCTGCCGAGGTCGCCGCTGCCGGGCCGCTCGATCTTGATCACCCGGGCGCCCAGATCGGCGAGACGCAGCGCGGCGACAGGACCGGCGAGGAACTGGCTGAAGTCGAGGACGGTGATGCCCTCGAGCGGGAGATCGCTCATGACTCCTCCTTCGTCTGCTGGACCGGGCGTGCCCGGATGTGGGTGACCCCGCCATCGACCTCGAGGGCGCTGCCGGTGGTCGATCCCGCGTGCGGACTGGCGAGGTAGGCGACGGCGGCAGCGACCTCCTGCGGGGTCACCATCCGCCCCGTCGCCTGTCGTGCATCGAGGGCGGCCTTCTCTGCTTCGGGGTCGGGGAACCTCGCCAGCATCCGATCGACGAATCCGGTGTGCACCGTGCCCGGCGACACGCAGTTGACCCGTACCCCCTCTCCCACGTGGTCGGTCGCCATCGCGTAGGTCAGAGCGAGCACCGCGCCCTTCGACGCGTTGTAGGCCACCCGTTGCGGGAGTCCGTTGAGGGCGCCGATGGAGCACAGGTTGACGATGGCGGCGCACTCGGAGCGCCGGAGGTACGGGAGAGCGGCCGCCGAGGCACGAGCCATGCCGACCACGTTGACGTCGAGCACGCGGCGCCAGTCCTCGTCGGTGACCTCCTCGATGGTGCCCACCGCACTGATGCCTGCGTTGTTGACGAGGACGTCGAGGCGACCGAACCGCTCGACCACCGCAGTGACCGCGGCATCGACCGAGGCCCGGTCGGTCACGTCGCACACCACACCCAGCAACGGCTCGGCCACCGGCGAAGGGTCGAGGTCGAGCGCCGCCACCCGGCAGCCACGCGCAGCGAGCTCCTCGGCGATCGCCTGTCCGATGCCGGCGCCACCACCCGTGACGGCCGCGACCATGCCGTCGAACTCGGCGCTCATCGGGTCGCCTCCACCATCATCTGGCGAGCTCGCCCGAGGCCGGAGATCTCGAGCTCGACGACGTCGCCCGCCCGGAGGTACGGCGACCCCGGAAGCCCCATCGCGACGCCAGCGGGCGTCCCGGTGTTGATGAGGTCTCCGGGCTCGAGGACCAGGAACTGGCTGAGGTACCAGACCACGTGCGCGACGCCGAAGATCATGTCGGCCGTGGAACCGTCCTGGCGCTTGACGCCGTTGACGGTCAGGGAGAGCCGCAGGTCCTGCGGGTCCGGCACCTCCTCGGCGGTGACCAGCTGCGGACCGAGGGGGTTGAACGTCTCGCAGCTCTTGCCCTTGTCCCATTGGCCGCCGCGCTCGAGCTGGAACTCGCGCTCGGACACGTCGTGGGAGACGGTGTACCCGGCCACGTGTCGCATCGCCTCCTCGGGCGACGCCACGTAGCGGGCACGTGCGCCGATGACGACACCGAGCTCGACCTCCCAGTCCGTCTTGGTGGACCCGACCGGCACCAGCACGGGGTCGTAGGGCCCGACGACCGTACCGGGGTCCTTCATGAACACCACGGGCTCGGCGGGGATCGGTGCGCCGGTCTCCGCGGCGTGGTCGCGGTAGTTCAATCCGATGCAGACCACCTTGCCCGGGCGCGCGACGGGAGCGCCGACCCGGAGGTCGGCTGCCCCCGGGACCTCCTCGAGCGTCCCGGACCCGAGGGCCTCGGCCGCCGCGGCCAGCCCGCCGCGAGCGAAGAACGCCCCGTCGAGGTCCGAGGTCTGCAGCGAGGCGAGGACGGGGCCGAGGTCGTAGTGGGTGCCGTCGTCGACGACGGTGGGCCTCTCAGCTCCCGGCGGCCCGAGGCGGGCGAGTCTCATCAGCGTTCCTTCTCGTGTCGGGATCCAGCGGATCGGTCAGTCGTCGTACGGCGGTCGGGTGCCCCCCGATGCCGCCGACCGGTAGGCCGCCTCGACGACGGCCATGGTCCGGAAGACGTCAGCGACGGAGGTCGGGAGCGAGGGGATCGAGCCCTCGAGATAGCGCTGCACCACGCTCATCGACCCGATGAACGCGTCGGGGAACCACGAGCCCTCGAACGGCACCGGCCGCCAGCCGTCGTCGAGCCGGTCGTCCGTGACGACCTCGAGTCGGTCCTTGCCGCCGCGGGGGTAGTCCAGCAGCAGGCCCATCTGCGCGCGGACGGCTCCCTTCGTGCCCTCCCACTTGACGTAGCTCTCCTCGTAGCGCCCGCCGAAGTGATGGTCGTGGTTGGTCGAGATCACCACCCGGACCGGCCGGTCACCGAAGTGCAGGGCGATGTCGGACCGGCTGTTGGCATGGGACTTCGCGGGGTGACGCGCGGTCACTGCGGAGACACCCGAGGGGTCGCCGAGGAAGGAGCGCACCAGGTCGAGGTAGTGGACGCTGTGCATGTTGATCTCGAGCCGGTCCAGGTCGAGGACGTAGGGGAACGACTCCCACGGGGTGTTGACCGAGACCCGTACCTCGAGGTCGTACAGCTCACCGATGGTGCCGCCCGCGACCAGTGCCCGGGCGGCCGCGACGTACGGCGCGAACCGCAGCTGGGTGTTGACCGCGGCCACGAGCCCCTTCCGACGGCACACCTCGCGGGTGCGGACGCTGTCGGGCAGATGGTTGCCGAGGGGCTTCTGGAGCAGGACCGCGGCACCGTCGGGCAGCTGCTCCAGCACCGGCACGTACGCCTCGGGCGGGAGCGCAACGTCGTAGACGGCGTCCGGCGGCGCAGCCGAGACGGCGTCGGCCACGTCGCGGTGGGTCGCAGCGATGCCGTACGCCGCGGCGAGCTCCGTCGCACGATCCGGCTGGAGGTCGGTGATGCTCGCGACCTCGAAGCCGGCTCGGGCGTACGCCGGCAGGTGGGCCTCACGCACGATGCCGCCGGCGCCGACGATGACGATCGGACGCGACTCGGTCGGCAGCGTGAGCGTGTAACCCGGATGCGGATCCAGCTCGGGCTGTGTCATCCCTTCACCGCCCCGACGGTCTCGCCCCGGATGATGTAGCGCTGGGCTCCCAGGAACACGATCAGCAGGGGCAGCATCGAGAGGAAGGTCGCGAGCGCGAGCTGCGGCATGTAGAGCTTGACGTCGAGCCCGGCCGCGACCGTCGGGTTGAACAGCGGGCTGGCTCCGATGAGCTGTTGGATCCCGATCGAGAGGGTGTTGTTGTCCTGGTTGGACGACAGCAGCGCGAGCGGGAGGAAGAAGTTCGTCCAGTTCGCGACGAAGGCGAAGAAGCCGACGAGCACCACGGCCTGCTTGGAGATCGGGAGGCCGATCCGCCAGAACACGGCGGTTTCCGAGAGACCGTCCAGACGGGCGGCCTCGACCAGCTCGCGCGGCATCGTCGTCATGAAGTGGATGTAGGCGAGGTACACCCCGAACGGGAAGAAGCCCATGATGATCGCGACCGGCCAGAGCTCGCCGACGGCGCCGATGGCGTTGACCTCGAGGAACAACGGAATGACCAGCACCGTGTTGGGCATCACCATCGTCACCAGCGTGATCAGCAGGATCGCCCGGCGCATCCGGAACCGGAGCCGGGCCATGGCGTAGCCGGCCGGGAGGGCGGCGACCATCGCCAGCAGCGCGCCACCACCGGCGACGAGCAGCGAGTTCAGCATCCACCGCGTGAACAGTCCGCCGTCCGGGCCGAACCCGTTGACCTGCGACCAGCTGTAGACGGCGTTGTTCCACGAGACGTCGCCGAGTCCGAGGAAGCCACCCGTTCCGGCCTCCACTCCCTCGTTGGACCGGAAGGCCATGGCGATGAAGCCGAGGATGGGAAGCACGAAGATGGCGGCGACGAAGAGCATGGTGACGACGCGGGCAAGCCGTCCCGCGCTCCAGTTCTCGACGCCGCGGCGGCCGCCGTCGCGCTGGCGTAGCCGCTCGGTGCGGGCCGATCGGGCTGCGACCTGCGTCATCAGTGCTCCTCCTCGCCGAACAGACCGCTGCGGAAGACGATCACCAGGCCGATCGCGAGGGTGATCACGAGGAGGATCAGCGACATCGCGGCCGCAGCGGGAAAGTTGTAGTTGGTGAAGGCGAACGCGTACCCGAGCTGGGTCGGCGTCCACTGGTCCTTCAGGGCGTTGCTCGCCACCTGGTCGAGCAGCTGTGGCTCGAGGAAGAGCTGGAACCCGTAGGCGAGGTTCATCAAGGCGGCGTAGCCGATCCAGGGACGGATGATCGGCAGCTTGACGTGCCAGGCGAGCTGCCAGGCATTGGCACCGTCGATGCTCGCAGCCTCGAGCACGTCCTCGGAGATGCCGTTGAGGCCGCCGTTGACCACGATGATCCACGCACCGACGCCCTGGAAGAACATCATCGCGGTCAGGATGAAGGGCAGGTGGTACGGCGAGGCCACCGCCTGCTTGATGGTGTCGACGCCCACCGCGTGCCAGAAGCCCTCGATCGGTGACTGGCCGGGGTTGAGCAGGTAGACCCAGAGCACGAGGTTGGCGATCCCGGCCAGCGCTCCCGGGATGTAGTACAGGAACCGCATGGTGGAGCCGAAGCGGCCGGGACTGGCATGGACGAGGAGCGCCAGGCCCACGACCCCGACCATCATGATCGGCAGCCAGATCGCCAGCGTCGCGAACATGTTGAGGAAGGTGTCGACGAAGCGGTAGTCGGTGACCACGGTCCGGTAGCTGTCGATGCCACCGAACCCGGTGCTCGGGTCGATCGGGGTCGGCGCCTTCTCCAGCGAGGTCTTGATGGCGTAGGCGACCGGGATCACGCCGCCGACGAGCAGCAGCATCAGGTACGGCGACATCAGCACCCAGGCACCCCGGGCCTCACTCCCCCGAACGAATCTCGGGGGGCGGGTCCGGACTGGTGCCGACGGTGTCGGCGCGCTCGCGACTCGCTCCTCGGTCAGCCCGGTGGTCATGCTTCTCTCCTCGTGCCGTCGCAGTGGATGGACCGGGCATGGTCGCGTCGCCGGCAGCGACGCGACCATGCCCCGCGGTGCTAGTCGATCGTGTAGCCGAGCGCCTCGGCCTGGCTGACCAACTCGGACTCGAAGGCGCCCCATGCCTCATCGGCGCTCTTGCCGTCCACCAAGGCCGGCGCCACGGTCTCGGTCCAGACGCTGCCGGTGTTGTAGAGCATGTAGGCGTGGTCCGGCTGGACGTAGCTGATCGCTGCCTTCATCGCCGCGAACGTGGTGTCGTTGTCGGCGAAGTAGTCCGCCTTCGCCTGCTTGTCGGCCCAGGCGGCCTGGACCGGGCCGTACGCCGGCAGACCGGTCGACAGCTCGACCTGCCAGGCGGGGTCGGTGGCGACGAAGCGGGCGAACTCGAGGGTGTTCTCGAGTTGCTTGCCCTCGATGTGGTTCGACACGCCCCACAGTCCGCCGCCCTCGTTGCCGGTGGCCGGTTCGCTCTCGCCCTCCCAGGCCAGCGGCTCGACGGCGCTCATCTCACCGGCAGGGATCTTCCAGGTCTGGTTGAACAGGTAGTCACCCCACCACGCGGCACCCGGGCTCATCACGAGGTCCTTGCCGACCTTGGCCGCGTCGGCGTCGAAGATGCCGCGCGGGGAGAGCGCCTGGCCGTCCACCATGGTGGACAGCAGGTCCTTGGCGCGCTGGCAGGCCGGATCCCCGAGGTCGATGTGGACCTCGGTCTCGGACAACCGCTCGTTGGTGGGGCACCCGGATGCCCACAGGTAGCGGTCCGGCGCGTAGGCGTCGCCGGTGAACCCGCTGATCTTGCCCGGGTGCTTCTCGGCGATCCGGACGGCGAGGTCGGCGTACTGCTCCCAGGTCGTGGGCAGGTCGTAGCCGTTCGCGTCGAAGAACGTCTTGTTGTACCAGAACACGTCGGGCGCCGCGTCGTTGCGCAGGCACCGGATCTGCCCGTCGATGTCGCACGGCGCGAGGACCGCCTCGTCGTACCCCTCGATCACCTCGGGAAGCAGGTCGCCGAGGTCGGCGGCGTAGTCGATCTGGGCGCCCGTCGCCCAGGCGATGTCGTCGTTCGACGGGAAGAAGATCGCGTCCGGCCAGCCCTCGCCGGCCTGGTTGAACTGGGCGAACTGCTGCTGCAGCGACTTGCCGCCCACGGTGCCGTCGATCTGGTTGATCGTGACGTCGATCTCCGGGTGCGCCTTCTCGAACGCCTCGGCGGCCGGGACGCGCGGCGGGTCGACCCACACGGTGATGGGGCCACCGGAGTCCGTCTTCTCGGGAGCGGCGTTCCCACCGTCGCTGCCGCAGGCGGCGAGGAAGAACAGGGTCGCCGTCGCGGCGGCAGCGACCCTGGTGCGCTTCTTCCCGTGAAGTGCGCGGGCTGACTTCATGGTCTTGCTCCTTCGACTCCGTGAATCCGGACACGAGTGCGGTGGCACCAGCGTGGTGCTCAAACGTTAGATCAGTCACCACGATTGGTCAATCGTTTGCCGTGACTGCGTTCACATCGCGGGCACGGATGTTGCTCAGCGGCTCCGGAACGGCGCGGAGGACTCCCGGACGACGAGCTCGGGAGCCGGCTCCGTGATGACCTCGTCGCTCATCGCACCGGTCTCGATCCGCGCGATGACCCCCCGGACCGCCGCGCGTCCCATCGCGTAGAACTGCATCTTCACGGCGGTCAGCGGCGGCCAGGTGTTCTCGGCGGTCCACGAGTCGTGGACACAGGCGACGGAGAGGTCGCGGGGGACCCGGATTCCCCGCGCGCGCGCCTCGGCCAGCATGCCGATCGCCGCATTGACGTTGGCGACGACGATGGCGGTCGGCGGCTGCTCGTGCGCCATCAGCCGCACGAGCGCCGCCCGACCATCCGACTCGGCGTAGCCGAGTCGCGTCTCGTATCCGCGGGGGATCGACAATCCTGCTGCGGCCATGGCCGCCTTGTAGCCGAGTCGCCGCCGCTTCGCCGTGAACGAGCGCGGCAGGCCGTTGGCGAACGCGACCCGTTCATGCCCGAGCTCCAGCAGATGCTCGGTCGCGAGTCTCGCGCCGGTCTGGTCGTCGAGGACGACCGAGCCGGTGGACCCGGGGTAGGAGCAGTTGATCAGCACGATCGGCGGATCAGACTCCAACAGCTCGCCGAGCCCTGTCGTCGGCACCCCGTCCCCGACCTGCACGACCATGCCGTCGACACGGCCCTCACCGATCAGCCGAGCGATCACATCACCGTCGGGGCTCACATCGTCCGCTCGACCGAGCAGCAGCATGTAGTCATGGGCGGCAGCCTCGTCCCCGGCGCCGTGCATCAGCTCGGTGAACAGGGCGTTGGTCAGGTCGGGTACGGCGAGACCGATCACCCGAGTGCGGGCCGACTTGAGCGCCCGACCTGCGAAGTTGGGGCGGTAGTGGAGTTCACGGGCAGCGTCGAGGATGCGCTGCCGAGTGGCGTCGCTCACCCGCGCCGACGGCGCGTTCGAGAGGACGCGGGACACCGCCGAGATCGACACGCCCGCACGGGCTGCGACGTCCCCGAGTGTGGCCACGGACCGCACCTTAGTGCCCAGCGACGGTGCCGCGCCTCCGACACCCGTCCCGCTCTGCTCCGCCACCGCGACCTAGCCGTCCGCGCTGCGGGCGCACGAGGCGACGACGTCCGCAACGGTACCCTGCGCGCCCAGGCGCGGCGCGGCACGACCGCAGGTGAGCGCCTCGCCATCGATCCGGATCGGGCTACGGGTGGTGGCGACCCGGACCGGGTCGCCTCCCGGCGTGGTCGGCGGCCGCTCGACCGTCTGGGTCATCCCCGTTGCGGAGAAGGCGGGATGGTTCATGAGCTCGTCCAGGGTGAGCACCGGCGCACACCAGACGCCCTCCGGTTCGAGCAGCTCGCACCACTCATGGGTCGATCGGCGCCGGAGGGCGCTGATGAGCAGCCGCTCGATGCGAGCCCGCTCGCTCTCCCACGCCTCGGGCGTGGTCATCGCGGTCAGCTCGTCGCACCCGACGAGGGCACCGAGTCGGTGCACGGGTGCCATGGCGATGGCCAGGTATCCGTCTCGCGTCGGGTAGAGACCGTACGGCGCTCCCAGCGTCACTCGCTCCGCGGATCGACCGCGCCGACCTCCGACCGGAGCCTCGTTGAGCCGATCCGTCAGACGGCCCAGCTGCAGGTCCAGCATCCCCTCCAGCAGGCTGGTCTCGATCAGCCCGCCCCGGCCTGTCCGCAGCCGGCGTACGAGCAACGCGGTGACGCCCTCGGCGATGTGGCAGCTCATCAGGTGGTCGGCGAGGGCCAGGCCGACCGGCACCGGCCGGCCCCCCGTCGCGCCGACCCACGGCAGCGCCGACACGGCCTGCGCGAGCAGGTCCTGTCCCGGGCGGGTGGCCCAGGGGCCGTCGCCGCCGTACCCGGACGCGCTGGCGTAGACGAGTCCGGGGTTGACCCGTCTCACCGCCTCGTAGTCGAGCCCGATCCGCTCCATCACGCCGGGGCGGAAGTTCTGGATGAGGACGTCGGCGCTCTCGACCAGTTGGAGCACGCGTGCCAGGTCCGCCGGATCCTTGAGATCGGCGACGACCGACTCCTTGTTGCGGTTCATCGCGTGGAAGGACAGCGTGTCGCCGTCGACCCAGCGCCCCGCGAACGCGAGGGTGCGGCCGATCTCGCCCGTCACCGGGCGCTCGATCTTGATCACTCTCGCCCCCAGATCGGCCAGTCGGAGCGCGGAGACCGGCCCGGCGAGGAACTGACTGAAGTCGAGCACGACGATTCCTGCCAGCGGCAGGTCCTTCGGATCCACCATCTCCCCCTCGCACTGTGACCCTTGACATGCGATCAATCGTTTGCGCAAGAATAGGCCGCCGCGAGGATCACGGCAACCGCCTCGCCCGCCGACCACCCAGAGGAGACACCATGCTCGCCGCCGCGTACACCGGCGCCCGGACCATGACGGTGACCGAGTCCACCTCCGTCCCGCCGGCCCCCGGGGAAGTCCAGATCGAGGTCTCCTACGTCGGGATCTGCGGCACCGACCTGCACATCCTGCACGGAGCCATGGACGGACGGGTCGCGATGCCGGCAGTGATCGGCCACGAGATGTCGGGCACCGTGGCCGCGCTCGGCGCCGATGTCACCGACTGGTCGATCGGCGACCCGGTGACGGTCATGCCGCTGGACTGGGACGGCACCTGCCCGGCCTGCCTGGCCGGCCACCAGCACATCTGCCACCACCTGGACTTCGTCGGCATCGACAGCCCGGGCGCTCTCCAAGGACGGTGGAACGTGCGCGCCGACCTGGTCGTGCCGCTGCCCGACACGCTGTCACTGGAGCACGCCGCCCTGGTCGAGCCGGTCGCGGTCGCGGTGCACGACGTACGACGGTCCGGACTCGCCGCCGGCGACACGGCACTCGTGCTGGGTGGCGGACCGATCGGTGCCCTCATCGCCGTGGTCGCCACCGACCGCGGCGCGGACGTCCTGATCTCCGAGCCCGACGCCGGTCGCCGGAACCTGCTGGAGTCGTTGGGTCTGCGCACCTTCGATCCCGGATCCGCGGATCTCGTCGCGCACGTCCAGCAGTGGACGGGCGACGCGGGAGCAGACGTCGTCTTCGAGGTGTCCGGCGCAGCCCCTGCGGTGCTCGCTGCGACCACCGCGGCCAAGGTGCGAGGCACCGTCGTCATGGTCGCCATCCATCCGAATCCCGTGCCGGTGGATCTCAAGCAGGTGTTCTGGCGCGAGCTGCACGTCCTCGGAGCGCGCGTCTACCAACGCACGGACTTCGACCGCGCGGTGGAGCTGCTCTCCGCAGGCGTGGTCCCGGCGGAGTCGATGATCACGGGCATCGTGTCGATCGACGACATCTCGTCCGCCTTCGCCACCCTGGAGTCCGGCGACGCCATGAAGGTGTTGGTGGCCGTGACCGACCCGAGCCGGGAGGGCGACCGATGAACCCCTTCGACCTCACCGGACAGACCGCGGTCGTCACCGGGGCCCGCCGCGGCATCGGTCTGGCAATGGCTGTCGCGCTCGCGGAGGCGGGCGCCGACATCATCGGCGTCTCTGCCCAGCTCGAGGATGACCCCGAGGTTGCTGGTCTGGTGCGCTCCGCGGGTCGGTCCTTCGAAGGCCGACGGTGCGACTTCGCCGACCGGGCTGCGGTCGGTGCCCTCGGCGCAGAGCTCGCGGCTCGCCCTGAGGGCGCGCCCGACATCCTCGTCAACAACGCGGGAACCATCCGCCGTCAACCGGCCGCGGAGCACTCGCTGGCGCTGTGGGACGAGGTTGTGACCGTGAACCTGTCCTCACAGTTCGTGATCACCCAACTGCTGGCGCAGCCGATGCTGGAGCGTGGGGCCGGCAAGGTCGTGTTCACGGCGTCGCTGCTGTCCTTCCAGGGCGGGATCAACGTGCCCGGCTACACCGCCTCGAAGTCCGCGATCACCGGGTTGACCAAAGCACTCGCCAACGAGTGGGCGCCCCGCGGAGTCAACGTCAACGCGATCGCGCCCGGTTACATCGCTACCGACAACACCCGGGCCCTCCAGGACGACCCCGACCGGTCACGCTCGATCCTCGAGCGCATCCCTGCCGCGCGATGGGGCCGCAGCGAGGACCTCGCCGGTGCCGTGGTCTTCCTGTGCAGCGGCGCTGCCGACTACGTCCACGGCGTGACCCTGCCCGTCGACGGAGGCTGGCTGGGCCGATGACGACCCCGGACCCACAGGGATCTCACGCGACCGCGCCGGGATTCGGACTGCTCACCCTCGGGGAGTCGCTCGGCCTGGTGACCGCCGGTCGCCTGCGGCACGCGACCACCGCCACCGTCGGTATCGGCGGGGCCGAGAGCAACGTGGCGATCGGGGTCCGGCGCCTCGGTGGCGCGGTGATCTGGCTGGGCCGGGTCGGCGCCGACCCGTGGGGCGAGCGCGTGCGGCGCGAGCTCCTCTCCGAGGACCTGACCGTGGCAGCGGTGACCGACCCCGACGCACCGACGGGGCTGATGACCAAGGAGCGCCGCTCGGCGCTCACCACCCGCGTCACCTACCATCGCCGCGCCAGCGCCGGCAGTCGACTCTGCCCGGACGACATCGCGCCGGGACTGGTCGAGGGCGCTGACATCGTGCACCTGACGGGGATCACGCCGGGGCTGTCCGAGACGGCGCTCGCTGCGGTCCGCCACGTGGTCGATCGTGCGGCGGCCGCCGGCGTCCCCGTGTCGTTCGACGTCAACCACCGGAACGGCGTGTGGCGTGACCGGGACGCTGCCCCCGTCTACCGAGAGATCGCTGCCCGAGCGTCGGTCGTCTTCGCCGGCGAGCACGAGACCCGGTTGCTCACCGGCACCGGCACGACCGCACCCGACGTCCTGCTCGCCGAGCTGGCCGCCACCACGCCAGGTGACGCCGTCCTCAAGCGCGGTGCCGCCGGCTGTCTGGCCGAGGTCGACGGAGAGCAGCACACCGTTGCGGCGCGCGCCGTGCCCGTGGTCGACACCGTCGGTGCAGGCGATGCGTTCGTGGCCGGGTACCTGGCCGAGACGCTCGCCGGTGCGAGTGTCACCACGCGACTCGCGACCGCGGTGAGCTGTGGTGCCTTCGCCTGCCTCTCGCCCGGCGACTGGGAGGGGCTGCCCTTCCGTGCCGACCTCGCTGCTCTCGACGCGCGCGACGACGTCGATCGCTGACCGCCCTGGCGTCACCGGGCACGCCACACCGTCACGGCCCGCCGATCGACCCGAGTACCACCCTCAGTCAGGAAGGGCGCGGGCGTACCGCTCCGCCAGCCGCCGGACCTCCTCGACCAGCTCGGGCGGCTCGGTGACGTGGAAGCCCA
>CAZJDU010000076.1:0-18786 GCA_964544855.1 uncultured Nocardioides sp.
GCGAGCCGTCCACGGTGGTTGAGGTGCGAGCTTGCGAGCCTCGAAACCCCTCGAGCGCATCGTCGAGCGTGCTCGCCCACGCATCGAGGATCCGGGCGCGTCGTCGTGCGTCATCGGAGATGGTGTTGGCGAGCCCGAGGCCTCGGACGAGGTCGAGCGTCGCCTGCACCAGCTCGCGTACGCCGGGCTCGGCCTCGTCGGCCCCGAGCAGCTGGACGGTCAGCCGGTGGGTCTCCCGGCCGACCTTCTGCTCCAGCGGTCCGACGGCGGCGAGCAGGTCCGGGTCGGTCCGCGCCGCCACCCAGAGCTCGAGAGCGGCGGTGAAGACCGGCGAGGCGAAGTGGTCGCCCAGCATCCGCACGACCTCGCGGGTGCGCTGCTCGCCCTCCGGGAGGTTGGCCGCTGCCGCGGCGAGCTCCTCGCCCCGCTTGGCCGTCAGGTGCTCGACCGCCGCCACGACCAGGTCGTTCTTGGTCGGGAAGTGGTGCAGCTGCGCCCCGCGACTGACTCCGGCGCGCTGCGAGACCAGCGTGGTCGTCGTCCCCGCGAAGCCCTTCTCCACCAGCAGGTCGACCGTGGCATCCATCAGCCGCAGCCGCATCGTCCGCGTGCGCTCCTCCTGCGGAACGCGCGCGGTGGAGGAGGCGGTGGACATGTCGCCAGTGTGCTGGCTCAGAAACAAACAGTCAAGCCTGACTGTAACTTCGTGATGAGCCGACGCCCGGCCCACCGGCGGCTCCGGCGGGCCGACGTCAGCGCCGGCTCAGCTGACGCCGCAGCCGGGGGCGGACCAGTGCCGCGAGCTCTGGTTGGCGAGATGGATGTGGTCGTCGTGGTCGGGATAGCCGGGTCCCAGCAGCTGGCGGAAGGCGGTGTACCGACCCGCCCTGACGATGCCGCACATCGAGGTGTTGCCGTTGCCGGGCACCAGATCGATGGCCCGGCCGTAGAGGTGGTTGCTGCTCGTCGCGCCGCCGACCCGGTCGTTGCAGGCCCTGCTGCGATAGGCCGAGGTGACCCGCAGCGGGTGGTCGCCGAGCCGGTGGCGCAGGGCCTCCGCCTGCCACATCACGCGGAGCAGGTTGCGCTTGACCGTGGCGATGCTGCCGGAGATCGGCGCCGGCCAGCCGCCGAAGCACACGTCGTCGACCTCGTACCAGTCGAAGTGCGCCGGCGTGCAGTCGGCGTCCTGCAGCGCGTAGATCGTGGAGTAGGTCTGCGAGCCCGCGACCCCGTCGACGGCCAGGCCGTAGGCGGACTGGAAGTTGCGCACCGCTCGCTCGGTCTTCGGCCCGAACGAGCCGTCGATCGGGAACGAGCGGTCGTAGCCGGCCCAGCCGGCCACCCGGATCTGGAGCTCGCGGACGTCGCTGCCGCTCGACCCGCTGCGCAGCACGCGGTCCCAGGTGTAGCAGGCGTCGGCGTTGGCCGGTGTGGCGCTGACCGTCACGGCAGCCACCGCGGTGAGCGGCAGCACCAGCACGGTCAGGAAGGTCGCCAGCAGGCGACGGACATGGAGATGCATCGGGGTTCTCCCCTTCGTCGAGCCCGCACCCGAGATGCGCACCGGCTCCCGATGAGCCGGGCCGCGCGGGCCCTTGCGATTCTGCGGAGGTTCACGCCGAACGGCAATGGGCGTCCGGGGTCTTCAGCCGACGTTCGCGCGGACGCCACGTCGGCGCCGGACCGCACGCGCGCGCCGACACCTGCCAGACTCGCCCTCGTGTCCACCACGACGATCCTGATCACCGGAGCCTCCAGCGGCCTGGGCGCCGAGATGGCACGCCAGTTCGCCGCCCTGGGCTACGACCTGGCCCTGTGCGCGCGGCGCACCGACCGGCTCGAGGAGCTGAAGGCGGAGATCCTCGCCGCCGATGCCGACCGCCGCGTCGCCGTCCGCGCGCTCGACGTGACCGAGTACGACGCGGTCTTCGACACCGTGCGCGGGTTCCGCGACGAGCTGGGGCACCTGGACAAGGTCGTGGTCAACGCCGGGCTCGGCAAGGGCGCACGGCTGGGCACCGGTCGGTTCGAGGCCAACCTGGAGACCGCGCAGACCAACTTCATCGGCGCGCTCGCGCAGACCGAGGCCGCGATGGAGATCTTCCGCGAGCAGGAGGCCGGCCATCTGGTGATGGTGTCGTCGATGTCAGCGCTGCGCGGCATGCCCGGCTCGATGACGACGTACGCCGCCACCAAGGCCGGCGCGGCGCATCTCGCCGAGGGGCTGCGCACCGAGCTGCACGGCACCCGGCTCGCCGACAGGATCAAGGTGACCGTGCTCTATCCCGGCTACATCCGCTCGGAGATGAACGAGAAGGTCGAGCAGGCGACACCGCTGATGGCCTCCACCGAGAAGGGCGTCGCCGCCATGGTCGCCGCCATCGAGAAGGAGACCGCCGACGCCTACGTGCCACCGCTCCCCTGGTCGGTGCTCGCTCCGGTCATGAAGCACGCGCCGCTGCGGATCCTCAAGCGGATGATCTGAGCTCGAGACGTGGGGTAGAATGGTCGATCCGCATGGTGGAAAGGTGGACCGATGAGCCTGAACATCAAGAACCCCGAGGTCCACGACCTGGCCCGCGAGGCGGCTCGCCGCACCGGCAAGTCCCAGACCGGCGTGGTCGCGGAGGCGCTCCGGCTCTACCTCGCATCCCTCGATCTCACCGGCGGTGAGGCTCGCCGACAGCGGGTCGACATGATCCTCGCTGATGTCGACGGACGGCTCGACGACGATGCGCGCGCCGCGCTGACCAGCGATGACCTGTACGACGCGCAGGGCCTCCCGGCTTGATCGTCGACACCTCGGCGATCATCGCGATCCTCGCCGATGAGCAGCAGCGACCGGCACTGCTCGCCAAGCTCGACAGCGCCGAGGCGGTGCGCATGTCCACCGCGACCTACGTCGAGACGGCCGCGGTCATCGACCGGCGCGGCGACCCCGTGCTCTCCCGTCGCCTCGACGAGTTCCTCGACGCGTACGACACCGAGCTGCTTCCCGTCACACCGCGCCAGGCACAGCTGGCGCGATCGGCGTATCGAGACTTCGGCAAGGGCTCAGGCCACCGCGCCGGCCTCAACTTCGGCGACTGCTTCAGCTACGCCCTTGCTGTCGAGCGGGATGAACCACTGCTGTTCATCGGCGACGACTTCGGGCACACCGACGTACGGCCGGTACGGCACGCGTGAGGATTCGCCAGCGGCCCCGATGCGAGTCCGGAGCGTGTCAGCGGTAGGTGAGCGTTCCTGGCGTCAGGTGGGCGTGCTCGTTGAAGGTCAGCAGCCGGGTGCCGGTGCCGCCGACGATCACCCGACTGACCGAGGCGTTCACGACCACGGTGTTGAGCCGCTGCCACAGCCGAGCGTGGCCGGCGACGTCGGCCTCCGGGTCGACCAGGTCGGCGGCGGTGACCGCGATCGGGCCGCCCGAGCTCACCACGACCACCGGCCCGCGGCCGGCCGCAGCGCGCTCGAGCCCGGCACGTACGCGGCCGCAGAAGTCGGCGTACGACTCCGGATAGCCGTCGTGGTCACCACTGGTCCACCGTGCGGTCGCCCGCTCGAAGAGCGCCTGGAACTCCCGCCGCGACAGCTCGCCCTCGGGCCGGTCGGGGAAGGCGTCCACCACGGGGAGGAAGTCGAACTCGTCCCAGCCCGGGTCCACTCGGGTCGCCAGGCCGGTCCAGCCCGCGCCCTCGACCATCGCCTCGGCGGTCTCCCGGTGGCGCCGCATGTCACCCCGGACGACGGCGCTCGGCGTGATGCCCTGCTCGGCGAGCCAGGTCCCGAGCCGTCGTCCCTGCTCCCAGCCGGTCTCGCTGAGCACGTCGTAGTCGTCCGCCCCGAACGACGCCTGTCCGTGGCGGACCAGCAGCACGATCCCCATCGGCCCTCAGCCGATCAGCCCGCGGCAGCGGGTCTCGAGGTAGCCCACGGCCGGACCGAAGACGGCGTAGGTCTCGTTGGTGGTCTGGCCGTGGAAGTAGCGGTACCAGATCTGCTGGGCGATCACCGCGAGGCGGAAGAGCCCGAAGACCTCGTAGAACCGCCACTGCTCGGGCGTCAGCGAGTAGCCCATCCGCTCGCAGTAGCGGTCGACGATCTGCTGCCGGGTCCACATGCCCGGCACGGTCGACGGCTGCCGCCGGAACTGCAGGAAGAACTCGTCGTCGTCGGCCTGCACCCAGTAGGCGAGCGTGCAGCCCAGATCCATCAGCGGGTCGCCGACCGTCGCGAGCTCCCAGTCCAGCACCGCCGCGATGTCGAACCCGCCGTCGCTCGGCTGCAGCACCATGTTGTCGAAGCGGAAGTCGTTGTGGATCATCCGGCGGGCGACGTCAGCGGGCTGGTGGGCGGCGAGCCAGTCGGTGATGTCGCTCCAGTCGCCGGTGTCGTCGGTGCGGGCGTTCGCCAGCCGCTTGGTCCAGCCGCCGACCTGGCGGGCGACGTACCCCTCGCCCTTGTCGAGAGCGGCGAGGTCCGGGGCGGCGGCCACGTCCACCGAGTGCAGCGCCACGAGGACGTCGACCGCGGCCCGGCACAGCGCGTCGGCCTGCTCCGCGCTCACCTCCATCGGGAAGTCCTTGCGCGGGATGATCCCCGGCACCCGCTCCATGACGTAGAGCTCGGCGCCGATCGGGCTCTCGTCCTCCGTGGCGTAGGCGACCATGCCCGGCACGTAGGCGAAGACCGGGGCCAGGCCGCGCTGGATCCGGTACTCCCGTCCCATGTCGTGCGCGCCCTTGGCCTTGGTGCCGGCCGGTGGGCGGCGCAGGATCAGCTCCCGGTCGGTGAGGCGCAGCAGATAGGTCAGGTTCGACGCTCCGCCGGGGAACTGCCGCACCTCCTCGATCCGGCCCAGGCCCAGCCACTGCTCCACGGCAGCGACGTCGAAGGCGTCCTCGGCACGGACCTCGCGCGACTCGTCGTTCAGGTCGTCACTCACCCGGGCGAGGCTAGGGCATGCCCGACCGGGCCTGCCGGCCGCGTCCGGACAGCCGACGACCCGGCGGCGCCGTAGCCCCACCGGGTCGTCGGTCGCCTGTCTCAGCCCGTCAGCACCCCGCGCCGGGTGCCGCCACCGCGGCCTCGGCGTCGACGATGCCCTCGCCGTACCACGGAGAGGTGAGCAGGCCCTTGCCGATCAACGGCACCTCCGCGGTCGCCTTGATGGTGTCGACGACCGCGGCACGATCACGGCACTGGCTCACCAGCAGGGCTGCGAGGCCCGCCACGGCCGGCGAGGCCATCGACGTGCCCGCCATGGTGTCGTGGTCGGCGTCACCGCAGCTGCTGGCGCCGGTGCCGACCGGCACCGTGGACAGGATGTCCTCCTGGCACCCGCCGAGCGCCTGGCCGCCGGGGGCGGCCACGGTGTCGCCGGTCAGGTCGAGTCGCAGCCCCAGGTTGGAGTAGTACGCCGGAAGCCCGTTGCGGTCGGTCGAGGTCACGCAGAGCACGCCCGGCACGTTGGCGGGCGAGGAGCAGAACGGATAGGTGCTGTTGCCCGCGGCCGCCACGACCACGACACCGCGATCCACCGCGTACGCCACCGCGTCGCTCCACTCGGTGGTCAGACCCAGCACGGTCAACAGGTCGGTGCCGGGCAGCCCGCCGAGGCTCATGTTGATCACGTCGGCCCCGTGGTCGACCGCCCACCGGATGCCCGCGGCGATCTCGGTGGTCGTGCCGCTGCCGTCGTCGAGCGACTTCACCGGCATCACCCGAGCGTCGGGTGCGACACCGGCGACGCCGATGCCGTTGTCCGCCGCTGCCGCGACGGTGCCGGCGACGTGGGTGCCGTGGCGGTCGGCAGCCTGCGCCTCGCCGTCCACCCCGACCCAGTCGCCGTCGCCGCAGGTGGTCTGGTCACCGCAGCCGATCGTCGTGACGCCCGGCACCAGCTGCCCCTGGAGATCGGGATGGTCCAGGTCGACCCCGCTGTCGACGACCGCCACGACGACGCCGGCGCCGGTGCTCGTGGGCCAGGCCTGCTCGGCGTTGATCTGCTGCAGGTTCCACAGATCGGCACTGAACTCGTCGTCGGTCGCCGCCTGTGCCGCACCGGCGGCGAGGGGGATCGTCAGGGCGGTGGCCGCGACTGCGCCGACCATCGCTCGCTTCCCGAGGAACCTCATTGGATTCTCCCTTGTCCTGGACCGCGTGCCCCCGTGGCGCGCGACATGGTCCGTGAGGTTCAACGGCGCGCCTACCGGGGAGTAACGGGATTCCCTAGAACAAGTTCTCATTCACCGGCGCGGTGCGTGACCCGCGCATGACGAGAGCCCGGCACGACAGGGGGTTCGCACCGGGCTCTCGGTCTCTACCGCAGCGGAAGGTCAGGCAGGGAAGCCCTCACCCGACGCCGCGAGGTTGCGCAGCCACTCGGTGGCGCGGAAGCGGTCGCCGTACGCAGCGGCGAGCTCGTCGGCACGCTTCACGAACGCCGGGAGGCCGATCTCGCCGGACTCCTTGTCCTCGTAGCCGGTCATGAACTGCGCGGCACCACCGGTCGCCGGCGGGAAGCCGATGCCCATGATCGAGCCGATGTTGGCCGCGGCAGCCGACTCGATCACGCCCTCCTCGAAGCACTTCGCGGTCTCCAGCGCCTCGGCGAAGAGCATCCGCTCGCGGATGTCCTCGATCGGGATCTGGTCCTCGGCCACCGGGAACAGCTCGGTGAGACCCTCCCAGAGGGAGAGCCGCTTGCCGTTCTCGTCGTAGTCGTAGAAGCCGGCCTTGCGCAGCCGGCCCGGACGCCCCGCCTCGAGCATCTTCTCGACGACCTCGTTGCCGGGGTGCGCGTCGTACGGCGTGCCGTCGCGCTCCGCGGCCTCCTTGGTGGCCTTGGCGATCTTGCCCATCAGCTCCATGTTGAGCTCGTCGGAGAGCTGCAGCACCGGGGCCGGGTAGCCGGCCGAGGTGGTCCCACGCTCGATGCTCCACGGGTGGATGCCCTCGGCGAGCATGGCGAGGCCCTCGTTGACCATGAAGCCGATGACGCGCGAGGTGTAGAAGCCGCGGCTGTCGTTGACGACGATCGGGGTCTTCTTGATCTGCTGCACGACGTCGTAGGCCTTGGCGAGCGATGCGTCGGAGGTCTCCGTGCCCTTGATGATCTCGACGAGCGGCATCTTGTCGACGGGCGAGAAGAAGTGCAGGCCGATGAAGTCCTTCGGCCGGTCCACACCCTCGGCGAGCTCGGTGATCGGCAGCGTCGAGGTGTTGGAGCACAGCAGCGCGTCGTCGTTGACGTACGGCGCCACCTCGGCGAAGACCTTGCTCTTCAGGGCCGGGTCCTCGAAGACCGCCTCGATGACCAGGTCGCAGCCGGTCAGGTCCGCCGGGTCGGCGGTCGGGGTGATCCGGTCGAGCAGCTCCTGGCTCTTCTCCTCGGTGAGCCTGCCCTTGGCGATCGCCTTCTCGTTGATGCCCTGGCTGTAGGCCTTGCCCTTGTCGGCGTTCTCCTGGGCCACGTCCTTGAGCACGACCTGCATGCCGGCGCGGGCGCAGGAGTAGGCGATGCCGGCGCCCATCATGCCGGCACCGAGCACGCCGACCTTGGTCGCCTTGAAGGTGTCGATGCCGTCGGGGCGCAGCGAGCCGGAGTTGATCGCCTGCAGGTCGAAGAAGAACGCCTGGATCATGTTCTTCGAGCCCTGGTTGACGACCAGGTTGGTCAGATAGCGCGACTCGATCCGCGAGGCGGTGTCGAAGTCGACCTGGGCGCCCTCGACGGCCGCCGAGAGGATCGCCTCCTGCGCCGGGAACTTCGCGCCCTTGAGCTGGGTGCGCAGCAGCGCCGGGAAGGCGGGCAGGAAGCTCGCCAGCTTGGGCGAGGACGGGGTGCCCCCGGGCATCTTGTAGCCGGGCGCGTCCCACGGGTTGAGGCCGGCGTCGGGGTTCGCCTTGATCCAGGCCTTCGCGGCCGGGACCAGCTCCTCGCGGGTGCCGACCAGCTCGTCGACGACGCCCTTCTCGAGGGCCGCGGTCGGGTTGAACTGGGTGCCTTGGAGCAGCACCTCCATCAGCGCGGTCTGCAGGCCGAACTTCCGCACGCAGCGGGTGACGCCGCCGCCGCCCGGCAGCAGCCCGAGGGTCGCCTCGGGGAGGCCGACCTTGACGCTGCGGTCGTCGACGCAGATGCGGTGGTTGGTGGCCAGGCAGATCTCGTAGCCGCCGCCGAGCGCGGCACCGTTGATCGCGGCCACGACCGGCTTGGGGAACAGCTCGAGCCGGCGCAGCGGCGCCTTCACGGCCTCGGCCATCTCGAAGACGCTCGCCGCGTCGTCCTTGGTGGCCTTGACCATGTTGTTGAGGTTGCCGCCGGCGAAGAAGGTCTTCTTCGCGCTGGCGATCACGACGCCGGTCACCTCGTCCTGCTCGTCGTAGAGCCGGTCGATCGCGGCCTGCATCGAGGAGGTGTAGAGCTCGTTCATCGTGTTGGCGCTGGCGGTCGGGTCGTCCAGCGTCAGCGTGACGATGCCGTCGGCGTCCCGCTCGTAGCGCACGGCGGTCTGGGTCTCAGTGGTGCTCATGTGTTCCTTCTCGGTTCCAAGGGCTGCTGGTCGAGTAGTCCTCGCGAGGGACGAGCGAGGACGTATCGAGACCTGCGGTGGGTGTTCGGATGTCGTACGGCGGCTCGGGGCTGGTCGGTCTTCGAGGTGACTGGGTTTCGATACGCGCCGTTCCGGCTTCGCAAGCTCAGCCGGAGGCGCTACTCAACCCATTGCTCACTCTGTTGCCGAGCGGGCGTGAGCTCGTTCCTCGCTCACACACGCTCGACAACAGTCGCGATCCCCATGCCGCCGCCGACGCAGAGCGTGGCGAGACCACGGCGCAGGTCGCGGCGCTCGAGCTCGTCGACCAGGGTGCCGAGGATCATCGCGCCGGTGGCGCCGAGCGGGTGGCCCATCGCGATGGCGCCGCCGTTGACGTTGGTGACCTCGTGGCTCACGCCCATGTCGCGCATGAACCGCATCGCGACGGCGGCGAAGGCCTCGTTGATCTCGAAGAGGTCGATGTCGTCGACGGTGAGGCCGGCCTTGGCGAGCGCCTTGCGGGACGCGGGGGCCGGGCCGGTCAGCATGATCGTCGGGTCGGCGCCGGAGACGGCCGTGGCGAGCACCCGGGCACGCGGGGTGAGACCGAGGTCCTGGCCGACCTGCTCGGAGCCGATCAGGGTCAGCGCCGCCCCGTCGACGATGCCGGAGGAGTTGCCGGCGTGGTGGACGTGGTCGATCTGCTCCACCCAGTGGTACTTCTCGAGCGCGACGTTGTCGAAGCCCGCGTCCTTGCCGATCTGGGCGAAGCTCGGCTTCAGACCCGCGAGTCCCTCGACGCTCGTGTCGGGGCGGATGGTCTCGTCGGTGTCGAGCACGGTGAGGCCGTTGATGTCGGTCACCGGCACGATCGACTCACTGAAGTAGCCGTTGGCCCAGGCCTTGGCGGCGCGGTGGTGCGACTCCGCGGCGAACGCGTCGACGTCCTCGCGCGACCAGCCCTCGAGGGTGGCGATCAGGTCGGCCCCGATGCCCTGCGGCACGAAGCCGGTCTCGAGCGCGGTGGCCGGGTCACCCGCCCAGGCGCCGCCGTCGGAGCCCATCGGGACGCGGCTCATCGACTCCACACCACCGGCGATGATCAGGTCCTCGAACCCGCCCCGGACCCGCGACGCCGCCTGGTTGACGGCCTCCAGGCCGGACGCGCAGAAGCGGTTGAGCTGGACGCCCGCGACGGTGTCGGGGTAGCCCGCGGCGAGCGCTGCGGTCTTGGCGATGTCGCCGCCCTGGTCACCGATCGGCGAGACCACGCCGAGGACGACGTCGTCGACCCGCTCGGTGTCGAGCGAGGGGTTGCGGACCTTGAGCTCGTCGAGCAGCCCGACGGCCAGGTCGATCGGCTTCACCTCGTGCAGAGACCCGTTGGCCTTGCCCTTGCCACGCGGAGTGCGGAGGTGGTCGTACACGAATGCTTCTGCCATGACCGTCCTTAGGTGGTGCGGTGGTCGAAGAGCGCGGTGCTCGCCACCGCGCGTGGACTCTGACCTCGATTGTGACACTATTACTGTCATGGTCAAGAGCGAAGGGGACGGTGAGCGGCCCGACGAGACGCACATCACACCCGGTGCGACAGCCGATGCAGCCCTGATCACGCTCGACGAGCTGACCCAGCGCGTCGGCATGAGCGTCCGGACGATCCGCTTCTACACGACCAAGGGGCTGGTCCCGCCGCCGATCCGTCGCGGCCGCTCGGGATTTTACACCGACGATCACGTCGCACGGCTCGAGCTGGTCCAGGAGCTGCAGAGCCACGGCTTCACCCTCGCCGCGATCGAGAAGTACGTCGCCAACATCCCGGCCGATGCCTCGCCCGACGACATCGCGCTCCGCCGGACCATGCTGGCACCGTGGCAGGCGGACCGACCCGAGCGGTTGACCGTGGACGAGCTGCGGCGGCGCGCCGACCGCGACCTCGACGAGGGCTCGCTGCACACCCTGGAGGCGCTCGGGGTGATCGACCGGGTGGGCCACGGGGAGTACGCCGTGGCGCTGAGCCAGCTCTCGGTAGCGCTGCGCCTGATCGATCTCGGCTTCCCCGCCGAGGCGGCGGAGGCCGCCGCGAAGGTCTACCGCGAGCACGGTCGTCAGATCGCCGAGGAGCTGCACCAGCTCTTCCGGACGATGGTGTGGCCGGCGTACAAGCAGGCCGGCGCGCCACCGGAGACGATCCGGCAGATGGTGGAGCAGCTCAAGCCGCTCTCGATCGCCAGCCTCGTCTCGGCCTACGAGGCCGCGATGGACGAGACCCGGCGGCGCCAGGTCTCGCGCACGACCGGCGAGTGAGTCCCGCGTGATGCCCGGCGTGCACGACCCGTCGTGCGCGCCGCACAGTGCCGCACCCCGCGCTCCGTTCTAGGGTCGGACCCATGGCAGTGGATCCGACGGGCAAGGACATCAAGCGGTTCATCGAGGACGACCCGGGCGGCCCGGTCGTGATGCTGAACCTGCTGCGCTTCAAGGCCGACGGGGGCCGGGAGTCCTACGACGCCTACTCGAGGGCGGCCGGCGACTTCGTCCGCAAGGTCGGCGGCAAGGTGCTCTACGCCGGCGACGGCTCGACCGCACTGGTGGCCGAGGACGGGCAGGCCTGGGACGCCGTCCTCGTGGTCTGGTACCCGAGCCGCGACGCCTTCACCACGATGGTCGCGGACGAGGAGTACCAGAGGGTCACCCACCTGCGGACCGAGGCGCTCGAGGAGGCGGTGCTCCAGGCGACGGCGCCGTGGGGGTGACGTGGGTCAGATGACCCGCTGGAAGTCGTCCTCGGGCTCGAGGTCGTCCTCGCTGTACTCGTAGTCGTAGTCGTACTCGTCGTAGTCGTACTCGTCCTCGGGGCCGTAGCGCTCGGTCTCGTCGAAGAGGCCGGCGAAGAGCAGCACGAGCAGCAGGACCGCGGAGATGCCGAAGATCGGCATCGCCAGCGAGAACGGGTCGGTGCCCGCACCGGCCGCGCCGAGGTCGATCTCCTGGTTGGGCGTCACCATCAGGGCGAGCATGCCGGTGTAGTGCATCGCGCACACACCGAGGCCCATCACGACGGCCGCGATGAGGATGTGCCACAGCCGGCTGAGGTTGAGCGCGAAGTAGAGCGCCAGCGAGGCGGCGACGATGGCGATGACGACGGAGATGCCGACGATCGTGGGGTCGTAGTTCATCTCGGCGTTCATCTGCATGGCGGACATCCCGCTGTAGTGCATGACGCAGACACCGAGACCGGTGACGATGCCGCCGACGATGTAGCCGACGGTGCCGCCCAGCTTGATGGCGATCCCCATGCCGATCGCGGCCGCGACCACCGACGCGAGCAGTGAGATCAGCGTCACGCCGACGTCGAGCGTGTAGACAACGTGACTACGGTAGGCAAGCATGCCGATGAAGTGCATCGCCCAGATCGCACCGCCACCGATGGAGAGCGCCGCAGCGAGCAGCCAGGTCACCGACGCCGCGCCCGTACGCCGGCGCGCCCGAGCCGCACAGGTCAGACCACACCATGACCCGAAGACCGAGATCATGAACGACAGGCCGACCAGAGCCGGATCGAAGGAATCCAGTGTGACCGACTCGGTAATCCCAGGCATCTACAATGCTCCCTCTCCGACGAACCCTGGCCGCACGACGCCCGAGCGTCGATCTGTGTCCCCCAGCAGGACACCGTACGCGATGGTGACGGAAATGACCCATTCCCCTTCGCTATTTGTCAATCCCCCTGTGGTATGGCGTACCGTGACCGCTCCATCTGCGTATGGTGAGCGTGCCAGGACATCCGGGGCGGTGCGCTCGGGGCTCGACGCGCCTGTGGGGGGCAGTTCGTCGAGATCGCAGGTGGCCGTAGCGCCAGGGAGAGGGAGCAATGGCCGACCCGTCTGACAACCGTGCCGCCGTCCGGACCGGATGGCGAGGCATTCGACCCCGCCTCATCGGCGTGCTGCTCGTGCCGACGATCGCCGCACTGGTCTTCGGCGCCCTCCGAGTGCAGGAGGCCGCGGCCGAGAGCTCGACCGCGGCGCAGGCCGAGAGCATCGCGGTGGCGCTCCCGGACAGCTTCCGGCTGGCCATCGACCTCACCACCGAGCGCGACGCCGCACTCGCCGGCGTCCCCAAGGACACCCTGAACCAGGTGCAGGCCGCCACCGACGAGGGCATCTCCCAGTGGGAGTCCCACCTCCCGCAGATGGACTACTCCGACACCCCGGCGCTGCAGGAGGACCTCGTCACGATCACGGGCACCCTCGACCGGATCGACCAGCTGCGCAACCAGATCTCGAAGCCGAAGACCGCCGAGGAGGCGCGCGCGGCGTACACCGAGACGCTCAACACCCTCCTGGGCCTCGCCGAGCGGCTGCCCGCGCTGGACGACAAGGCCATCTACGACCAGTCCTACGCCCTCACCGACATCCGGACCTCCTCGGAGTCGCTCGGCATCGAGCGCCAGCTGATGACCAAGGCGATGACCACCGGCGAGCTCAGTCAGGAGGAGTTCGCCACGCTGGCGCGCGCCGAGGCCGCCTGGGCGGACACCACCCGGCTGTTCTACCGCTACACCTCACCGGACGCGCAGGCCGCCTTCGACGCCGTCAACGACGGCACCACGATGGAGGGCAGCATCGGCGCGCCGATGCAGGGCGCCGTCAACGCCTACGTCTCCAGCGGCGACATCGACAACGTCGGCATGAGCCCCGAGGAGTGGCAGGCCGCCTCGCTGGAGTTCATCCAGCAGATGGAGCAGGTCATCACGACCGCGGCGGAGGACCTCTCCACCGACGTGTCCGCGCTGCGCTCCAGCGCCCAGCAGGCGGCCGTGATCAACGCCGTCCTGATCTTCCTCGTCCTCTTCGCCGCCCTCATGGCCGCGATGCTCGCCGCACGCTCGATCATCCGGCCGCTGCGGCAGCTGCGGCAGGCCGCACTCGGCATCGCCGAGCACGAGCTGCCCGAGCGGGTCCGCAGCATCGAGGAGTCCGAGGGGCCGGTCGACGTCACCGTCGAGCCGCTCGGCATCGGCCGACGCGACGAGATCGGCGAGGTCGCATCGGCGTTCGAGGACGTGCACGCGGAGGCGGTCCGCCTGGCGGGCGAGCAGGCCGAGATGCGCGCGAACGTCAACCGGATGTTCGTCAACCTCTCCCGACGCAGCCAGAACCTCGTCGAGCGGCAGCTGCGACTCATCGACGAGCTCGAGGCGCACGAGCAGGACCCCGACGACCTGGCCAGCCTGTTCCGCCTCGACCACCTCGCCACCCGTATGCGCCGCAACGACGAGAGCCTGCTGGTCCTCGCGGGCGGCGAGGCCGGCCACGGTGGTGACGACGCGAGCGTGCTGGACGTGCTGCGCGCCGCGGCGTCGGAGATCGAGCAGTACGGCCGGGTCGAGGTCCGTGCGACCGACGACGGGGCCTTCCAGGGCCGCCTCGCCGGCGACCTGGTGCACCTGCTGGCCGAGCTGATCGAGAACGCGACCAACTTCTCGCCGCCGGACACCCCGGTCACCGTCACGACCAGCCGCCCGCTGCCCACCGGGCCGATGACGATCGAGGTCACCGACCTCGGCATCGGCATGACGCCGGAGGAGCTGGCCGAGGCGAACGCCAAGCTGCGTCGGACGACCGGGCTGGACGCCGACGTCGCCCGCATGATGGGCCTGGTCGTGGCCTCGCGGCTCGCGCACCGGCACGGGCTCACCGTCGAGCTCACCGAGAACAGCCCGCGCGGCGTGATCGCCCGGGTCATCGTGCCGGCGGACGCCATGGTCGGCGGCGACGCACCGACCACGCCCGGCTACGGCACCTATCTCGGCACGGCCGAGACCGGTGGTCCGGCGGCCGGCACGCCGACGCCGCCCGCCACTCCCTTCGGCCGAGCCGGAGCGACCGCCGACGACGGCTGGTTCGACCAGACCCGGCCGATGGGCGCCGGTGACGCCGGTGCCACTCCGTCGCAGGGACACACCTCGCCCGTCAACGGCGCGGTCAACGGCTCGCGGGGCGGCGTCAGCGACCTGCCCCGGCGGGTCCCCAACAGCGACCTGCCCCGCCGTGACCAGCAGCCGCCCGCACAGCAGCCGCCCGCGCAGCAGCCGCCGGCACAGCAGCCGCCGGCCGCGCCGCAGCAGCCCACCTACGAGGAGCCGCCGCAGCAGCCGACGTACGGGCAGTCCTCCTACGGCCAGTCCGGCTACGGCCAGTCCGGCTACGGCCAGTCCGGCTACGGGCAGTCCTCCTTCGGCCGGTCGTCGTACGACGAGCCGCAGCGGTCCTCCTACGATCCGTCCCCCCGGCCGGCCGCGGAGCCCCCGATCGATCCCCGACGGGACCCGCTGCGCGACCCGCTGCTGCCCTCGGAGTACGGGCGGGACGACGAGTCGCCCATCTTCTCCTCACTGCAGTCGGAGTGGTTCATGCCGCGCAACAACCTCCGTGCTCGCCGCGACGAGCCCGACCAGGGCGGCTGGCAGTCGCCGGGTGACGACGGCTGGCGCCGCGCCCAGGAGCTCGAGGAGCAGCAGAAGCGGGAGCCCGCGAGCGTCACGCAGGGCGGCCTGCCCAAGCGGGTGCCCGGGCAGAACCTGATCCCGGGCTCGGCGGACGACACGCCGCCGGCGACCCCGCAGGCACCGCGTGCGCCGCGCCGCACCGGCGGCCTGTCCAGCTTCCAGCAGGGCGTCAACCGCGCCCGGACCGACCACAACCAACCCGAAGGGGACAACACGTGAGCACGGCTCCCGCCTCACTCGACTGGCTCGTCGACGCGCTGACCCAGCGCACACCGGACATCGCCCACGCGATCCTGGTGTCTGCGGACGGCATGCCGATGGCCAGCTCGGCGGACTTCCCGCCGGACCGCGCCGACCAGCTCGCGGCGATCACCTCCGGGCTCACCAGCCTCACCCAGGGCGCGGCGCGTTGCTTCGCCGCGGGCGGGGTGCAGCAGATGGTGGTCGAGATGGACGGCGGATACCTCGTGGTCATGGCGGTCGGCGAAGGCTCCAGCCTGGCCGCCCTGGCCGCTCCGGACTGCGATCTCGGGCAGGTCGGATACCAGATGCAGCTGCTGATCGCCCGGGTGGCCTCCGCGCTCACCCCGGCGACCCGCACCGCGCCCCCAGGGGCCTGACCGATGGGTGAGGATCGACGATGAGTGAGTCCGAGGAACGGCGGTCGCCGCTGCGGGTCCGCCCGTATGCGCTGACCGGCGGCCGCACCAAGCCGACCCGCAGCTACCCCGTCGAAGCACTGGTCCGCACCTCGCGGTACCAGCTCGACGGTGTGGTCCGCTCACCGGAGGAGCGGACCATCGCGGAGCTGTGCCGGGAGAGCCGGTCGGTCGCCGAGGTGGCGGCCCTGGCCGGCCTGCCGCTCGGCGTGACCCGGGTGCTCATCGGCGACCTCGCCGACCGTGCCGTGGTCGAGGTGCACTCCTCGACCAGCTCGACCGACTCGACACCGGACCGGCCGCTCCTGGAGCGGGTGCTCACCGGCCTGCGGAACTTGTGAGGAACTGAAGCGTGACACCCGATGCATCGGCCGCGACCCAGTCGGCCAAGATCGTCGTCGCCGGCGGGTTCGGCGTCGGCAAGACCACCTTCGTCGGATCGGTCTCCGAGATCGTGCCGTTGACGACGGAGGCGCTGATGACCTCCGAGAGCGTCGGCGTCGACGACCTGACGGCGACGCCGGACAAGAAGACGACCACGGTCGCGATGGACTTCGGCCGGGTCTCGCTGGACTCCGACCTGATCCTCTACCTCTTCGGGACGCCCGGACAGAACCGGTTCTGGTTCATGTGGGACGACCTGACCAACGGCGCCATCGGCGCGGTCGTGCTGGTCGACACCCGGCGGCTCGCCGACTCCTTCGGCCCGATCGACTACTTCGAGTCGCGTGGCGTGCCGTTCATCGTCGCGCACAACGTGTTCGGCGGTGAGTACTACACCGCCGACCAGGTGCGCGACGCGCTCGCCCTCAACCCCGAGGTGCCGATCGTCACCTGCGACGCACGCAACCGCGACTCGACCAAGCGCACGCTGATCCACCTGGTGGAGTACGTCCTGTCGCGGATGGCGTCGCGGGCTCCGGCCACCTGAGCATCCCGCGGTCGAGGCCGGCCCGGACGCCCCGGGCCGGCGCTGCGAGCACGGGTCAGCGGGAGCCGGCTCCCGACGTACGACCGCGGCCGCGGCCACCGCGACGGCGCGACCGGTTGCGGCCGCTGCGCTGACCCTGGCCGTTGCCGTTGCCGCCGGAGCCCCGGGACGGGCCACCGGAGCGGCCGGACCCGCCACGACGCTGGCCGCCACCCTGGGTCGCCGGCGCGGCCGGCACCAGGCCGCCGGGGAGCGACCGCTCGCCCGGGGCGAGCTGCTGCAGCACCGGGTGGTCGGTGGCGCTCACCTTGGTGATGGTCGGACGGACGCCCGCGGCACGGGTGAGCGCACGGACGTCGCGCACCTGCTCGTCGGTCATCAGCGTGATCACGGTGCCGGCGGCGCCCGCGCGCGCCGTCCGCCCCGAGCGGTGCAGGTAGGCCTTGTGCTCGGCGGGCGGGTCGGCGTGGACCACCAGTGCCACGTCATCGACGTGGATGCCCCGGGCCGCGATGTCGGTCGCGACCAGCGTGGTCGCGGTGCCGCTGTGGAAGGCGTCGAGGTTGCGGGTGCGCGCGCCCTGGCCGAGATTGCCGTGGAGATCGACGGTGGGCACGCCGTGCTTGTTGAGCTGGCGGGCCAGTGCCTTGGCGCCGTGCTTGGTGCGGGTGAACACGACGGTGCGGCCGGGGGCGCTGGCGAGGTCGACCAGCACCGGCACCCGCCGCTCACGGGTCAGGTGCAACACGTGGTGGTCCATCGCGGCCACCGGCGACTGGGCCGAGTCGGCCTCGTGCACCACGGGCTGGTCCAGGAACCGCTTGACCAGCACGTCGATCGCGTTGTCGAGCGTCGCCGAGAAGAGCAGCCGCTGCCCGTCGCGCGGCGTCTGCCCGAGGAGGCGTCGTACGGCGGGCAGGAAGCCGAGGTCGGCCATGTGGTCGGCCTCGTCGAGCACGGTGATCTCGACGTCGGCGAGGCTGCAGTGGCCCTGGCCGATGAGGTCCTCGAGCCGGCCGGGGCACGCGATCACGATGTCGACGCCACGGCGCAGCGCGTTGACCTGCGGCTGCTGCCCGACGCCGCCGAAGACGGTGCGCGTGGACAGCCCCGACGCGTCGGCGAGCGGCCGCAGGCTCGCGTCGATCTGGGTGACCAGCTCGCGGGTGGGGGCGAGGATCAGCGCGCGGGGGCGCTTCGGGGCCGGACGGCGCCGGGCGGCGACGAGCCGGGCGACCAGCGGCAGCGTGAACGCATAGGTCTTGCCGGAGCCGGTGCGGCCCCGGCCGAGCACGTCACGGCCCGCCAGGGAGTCCGGAAGGGTCGCGGCCTGGATCGGGGTGGGAACGGTGATGCCGTCGGCGCTCAGCAGGCCGACCAGGTCGGTGGGCACGCCGAGGTCGGCGAAGGAAGCAGGTGAGGTCACAGGAGTCTCTCGGTTCGGCGTCTCGCCGTGGTCATCCCGCTCGGTCGCGGGAGGGTGCCTCGAGGGTCGAGGAGCGCTGCGGGCGTCCTACGCCCGCTGCGCGCGGGTCCGGGGCAAGACCGGCCGGACCGGGCTCAGCCTAGCGGTGGGAGGCGCTGATGGCTGCATCGGCGGGTGCGGGCGCCCGACTTGTCCGCCTTTCCCTGAACATGTCTGGCACTGCAACGCCGGACATGTTCAGCGATCCCCGGTCGACCGGGGATTCCTGCCGTCCCTTCAGTCCGCCTGGACCGCCGCCCCGCGCTCGATCAGCCCATCCACATCGGCGATGCCCCAGGCGGTCAGCGCCTCCCGGGTCTGGGCACCGGGCTCGGCAGCGGGCGGCAGCCCGAGCGTCGCCCCGGTACGGGAGAAGCGGGGCGCGGGCTGCGGCTGCAGGATGCCCTCGTGCTCGACGAAGGTCTCGCGGGCCTTGAGATGCGGGTGGTCGGGGGCCTCGCTCATCCGCAGGATCGGCGCGACGCAGGCGTCGGAGCCGTCGAAGACCGCCGACCACTCCTCCCGCGTCCGGGCCTTGAACGCCGCGGCGATCTGGTCGCGCAGCTCGTCGGCCTTCGTGGGGTCGAACCGGTCGGGCGCGGTCTCCGCGATGCCGAGCAGCGTGACGAACTCCTCGTAGAACTGCGGCTCGAGCGGCCCGACCGACATGTGCTCGCCGT
>CAZJDU010000077.1:0-18690 GCA_964544855.1 uncultured Nocardioides sp.
GGCGCGAAGATCACCCACCTCGGCGAGCTGCCCCAGGGCCAGGCCGAGCGGGAGAGCCGGGTGGTCGAGATGGTCGCCCAGCACGACCACGAGGGCTTCGGCGGCTGCACCAACATCGGCGAGTGCACGGCGGCCTGCCCGAAGGGCATCCCGCTCGACGTGATCAGCCAGCTCAACAAGGACCTGCGCACCTCACTGCAGCACGGTCACTGATCCGGCCGAGGTGGGACCGGCTCCGACTCCGCGCGGGGCCGGTCCCTCCTCGTCGCCCTCCAGGCCTTCCAGCCGAGTGCCCCGAGCAGGCCGGCGATGACGACGTTGCCGACGATCAGCAGGGTGTGTGCGATCCAGTAGCCGGCGGCACGCTCCTCGCCCTCCTGGTAGGCGGCGAGCAGGTTCCGGGCGAAGTTGCCGAACGTGACGACGATCCACGCGGCGACGGCCAGCAACAGCGCGGCGTGCCGGCGCTCGAACCTCATGCCTCCCCCTCACGGTTCGCCGTGAACCGCCGCGCGACGGCGACGAGGGCGAGGACCGCGGCCCCGCCTGCGGCGAACGGCGCCGCCCAGCTCCGGTCCTGCCCGCGCTGCTCGGCGACCAGGGCCGCCTGCTCCTCGATCTCCTGCTGCTCCGCGGCCTCCTCGGCCGCCGCAGCCGCCTCGCGTGCGGCCACCTCGGCCGGGCTGGTGTACGCCCACGCCGCGGCATACATCGTCACCCGCGACATGTAGTTGATCCAGACCAGCAGGATCAGCGCGATCCCGAAGGTCTGGAAGGCCGGCGACTGCTCGGTCAGCGCGATGAGCCGGCCGGCGATCTGCTTGAGCACCTCGATCCCGACGGCACCGAGCAACGCTCCGGACCACATCGCACCGGCCCCCATCTCGGGAGCCGCGAGCAGACGGAACATCAAGAAGAGCAGGAAGGCGTTCGCCGCCAGCCCGACGGCGATCGCGATCACGTCCAGGAGCCCCTGGAGGTCCGCTGAAGCGCTGAGCCAGTCCGCCACCTCGCCGGTGAACCGGCCGAGGGTGGTGGTCGCAGGGACCGCCAGCATCAGCACGATGCCGAGCGTGCCGAGGACGACGAGGTCCTTCAGCTTGCCGACCACGAAGTTCGGCCGCTCGCCCTCGGGGATGTCGAACATGGCGAACAGCGCGATCCGCAGGGCGGAGATCCAGCCGAGACCGGTGTAGAGCACGGTCACCAGACCGATCACCCCGGCCCATCCTGAGAAGGTGCGCAGACTGTCGAGGGAGATCTCGTGCTCTCCGTCTCCGATCATGCCCGGCAGCACGCTGTTGATGGCGGTGGTGAGCGACTCGTCGGCGTCGTCGAAGGTCGGGATCTGCGAGAGGTAGCCGACCACGAACACCGCGATCGCGAGGATCGGGAACACCGAGAGGAACCCGAAGTAGGTGATGCCGCCGGCGTGATGGCTGCCCTTGACCGTGCCGTAGTGCTCCTGGGTGCTCAGCACGTGGTCGACCCCCGGGTGGCGCTCCCGGAAGGCGCGGAAGCGCTGCTTGAGCCGCTCGATCATCGGGGCGTCCCCTGGGGCGCTCCGCGCAGCCCGAAGGTGTGGGTCGGACGCCAGCCGTCGCCGTCGGAGTGGCGGTAGAGGTGGAACTCGGTCGCGTCGAACGCGACGTCGAATCCGGCGAGCTCGTCGAAGGCCCGGTCCAGCGCGTCGTCGTCGAGATGGTGGGCGATCGTGACGTGCGGGTGGAACGGGTAGTCCAGCCGGACCTCGAGCGGGCCGCGCCGGAGCGTGGCGGCGAGCTGCTCGCACTGCGAGATGCCCTCCGCCAGCGTGATGAAGACGACCGGCGACACCGGCCGGAAGGTGCCGGTGCCACGCAGGTGCACCCGGAACGCGGGATGCTGTGCCGCACCCTCGGCCAGATGGGATTCGATCCGCGGGAGGTCCGCGGCGGCGACCTCGACCGGTGGGATCAGCGTGATGTGGCTCGGGACCCCGTGCGCGGTCGGGTCGCCGATCCGGAGACGGTAGGCCTCCAGCTCGGACGCGCTCGGCTCGGGGAGCGCGATCGACACCCCGATCGTCGGCATCAGCCGTGCACCCGCTGGACGGGAGCGACGAACCCGACGCGTTGGTAGACGTCGCGCAACGTGCTCTCGGCGACCGAGCGCGCCGTCTCGGCTCCCTGGGCCAGCACCTCGTTGAGGTGGTCCTGGTCCTCCAACAGCTCCAGGGTCCGGTCGCGGAACGGCGTGACGAAGGACAGCACGAGATCGGCCACGTCGGTCTTCAGCGCGCCGTAGCCCTTGCCGACGTACTGCTCCTCGAGGCTGGCGATCGCCTCGCCGCTGAGCGAGGAGTGGATCGAGAGCAGATTGCTCACACCGGGTTTCCCCTCCTCGTCGAACCGGATCTCCGTGCCGGAGTCGGTGACCGCGGAGCGGATCTTCTTCGCCGTCCGCTTCGGGTCCTCCAGCATCTCGATGATGCCGCCGGGCGAGGACGACGACTTCGACATCTTCGCCGTCGGGTCCTGCAGGTCGAAGATCTTCGCGGTCGCCTTGAGGATGTAGGCCTCGGGCAGCCGGAAGGTCTTCTTGTAGCGCTGGTTGAACCGCTGCGCGAGGTTGCGCGTCAGCTCGAGGTGCTGGCGCTGGTCCTCGCCGACCGGCACGAAGTGGGGCCGGTAGAGCAGGATGTCGGCCGCCATCAGCATCGGGTAGGCGAACAGCCCGACCGACGACGCGCCCTCCCCCTCCTTGGCCGACTTGTCCTTGAACTGGGTCATCCGCCGCGCCTCGCCGAACCCGGTGAGGCACTGCAGCACCCACCCGAGCTGGGCGTGCTCGGGCACCTGGCTCTGGATGAAGATCGCCGAGCGTGCCGGGTCGACCCCCGCGGCGAGCAGCTGGGCAGCCGCACGGAGCGTCCGCTCACGCAGGACCTTGGGGTCGTACGGGACGGTGATGGAGTGCATGTCGGCGATGAAGAAGAACGGCTGGTAGTCCTCCTGGAGGTCCACCCACTGCCGCACGGCGCCGAGGTAGTTGCCCAGGTGGAAGGAGTCGGAGGTCGGCTGGATGCCGGAGAGCACCCGCGGGCGGGCGCCGCCTGCTGTCGTCTCCGGGACCGCCGTCTCCGGCATCGGTCGCTCCGTGGTCGCGGACATGCGCCGCATTCTCGCAGGAGTGCGCGCGTGGCCGGGCGTCAACCCCGAGCGAGTCGGACGACGGCGCATCGCCCAGCGGTGCTGGGCGCGCCGCACGTTGTCGTGGTGAGCGTCACATCGCGACGATCGGTGTCATGCTCGCCAGCCGGATCCGCCGCCCCCTCACTGCCGCCCTCGCCGCCGGTGTCGCGCTCGCGCTGCTGCCGACAGCCACCGGTACGGCGGCCGAGGACGACCGCACCCCGGTCGCCGATGCCACGGTCACCGGACCGCTCCCCCACGACCCCGACGGCGACCCCGGTGCGGACGACGTCACCGGGACCTACCCGTTCTTCGCGACCCACGTGGACCTGGCGAGCCACGGCTACGTCGAGGAGGAGTTCCTCCTCACGGGCGAGGCCGACGCCTACGCCAGCCCGCGGACGCCGGGCGTCGCACCGGGCACCCTCCTCGCCGAGGACGTCCCCTACACGACGCGGATCGTCGTACGACGACCGGCCGACGCCGACGACTTCAGCGGTACGGCGCTGGTCGAGTGGCAGAACGTGACCGCCGGCTACGACCTCGACGCGCTGTGGAACAGCGACGCGACGGTCCGCGCCGGCCATGCCTGGGTCGGGGTCTCGGCGCAGCAGGTCGGCGTGGACCACCTCCGGGCGTGGAGCCCCGCCCGCTACGGCTCCCTGGACGTGACGGCGGACGGCGAGCTCGCTCAGGACCAGCTCTCGTTCGACATCTACGCACAGGCGGCCCACGCCCTCCTCGAGCCGACCGGGGTGGACCCGATGGGCGGGCTGGAGATCGACGCCCTGCTCTCGATCGGGGCCTCACAGTCCTCGCGCTACCAGTCGGCCTACTACGACCACATCCTCCCGAGCGTGGAGCCGGTGTTCGACGGCTATGCCAACGTGGTCGGCTGGGCCCCGCAGCGCGTCGGCGACGAGCCCGTCTTCCACCTGCTCTCGGAGACCGACGTCATGGCGCTGATCGGCGCCGACCGACGGCCCGACGACGCGGTGTTCCGCCGCTGGGAGGTGGCCGGCGCCGCCCACTCCGGCTGGCAAGGACAGGTCTACCGCGCTCCGCTGTCCGAGCGCGACCTCGGCGGCGCTCCCGAGTACGACTGCACGCTGCCGCCCTTCAGCCGCGTACCGATGCACCATGTGACGGCGGCGGCGTACGACCATCTCGCGCGGTGGGTACGCGACGGCGCGGAGCCCCCGTCGGCGCCCTACCTGGAGCTCGACGAGGACGGCTTGGTGCGCAACGACCTCGGCCTCGCCCAGGGCGGCATCCAGCTCTCCCAGGTGACGGCCCCGACGTCGATCGACACCGGCGGCAACGCCGGGGAGTCCTTCTGCTTCCTCTTCGGCAGCCACCAGCCGCTCACCGACGAGCAGCTGGCGGAGCGCTACCCGAGCCCGGGGCAGTACCTCGGGCAGGTGCGTCGTACCGATGTCCGCAACGTCATGGCGGGGTACCTCCTCCCGGCCGACGCGCACCAGAACCTCCGAGACGCCCGGCGGTTCGCGTCGGCTCTCCGCTGACCGGCCGCGTCCCCCGCCACGGCGGCCCCTCGTGCACGGAGCGGGGGCTGCCCACGGCGACCTCCGGGGGCCAGCGGGGCGAGCTCCTCGTCGTCCGCCACCAGCTCGACCGGTCGGGCCGGTCGTCAGCGTCCGACGTCATGGTCAGGTACCGTCCGCCACCGTCACTCCCGACCGCTACTCCGGCACCTCGTCACCGCCGGCGCGGACCATGGCACGTACCGCCTTGCGGTCGGTCTTTCCGACGCTCGTGAGCGGCACCGCCTCGACCACCTGCACCTCACGCGGGTACTTGTACTTGGCGAGCCTGGCCTTCGCGAAGTCGATGAGCTCCGCCGGCTCGGCCGACGCGCCGGGGTGCAACGCGACCACGGCGACCACCTCCTCGCCGCTCTTCGGATCCGGGCGGCCGACCACCGCGGCGGTGGCGACCGCCTCGTGCTCGAGCAGGGCGTCCTCGACGTCCCGGGGGAACACGTTGAAGCCGCCGCGCAGGATGAGGTCCTTCACCCGGTCGACGACGTAGAGGTAGCCGTCCTCGTCGAACCGCCCGACGTCACCGGTGTGCAGCCACCCGTCGACGACGGTCCTCGCGGTCTGCTCCGGGTCGTGCCAGTAGCCGAGCATCACGCCGGGGCCACGCAGGCAGATCTCGCCCTCCTCGCCGGCGGCCACCAGCTGGCCGGTCGGGTCCAGGATCGCGACCTCGTGCTGCGGCAGCGGCTTGCCGACGCTGCCGGGACGGTTGTCCGCCACCGACGGAGCCGAGATGACGGCGTGCGCCTCGGTGCACCCGTAGCCCTCGAGGATCGTCACGCCGAACGCCTTCTCGACCTGCTCACGGACCGCGGGCAGCAGCGGCGCACCTCCGGAGCCGAACGACTGCAATGAGCTGAGGTCGTGGTCGGAGTAGGGCAGGTCGAGCAGCATCTGCAACATCGACGGCACCACCGGACTGCTCTCGAGCCGGTGCTCGGCCACCAGCTCCAACCAGCCCTGTGGGTCGAACCACCGCTGGAGCACCGACACCTGGTGCCGGTCGGAGTGGAGGCCGCCGATCACCACGATGAGCCCGTAGGCATGGGAGAGCGGCAGCGGCAGCAGCGATCGGGTCGTTCCCGTCTCGCGTGCCACCCGGTCGATGCCCCGACCGGACTCCCAGAGGCCACGATGACCGAGCATGACCCCCTTCGCTCGGCCGGTCGTGCCGCCGGTGTAGAGCAGTGCGGCGAGGTCATCATCGGCCCGGGGCTCGATCGGGATCGGGTCAGCGGCCTCCAGCTCGGCGTACGGCATGGTGCCGGGAGTGTCCGCCGGGTCGTCGCCGACCACGATCAGCGTGAGGTCGAGCCCGTCGGCGGCGGCCGTGATGAGCGGCAGCAGCTCAGGGCTGACGATCGCGGCCCGCGCCCCGGAGTTCTCCAGGATGTGGCGTAGCTCCGGCTCGGTCTGCAGGAAGATCACCGGCGTCACGACCGCGCCGGCACGCCAGATCGCGCGATAGCTGACGAAGACCTCCGGCGTGTTCATCATCATCACGACGACCCGGTCGCCGGGCTCGATGCCGATCTGCCGCAGACCACCGGCCACCCGGGTGGACCGTTCGTGGATCTGCCCCGAGGTGTGCCAGCGACCCTCGAAGAACAGCTGCTCGTAGTCGCCCAGCCGCTCGTAGCACTGCTCCGCCAGGAGCGCCAGGTTGTGCTCTCCGATCCCGCTCACCGTGCCACCTCCGCGAGGGCCAGCCGGGCCACGTCGTCGAACGCTGCCACGTCGTCACCGAGCAGGAACCGGTCGACCTTCGCCCGCCGCCAGAACAGGTGCGCGTCGTGCTCCCAGGTGAAGCCGATACCACCGTGCACCTGGATCAGTGTCTCGGCCGCCTGCTCCAGCGCGACCGCAGCAGCGCCCTTGGCAGCGGCCGAGGCCATCGGCAGGTCCTCCGGTGAGTCGTCGGCCGTCCAGGCCGCCCACCAGACCAGCGACCGCAGCTGCTCGACCTGCACGTAGACGTCGACGAGGGCATGCTTGACGGCCTGGTAGGACCCGATGGGCCGGCCGAAGGCCTGCCGCTGCTGGGCATACTCGACCGCCATCTCGAGCGCCGCCGACGCGGTGCCCAGTCCTTCGGCGGCGAGGATCACGCGGCCGACCTGCTCGGCCCGACGCCACCGGTCGGCGGCGTCGGCTACCACGACCTCGGCCGCATCGAGCGTCACGTCCGCGAGACCCCGCGTCGGATCGATCGGCGACCGTGCGGTCACGGCACCCGAGGCGGCGACGATGTCCTCCCCCTGCCGTGCCAGGAAGACGTCGGCTCCGACCGCGTCGAGCACCGGGCCACCGTCGTGCACCGCGAGCGCCACGCTGCCGTCGGTCACCGCTGCCGACCGGTCGTCCAGCCCCTCGAGGAGTACGGCGCCGCGCGCGAAGGTCACCAGGGACGGTCCGGCGAGCACGCGGCCGGCCTGCTCGGCGACCACGGCCAGGTCCAGCAGCGACCCGCCACCGCCCCCGACGCGCTCGGGCAGGGTGATCGTGGCGAAGCCGCTCTTGACCAGCTCGACCCGGCCGGGAGGGATCTCGGCAGCCGGGTCGTCCAGGGCGGCCCGCGCCGCGGCGGGTGACGCGGCGTCGGTCAGGAAGTCGCGGGCGGCCGCGGCGAGGTCGCGCTGGTCGTCGTTCAGGTCGAAGTACATCGATCGGTCCTCCCTGTCACGCGCCGGCGGCGGCGAGCTCTTTGAACGTCTTGTCCTTGTCGGCCCGTGGCTCGGACGGCAGCCCGAGCACCCGCTCGCCGATGATGTTGCGCAGCACCTCGTTGGTGCCGCCGGCGATCGCCATGCCGGGCAGCACGGCCTGGAGGTCCTGCCAGGTCGAGACCCCGTCGGCGGGTGCGGCGTAGACGGCGTCGTCGCCGAGCAGCCGAACGGCCAGGTCGGCGAGGTCACGGGCGGCGCCGGTGCCGGCGAGCTTGCCGGCCGACGCCTCCGGGCCGGGCAGGTTGCCCTGGCTGAGCGCCGTGAGCTGGCGGTAGCCGGTGTAGCGGATCGCGAGCGAGGTGACGTAGGCGCGCCCGAAGTCCTGGCGCACCAGGGCCTGCCGGTCCTCGGTGAGGTCACCGACATGGCGGGCGACGTGGTGGGCCATCTTCTCGATGCTGACCCCGATCTCGGTGCCACCGCCGCCGAGGGTCATCCGCTCGCTCATCAGCGTCGTGAGGGCGACCCGCCAGCCGTCCCCGACGTCACCGAGGCGCTCGGCGTCGGGGATCACCACGTCGTCGAAGAAGACCTCGTTGAAGTCGGCGCCCCCGCTCATCTGTCGCAGCGGGCGCACCGCGACACCGGGAGCCTTCATGTCGACCACGAACATCGTCAGTCCGCGGTGCTTCGCGACGTCGGGGTCGGTGCGGGTCAGCAGGATCCCGTAGTCGGACTGGTGGGCCAGGGTGGTCCACACCTTCTGACCGGTGATGTGCCAGTCGCCCGCCTCGTCCTGTACCGCCTTGGTGCGCAGCGCAGCGAGGTCGCTGCCCGAGGCGGGCTCGCTGAAGAGCTGGCACCACAGGTCGTCCGCACGGAGCAGTCGCTTCAGATAGCGATCCTTCTGCTCCTCCGACCCGTGATACATCACGGTCGGACCGCACATGCCGATCCCGATCAGGTTGATCGGCCCCGGGACAGCCGCCCGCGCCATCTCCTGGTCCACGATGGCCTGCTGCATCGGGGTGCCGCCGCGTCCACCGGCCTCGACCGGCCACGTGACACCGACGTACCCGGCTTCGTAGAGCAGTGCCTGCCGCTGTCGGGCGACCACCTCGTCGGCCTCCCTGCGGGCGGTGCGGTCACCGAGCTCGCCCTTGTGCGACTCGAGGAACGAGCGCACCTCAGCCCGCCAGGCGGCCTCGTCCGCAGTGTCATCGAAGTCCACGTTGCTCCCTCTCCCTTGATGTGTGGTGGATTCTCCGAGCCGAGAGGCTCAGGGGCTCTGGGCGGTCCGCACGAGATCGATCGGCTGACCGTCCGTCGGGAAGGGCAGCGCATGGTGGTCCAGTGGCGGGACGTAGTCGGGGTCGACGCTCCAGCGGTAGTCCCGCAGCAGCCGGTGCATGATCGCCTTGACCTCCATGCCGGCGAAGTAGAGCCCGATGCACTTGTGCACGCCGCCGCCGAAGGGCTCCCACGCGGCACGATGCGACTTGTCCTCACGACGCTCGGGAGAGAACCGCTCCGGGTCGAAGGCCAGCGGGTCGCTCCAGTACTCCTCCATCAGATGCGAGAACTGGACGCCCACCATCACATCGGTGCCGGCAGGGATCCGGACGCCCTCCACCTCGGTGTCCTTGACGGTCTTCCGCGCCAGCATCGGCACCGGCGCACGGAGCCGCAGCGACTCCCGCATCACCCAGTCGACCGCCGGCAGCCCCTCGAGCTCCTCCAGCGTCGGCGCCGGCCCGAGCGCGAGCGCCTCCTCCCGGCAGCGCTCCTGCCACCGCGGGTGCTGGCCGAGGTACTGGAGCATCGTCGACGTCGTGATGGTCGAGGTGTCGTGGGCCGCCATCATCAGGAAGATCATGTGGTTGACGACGTCGTCGTCGCTGAACCGCTCGCCATCATCGGTCTCGATGTGGCACAGCACCGAGAAGATGTCCTCGGTCCGCGCCGCCCGCTTGGCCGGCAGATAGTGGCGCAGGAACTGCTCGAGGACGCGACGACCTCGGTAGGCGCGACCCCAGCGGGTGAAGGGGACGTCCGCGCGCACGATCCCTGCCGCAGCCTGGACGCACGCGATGAAGGCCCGGTTGACCCGATCCATCTCGTCACGATCGGTGTCGTCGGCGCCACCCATGAAGATGTCCGCCGCGATGTCGAGGGTGAGCTGCTTGAGGGCGGGGTAGGAACGGAACTGCGGTGAGGTGCCCCAGTCGGCCATGCCCTGCGCGATCGCGGGGTGCATGGCGCCGGCGTACGCGGCGAGCCGGTCGCGGGTGAAGGCCTCCTGCATGATCCGGCGATGGGCGTGGTGCTCCTCGAAGTCGAGCAGCATCAGGCCCCGGTTGAAGAACGGCCCGACGATGCGGCCCCAGGCGGGCTCGTTGGCGAACGCCTTGTCCTTGTTGCGCAGGGCGGCGTCGCAGGCGTCCGGACCGAGCAGCATGACGGCCTCGTCGAGGAGCGCGTTGAACGGCGACACCGGCCCGTAGGTCTCCCACTGGTGCCGGAAGAGCGCGACGGGGTCCTTGGCGTACTCGAAGAGGCGACCGAAGATCGGCCAGCCGCGGTCGCTGCGTTGCAGCTCGGGCACCGGGCGTGACGTGGTGGCAGTCATCGAACCTCCCCAGCGTGTGACGTGCGCCACCCTCAGCCTGATTCAGGAAGGACATCCTGTCAACCTTTGCGGCCACTCCCGGCGGCCCGACGTGAGACAGTGGCGGCATGGCCGTCCAGTCCGGTGTCTACCGCGGCGTGAGCGCGGCGGAGCGCGCTGCCGAGCGCCGAGCGCGGCTGATGGAGGCGACGCTCGAGGTCTGGGCCGACCCCGAGCGCCGTACGACGATGACGGCGGTCTGCGCCGAGGCCGGCCTCACCGAGCGGTACTTCTACGAGAGCTTCGCCGGTCTGGACCAGGCATTGACGGCGGTGATGGAGTCGATCGCGACCGAGATCGAGCAGGTCACGCTGCGGGCGGCCGACGCGGCGGGCGACGACCCCGTCGCGCGCACCCGGGCCACGCTGGAGGCGTTCCTCCAACTGCTGCGCGAGGACCCCCGCAAGGGGCGCGTCGCGCTGATCGAGGCGACCGCGGTGCCGGCACTGCGCGAGCGCCGCACCCAGCTGCTGCGCCACTTCGCCCACCGGGCGGCCGAGGAGGCCCGCGGCTCCCCCGGCCTGCGCCACCGCAGCGAGCAGGAGGACGAGGTGGCGGGCCTGCTCTTCATCGGCGGGATGGCCGAGCTGATCACCGCCTGGCTCGACGGCGCCGTCGAGGCCTCACCCGAGGAGATCGTCGACGCTGCCAGCCGGGGGTTCCTCGGGCTCTACGGCTGAGGAGGCCGGGAGCTCGGGTCACCCGGCCAGGTGTCCCCACCGGGCCGCGAGCTCGCGCCACGGCCCGACGGCGGCGATCTCGCCGTCGACGAGCACGACGACCCGATCGGCGAGCGCGAGCGCCGCCCGCTTCGACGTGGCCCCGATGACCGTGGTGTGTCGCTCGCGCAGCGCCGCCCACAGCTCCAGCTCGGTGGCGGCGTCGAGCGCGCTCGAGACGTCGTCGGCCAGCAGCAGCTCGGCGTCGGTGGCCAGCGCCCGCGCCAGGGCGAGTCGTTGCACCTGCCCGCCGGAGAGCCGGACCCCGCGATGGCCGACGAGCGCCTCGACGCCGCCGGCGGCCGTGACGTCCTCGGTCAGTCGGGCATCGGCGACCGGCCGGTCCAGCGGCCGGTCGTGACCGAGGCGGATGTTGTCGACGAACGTGCCGGAGAGCACGCGGGGCACCTGCGCGATGTGGGCGACCTGGCCGGGGCGCAGGAAGGTCTGCGCGTCCGCGACCTCGCGGTCGTTCCAGCGGATCGAGCCCTGGTGCGCGACGAGGCCCGCCAGCCCGCCCAGCAGGCTGGACTTGCCCGAGCCGACCTGACCGACCAGGAGCACCAGCTCGCCCTTCTCGACGGTGAGGTCGATGTCGCGAACGCCGACCGTGCCGTCGTCGTGAAGCGCGGTGAACCGGCGGAGTCGCAGCTGCCGCAGCGGCTCACGCACCACCGGCGCGGGGGCGGGAGCGACGCCGGCGACCAGGTCGACGCCCTGCGGCAGTCCCATGAGGTCGCGACCGCCAGCGAGCCGGCTCGTCGCCTGCTGCCAGGCACGCGTGCCCGGGGCCTCGGTCACCACCGAACCGGCGACCCTGCCGAACCAGTCGAAGCCGTTGACCGCACCCGACACCAGCAGCGCCGTCGCGAGACCCCACCAGCCCCACAGGACCGCAGCCCACGCGACGACGACGCCGCACTGGACCATCACGATCGGGACGCCGTCCAGGAAGGCCTGCACCCGGTGCTCCCGCACCGCGGCGCTCACGCGGCCGGAGTCCACCTGCCGCAGGTGTGCGTGCACCTCCGGCGTGGCGCCGGCGAGCTTCACCGTGCGGGCCGACTCCAGCGCCGACACCAGCGACCGGCCGAATCCAGCACGCGCACGCGAGGCCGCCGCGGCCGACCGGCCCGCGATCGGCCGGCCGATCGATGAGGCGACGGCCGACGCGACCATCACCGCGAGCAGCACGGCGCCGGCCAGCCAGGTGCCGGCCACCACCGCGGTCACCGACGCGATCACCAGGCCGTTGACGAAGTCGACCCACCGGTCGGCGTACCGCGCGTAGCGGTCGGCGTCCATGCTGCGCGCCACGACCTCGCCGGGCGGGGTGCGGGTCAACCGGTGCGGCCGGGTCTGACCATGGAGCACCACCATCCGGGCGCGCAGCATGACCTCGATCCACCAGCGCGGGTAGCGCCAGAACGCATCGGCGAGGAAGAACGGCGCGGCGAGGAGGCTCGCCACGAGCGCAGCCATCAGCAGGCCGATCGGCTCGCCGTCACGCAGTGCGACCACGAGCCGACCCCACACGAAGCCGGTCAGCGCGCCCTGGGCGCCGAGCAGCGAAGCCAGCAGGAAGCCGACAGCGCCGCCGATGCCCCACGCCGGCCGCACCACGAGAGCGTGAGCGATGCCGCGGGCCAAGCTCGGACCGGTGCCGACCTCGGCGAGGTCCGGCCGCGCGCCCGTGCGGCGCGGATGGCCGACGCTCGACCCCGATGCGGTCGCAGGCTGCTCCGCGGCGTCCGGCGCGTCGGTCGACGCGGCGGCTTCGAGCAGCCTGCGGAACGGCCCGGGCGCGGCAGCAACCAGCGGCCGGGGACCTTGCTGGACCACCTCGCCGTGGTCGAGGACCGCGACCGTCGCGGCTCGCTCGGTCGTGGACAGGCGGTGGGCGATCAAGATGCCGGTGCGGCCACGCAGCAGCCGGTCAGCCGCGGCGACGACGCGCCGCTCGGTCAACGGGTCCATCCGGGCGGTGGCCTCGTCGAGCACGACCACCCGCACGTCGCGGACGAGCAGCCGGGCGAAGGCCACCAGCTGCTCCTCACCCGCTGAGAGTGTCGTGCCGCCGGGGCCGAGCACGGTGTCGAGCCCGTCGGTCAGGCCCGCCACCCAGCCGCCCAGGCCGAGCTCGGCGACCGCCGCCTCGACCTCGGCGCGCGGACGGTCGGCGAAGAGGGTGATGTTGTCGGCCAGCGTGCCCGCCAGGATGTCGGTGCGCTGGGTGACCACACCCACCGCGGCCCGGAGGCGCTGCAGGTCGACGTCGCGCACGTCGACGCCGCCGAGGAACACCGAGCCGCTGGGCGGCTCGACCGCCCGTGACAGCAGTGACGCGAGCGTCGACTTCCCGGAGCCGGTGCGGCCGACGAGCGCGACCGTCTCGCCGGCCAGCACGTGCACATCGACGGCGCGCAGCGCGAAGCCGCCGTGGTCGTAGGAGAAGTCCAGCCCGCGGAACTCGACGTCGAGCGGGCCGTCCGGGACAGGCAGGCCGCCCGCCGGCTCGGAGGGCGCCGCGAGCATCTGACGCAGCCGCATCAGGGCGCCGAGGCCCGCCTGGAGGTCGGGCAGGTGCTGGGCGACCTGGCTGATCTGGCCGACGAACGTGGTGGTGACGAGGAAGAGGGTCACCAGGCGGCCGACGGAGAGATCGTCGGTGACCACGAGCGCCGCCCCGGTCACGCCGACGGCGACGAGCAGGCTGTGCAGCAGCACGCCGGCGCGTCGGGCGAGGCGGGCCTCCACCTCGACCACGCGCAGGAACTTCTCGTGCACCCGCGCCGAGAGCTCGGCGACGCGGCGCACGACGTAGGACTGACCCAGGCTGGTGCGCAGGTCGTCGCGACCGGCGACGCCCTCCTCGAACGCGGCAGCGTGATCGGTCCACGCCATCTCCTCGACGACCTTGCGGGAGGCGATCTCGCCGAGCAGCGGGCGCACCACCCAGGCCGTCGCCGCGATGATCGCCGGGAACAGCAGGAACGCCGGCCACCAGGTCAGCCCCGCCACGAGCCACATGGGCACGATGCCGAACAGCGTGCGCATCATGAACCACAGCTGCAGGCGCACCAGCGTGCCCACGTCGTGGGTGTCGTCGTCGACACGGTCGAGGATCTCTCCGACCGCCTGCTCCGACAGCGTGGCCAGTGGCTGGTGCAGTGCCGCTGTGAGCAGGTCACCGCGCAGCCGCCCCTCGGCCCGGTCGACGATCCCCGCCCACACCACCCGACCCACGGTGTCGAGCAACGCGGCACCGACGACGCACAGCGCGAGCAGCGCGACCAGCCCCACGGTGATGTCCTCGGCGAGCCGGCCGGCGACCACCGTGCCGAGCGTCTGACCGGTCGCCGCCAGCGCGCTGCCGAGCAGCGCGACGGTCGCCGCGGGACGTCGCAGCCGCCGCCAGTCCACCCGCCGGGTCGGGTCGAGGCCCGGGCGGGGAGCCGACGGTGCGGCCGGCCGTGGAGTGAGAGCGGTCGAGGACATGACGGATCGACCCTACGGACGCCGACCGACACCGCGCCTGCCATTTTCCGTGGCCGTCCGCCTATGACCGACCTCACAGGTTCGCACGGGTGCGGACACCGTCGGCGCACCGGATTGCTACGGTCGCTGCGACCCGGCCTGGCCGGCGCTGGCGAGGCTCACCGCCAGATCTCCCGAGGAGCCTCTGTGACCATCACCACAGCCACTGCCGAGCCGTCGGATGCCAGCGGCACGGTCGAGGACATCACGTTCCTGCTCGCCACCGACCTCGACGGCACCTTCCTCGCCGGCGACCCCGACGAGCGGGTCCGGCTCTACCAGACGTTGGCCCGGCACCACGACGTCCGGCTGGCCTACGTCACCGGCCGGGGCCTGGAGTCGGTGCTGCCGCTGCTCGCGGACCCGACCCTGCCGACGCCGGACTACATCATCGGCGACGTCGGGGCGACCGTGGTCACCGGCGACGAGTGCCTGCCCGTCGAGCCGATCCACGGCCGGATCACCGGCCGCTGGCCCGGCGAGCAGGCGATCACCGAGGCGATCGGCGACCGGCCGGGTCTGGTCCGCCAGGACGTGCCCCAGGACCGCCGGGTCTCCTACTTCTGCGAGCCCGGCGTGGTCGACGACGCGCTGCGCCGCGTGGTCGAGGACCTCGGGTGCGACCTGCTCTACTCCGCCGACCGTTACCTCGACGTGCTCCCCGGCGGGGTCAACAAGGGCTCGACCCTCACCGCGCTCATCAACCAGCTGGGGCTCCCGCCCGAGCGGGTGCTGGTGGCCGGCGACACCCTCAACGACCTGTCGATGTACGGCCGCGGCTTCGCCGGGGTGTGCGTCGGGCAGTCCGAGCCCGCCCTGCTCGACCAGACCCGCGAGCTGCCCACCGTGCTCCACGCCGACGCGGGCGGCTGCGGCGGGATCCTCGAGGCGATCGACCACTTCGGCCTGCTCCACGACGAGCACCTGCGCCCCGGGCCGCGGGCCGAGGTCGGCACCGCCGACCTGGTCATGGTCTACCACCGGCTGCCCTACGACGAGGTCGTCGAGGACGGGGAGCTGACCCGCCGCCGTCCGCGCTCCCCCAACGGGATCATCCCGACGCTGCTGTCCTTCTTCGCCGACGGCCGGGAGGGGTCGTGGGTGGCGTGGTCGGAGGAGCGGCCGGAGCTGGGGGCGTTCGAGCGGCACACGACGGTCGACCCCCAGCAGTTCCCGAAGCTCACCGTCGCTCGGGTGGCGCTGTCGAAGGACGACATCGACGTCTTCTACAAGAGCTTCTCCAAGGAGGCGTTCTGGCCGCTGCTCCACACCTTCTGGGAACGTGCCCGGTTCTCCGAGGAGCAGTGGCAGGTGTTCTGCCAGGTCAACCAGCGGTTCGCCGAGGCCGCCGCCGCCGAGTCGGCGCACGGCGCCACGGTCTGGATCCACGACTACAACCTGTGGATGGTGCCGGCGTACCTGCGCGAGCTGCGGCCCGACGTACGGATCGCGTTCCTGCACCACACCCACTTCCCCTCCGCCGACGTCTTCAACGTGCTCCCCTGGCGTCGCGAGATCGTCGGCAGCCTGCTCCAGTGCGACTACGTCGGGTTCCACGTGCCGCGCCAGGTGGAGAACTTCGTCGACGTCGTCCGGGGCGTCGCGCCGGTGCGGGTGCTGGAGACGGCGAGCTGCGCACCACGGTTCCTCACCTACGGGTGCGCGATGGGCACCGAGCACATGACGACACTGCTCGACGGTGGCGACCGCCGCGTCCACCTCGGGGCGCACCCGGTCGGCGTCGACATCGACCGGATCGAGGGCCTGCTCGACCGGGACGAGGCCCAGGAGCTGATCCGGCGCACCCGGGCCGAGCTCGGCGGCCAGCGCCTCGCCCTCTCGGTCGCGCGGCTCGACTACACCAAGGGCGTACTGCAGCAGCTGCAGGCCTTCGAGCTGCTCCTCGAGCGCTCGCCCGAGCTGCACGGTGAGCTCACCCTCTTCAGCGTCTGCGTCCCGGCGGCGAAGGAGATGACGGTCTACCAGGAGCTGCAGACCGAGATCGAGCAGGCGGTCGGCCGGATCAACGGCCGGTTCGGCCGGGTGGGCTGGACCCCGGTGCACTACTTCTTCCGGCCGATCCCGTTCGAGCAGCTGCTCGCCTGGTACGCCGTCGCGGACATCATGTGGATCACGCCGCTGCGCGACGGGCTCAACCTGATCGCCAAGGAGTACGTCGCAGCACAGGGCCACCGCGGCGGCGAAGGGGTGCTCGTGCTCTCCGAGTTCGCCGGGGCCGCCGCCGAGCTGAAGGGCGCGCTGCTCACCAACCCCCACGACGTCGAGGACCTGGTCTCGGTCTTCGACCGGGCCTGCGCGATGGACCCGCAGGAGGCCAAGGACCGACTCCGCGGCCTGTGGGACATCGTCCGCCGACACGACGCGTCGGCGTGGGCGGACGGCTTCCTCGGGGCGGTCGAGGCCGCCGAGTAGGCGGAACGCCGCCAGCTCGGCGACGCCGGAGCGGACGGCTACCGGCGGAGAGTGACGGAGCCGGTCGACCGCCGAGCGGCCACGGAGACGAGCAGGATGGCCAGGCCCAGCGCGGCCAGGGCGGCGCCGACCAGCGTGGTCGAGCGGTACCCGTAGCCCACTGCGACCGCGACACCACCCAGCCAGGCGCCGAGCGCGTTCGCGATGTTGAGCGCGGCATGGTTCATCGCGGCCCCGAGGGTGACCGCGTCGCCCGCGACGTCCATCAACCGCAGCTGGAGGTTGACCACGGTGACCGAGGCCGTGGCCGTCATCAGGAAGACCACCGGCAGCAGCAGCCAACCCGTCGGGGCCACCAGCCAGCCCAGCAGCATCACGCCGATCGTGGCCACGCCGGCCCCCACCAGCGAGCGCAGCACCGACCACGCGGCGAGCTCACCGGCGACCCAGGTGCCGACCACCATGCCGCCGCCGAAGCCCAGGACGAAGATCGGCACGACGGCGCGGTCCAGGCCGCTCACGTCGGTGACGATCGGGGCGACGTAGGAGTACACCGCGAACAGCCCACCGAAGCCGACCGCGCCGGCCGCCATCGTCAGCCACACCTGGAGGCTGCCGAAGAACTCCCGGGCCTCCGCGCGCCCGTTGGCCTCCGCGTCACCGGGGACCGACGGCACGAAGGACCAGATGAGCAGCACCGCCACGAGACCCAGCACCGCGGCGAGGAGGTAGGCGGCCCGCCATCCGGCCAGCTGCCCGACCCAGGTGGCGACCGGCACGCCGATGACGTTGGCCACGCTGAGCCCCAGCAGGACACTGGCGACCGCCCGGCCGCGGCGCGCCGGGGTCACCAGGCTGGCCGCGACCAGCGAGGCGACGCCGAAGAAGGCGCCGTGCGGCAACCCGTCGAGGAACCGCGCGAGCAGCAGCATCCCGTAGCCGGACGCCACCGCGCTGAGCAGGTTGCACGCCGCGTAGGCGCCCATCAGCACGAGCAGCAGCCCCCGCCGCGGGAGCCCTGCGCCGAAGAACGACAGGATCGGCACACCGACCACGACGCCGAGGGCATAGGCCGAGATGACGTGGCCGGCGGTCGGCACCGGGACGCCGACGCCCGCGGCGATCTCGGGCAGCACACCCATCGTCACGAACTCGGTCGTGCCGATGGTGAAGCCACCGACGGCCAGCGCGAGGATGGCCAGCGCCGCACCGCGGGGAGCCGTCACCTCCGGTGTCTGCTCGGGTGCGATGGGAGCCTGGGTCACGGCAGACGTCAACGACCGTGACCCGGCCCCCATTCCGCAATGCGAGGAAGGTCTCAGAGCGTCGCGAGCGTCTCGTTGAACGTCGTGCTCGGACGCATCACCTGAGCGGCCTTGACCGGGTCGGGCTGGTAGTAGCCGCCGATGTCCGACGGCGAGCCCTGGACCGCGATCAGCTCGTCGACGATCTGCTGCTCCTGGTCGGCCAGCCTCTCGGCGTAGGGCTTGAAGACCGCGGCGAGCTCGGCGTCCTCGGCCTGCGCCGCCAGCTCCTGGGCCCAGTAGAGGGCCAGGTAGAAGTGCGAGCCGCGGTTGTCGATCCCGCCGAGACGGCGGGTCGGCGACTTGTCCTCGTTGAGGAAGGTCTCGGTGGCCCGGTCGAGCGCCGCGGCCAGCACCGTCGCACCCGGTGCGTCGGCCTGCTCGGCGAACTTCTCCAGCGACGGCACCAGCGCGAAGAACTCTCCCAGGCTGTCCCACCGCAGGTAGTTCTGCTCGATCAGCTGCTGCACGTGCTTGGGGGCCGACCCGCCGGCGCCGGTCTCGAAGAGACCACCGCCCGCCATCAGCGGGACGATCGAGAGCATCTTCGCCGACGTGCCCACCTCCAGGATGGGGAACAGGTCGGTGTTGTAGTCACGCAGCACGTTGCCGGTCACCGAGATGGTGT
>CAZJDU010000078.1:0-14277 GCA_964544855.1 uncultured Nocardioides sp.
TACTTCGACGGCCCGGTCGACCACCTGATGGCGCTGCCGCTGCTCACCGACTACATCATGGAGAAGTACGGCGCGCAGCCGCTCGCCGTGGTCTCCCCGGACGCCGGCCGGATCAAGGTCGCCGAGCGCTGGTCGGCCCGTCTCGGCGGCGTGCCGCTGGCGTTCATCCACAAGACCCGTGACATCGACCGGCCGAACGAGTCGGTCGCCAACCGCGTCGTCGGCGAGGTCGAGGGCCGGATCTGCATCCTGACCGACGACATGATCGACACCGCCGGCACGATCTCCAAGGCGGCCGAGGCGTTGATGAGCGCTGGTGCGGCCGGCGTGATCATCGCCGCCACGCACGCGATCCTCTCGGGCCCCGCCGTCGACCGGCTCAAGAACAGCCCGGCGCAGGAGGTCGTCATCACCAACACGCTGCCCGTCCCGTCGGACAAGCAGTTCGACAAGCTGACCACGCTGTCGATCGCCCCGATGCTCGCCAGCGCCATTCGCGCCGTCTTCGAGGACGGCTCGGTCACGTCGATGTTCGACGGGCATGCCTAGGCCGTGTTGGCAAACGCCCGGCCTGCTGCGCGCCACGCTGGACGCACGCTGGCTGCGTTGCCGTCTCTCGTCAGACGCCCAGTCTGGCAGCGCTCCGACGCCTTGCCACCGCACGCCCATCGCGACGCTCTCGACGACCGAGCGTTTGCCAACACGGCCTAGGCCCCGGGCCTGATTTTGGTCCGTCGCCGCCGTCGGGCCTAGTATTGCCAGGTTGCCTCGGCGAGGGAGCACCGCTGTGACTCCGTGATCGACTGGGCCGGACGTACGACGCCGCGCGCCCGCCCGATCACCGGATGCCAGGGTGCGGCACCTTCCGTCGCGGCCCACCGACCATCTCACACAGGAGCGAGCACAGCATGGCCAGCGAGAAGATCACCGCAGAGGTACGCACCGAGTTCGGCAAGGGTGCGGCGCGCCGGATCCGTCGCGCCGGCAAGGTGCCGGCCGTGGTCCACGGGCACGGCAACGACCCGATCCACCTGACCCTGCCGACCCACGAGACCGTGCTGGCGCTGCGTCACGGTGGTGTCAACGCGCTGCTGGACCTGCAGTTCGACGGTGGCAGCCAGCTGGCGCTGACCAAGGACGTCCAGGTCGACCCGGTCCGTCGCGACCTCGAGCACGTCGACTTCGTCGCCGTCCGCCGCGGCGAGAAGGTCGTCGTCGACATCCCGATCCACGTGACCGGCGACGCCGACCCCGACGGCATCGTGATGACCGACCACGACACGGTGCAGGTCGAGGCCGAGGCCACCCACATCCCCGAGTGGATCGAGGTCTCGGTCGAGGGCGCCGAGGTCGGTCATCAGGTGCTGGCCAGCGACCTCGAGCTGCCGGAGGGCACCACGCTGCTCACCGAGCCCGACGCGCTCATCGTCAACGTCACCATCGCTCGCGAGGAGCCCGAGCCGGAGGCGGAGGAGGGCGCCGAGGGCGAGGAGGCCGCCGCCGAGGGTGGCGAGGAGGCAGCCGCCGAGGGTGGCGACGAGGAGTGACCAACGTCGGCCGGGTCAGGTGGTTCCTGGGCCGGCTGATCTCCCCGGCCGGGGACGTCTCGTCGGCCGATGACGCCGAGGAGGAGGACCCGGTGACCGGTGAGGTCTGGCTGGTCGTCGGGCTCGGCAACCCCGGGCCGTCGTACGCCGGTCACCGGCACAACGTCGGGCACCTCGTGGTCGACGAGCTGGCCCGGCGGATGGGGAGCCCGTTCCGTGCGCACAAGACCGGTCGCGCCGAGGTCGTCGAAGGACGCCTCGGCGCGCCGGGCACGTCCGCGCCGCGGGTGGTGCTGGCGAAGTCGCGCGGCTACATGAACGAGTCCGGTGGGCCGGTCAAGGCGCTGGCGACCTTCTACAAGGTGCCGCCGGAGCGGATCGTCGCGATCCACGACGAGCTCGACATCGACTTCGGCACACTGCGGGTGAAGCTCGGCGGCGGCGACAACGGCCACAACGGCCTGAGGTCGATGCGGTCCTCGCTCGGCACCGGAGACTTCTACCGGGTGCGTGCCGGCGTGGGTCGCCCGCCGGGGCGGCAGGATGTCGCCGACTTCGTGCTGTCGAACTACTCGACCGCGGAGCGCAAGGAGCTGCCGTTCCAGGTCGACACCGCCGCCGACGCCGTGGAGTCGCTGGTGGAGCGCGGCCTCGAGGACACCCAGCAGCGGTTCAACCGATGACGAGGAGATCGCGATGACCTCGTACAGTGTGCCGGTGACTTTCGATCCCGGTACTCCCACGCCCGACGTCGTCGCCGACGACCACCGGCTCGCCACGTGGCTCGCCGAGACCGCCGGACGGCGGCTGCTCGAGGTCCGCGGGGAGGGCCTCGAGGGCAAGGAGCTCAAGAACGCCGGCGACCAGGCGGCACACGACCTGCTGATGGCGCTGGTCGCCGAGCACCGTCCCGACGACGCGGTGCTGTCCGAGGAGGGCAAGGACGACAAGGTCCGCCTCGCGGCCACGCGGGTGTGGATCATCGACCCGCTCGACGGCACCCGGGAGTTCTCCGAGCCGCCGCGGGACGACTGGGCCGTGCACGTCGCCCTCTGGCAGGACGGCGAGCTGGTGGCCGGTGCGGTCGCGCAGCCCGCGCTGGGCGAGACGTTCAACACCGGGGCGCCGCCGGTGGTGCCGGCCCGCACGTCGGACCGCACGCGGATCGCGGTCTCGCGCAGCCGCCCGCCGGCCTTCGTCGAGGCCCTCGCGAAGGAGATCGACGCCGACCTGGTGCCGATGGGCTCGGCCGGTGTCAAGATGATGTCGGTCGTGCGTGACGTCGCCGACGCCTACGTGCACGCCGGTGGGCAGTACGAGTGGGACTCGGCGGCTCCCGTCGCCGTGGCCCGGGCCGCCGGGCTGTTCACCTCGCGGGTCGACGGCACGCCCCTGCGCTACAACCAGGACGATGTCTACCTCCCCGACCTGATCGTGTGCCGCCCGGAGCTGGCCGACCCGATCAAGGCGTTCATCGCGGCGCACGGGACCGACTGACCGACGGACCGTGTGACGGCACGTCAGCTCCGCCGGACACGGGGGGCTGAGGGGCCGCCGAGCGCCGGGCCCGGACGATAGAGTCCCGGCCATGAAACGTCTGGTGATCTCGCTCGGGATCCTCGTCGCTCTCCTCGCGGTGCTCTGCATCCCGGCGCTCGGCCTGAGCTTCCCCGCGGAGGAGCAGAACGAGCCGACCCGGATCACGTCGTACGTCGCCGACTTCAGCATCGACGACGGCGGTGACATGGAGGTCGTGGAGACGCTCACGGTCGACTTCCCCGTCCCCGGCCGTCACGGCATCTTCCGGTTCTTCGACCGCGTCGACACCTCGGCTCCCGAGACGCGGCGCATCGTCGAGGACGTCGAGGTCACCATGGACGGCGGCTCGGTCCCGGTCGACATGAGCGTCGAGGAGGGGCGGTACGACGTCGCGCGGATCGGCGACCCCGACCGCACGGTCTCCGTCGGCGAGCACGTCTACGAGATCAGCTACTCCCTCCCGACCGTGCTGACGCCCGGCGGCGAGGACGTCGCCACCGAGAGCCAGTTCTACTGGCAGCTGATCCCGTCGGGCTGGGCGCAGGACATCGACCACGCCGAGCTCACCGTCGAGCTGCCTGCCGAGGCCGAGGACCTGACCTGCATCGTCGGCAACGACACCGTCGGCGAGTCCGACTGCCAGCAGGTCAGCGGCGAGGGCACCCGCACCGTGCGCGTGGTCCAGGACGATCTCGACGACCACACGCCGGTCACCCTCGGTGTCGGCCAGGCCGTACCCACACCCGACGCTGCCGTCACCCGTCCCTGGAGCGCCCGCTGGGACCCGGTGCTCGGACCCGGATGGTGGGCGCTCGCGCTCGTCGGCCTGCTGGCGGTCGGAGCGGCCGTGCTGGGCTGGCGCCTCGCGAGCGGCACCATCGAGCGGAAGCCGAGGTTTCCGCTGCAGTACTCCCCGCCCGAGGGGATCGGGCCCGCCCAGGGGTCCTACGTCTTCAACGAGCGGATCAACAACCAGGACTACGTCGCCACTCTGATGCACGCCGCCGAGCACGGCGCCATCGATCTGGAGCCGCGCGGCGAGGCCTGGGTGATCCGGGACAAGAACGGACCGGAGGGCTGGCAGGGGCTCGACGAGGTCACCTTCGGCGTCGGCGACCTGCTGCCCGGGCCGCACGGTGCGTTCACCGCCGACCCTGACAGCGTCAGCTGTGGCCGCCGCCTGCAGCGCGAGCTGGAGGCGTTCAAGGCCGACACCTTGGGGTGGGCCGCGCGCGAGCGGCTGTTGGTGCCGTCGGGCCTGGGCTCCGGTGGCCTGTTCGTGATCGCCGCCTGCGTGGTCGCCGCGGCGGTGCTGGCGATCTGGAACCCGCTCACGATGAGCATGGTCGGCCTACCGCTGGTGGCGTTCGCCGCTGCCGGGTGGCCGGTGGCCGTGCCCGGGGCCGGCACGAAGCGCACGCCCAGGGGCCGCGAGCTGTGGTCCCGCCTCGGTGGCTTCCACCGCGTGCTGTCGACGCCGGCGAGCCAGGACCGCTTCGACTTCTCCGGCCGCGAGGAGCTCTACACCGCCTACATCCCGTGGGCGGTGGCGTTCGACTGTGCGGACGCGTGGGCGGAGAAGTTCCGGATCGAGACCGGTCACGAGCCACCGGCGCCGTCGTACTTCGCCGCCGGGTACGCCGCCGGCTACCGCAGTCCGGTCGACACGATGGTGCACAGCTTCGAGAGCACGCTCTCCGGTGCCATCTCCTCCTACGAGGCCACCCAGCGCTCGTCGAGCAGCAGCGGCGGTGGCTTCAGTGGCGGTGGCGGCGGCGGTGGCGGCGGCGGTGGGTCGTGGTGACGCGCTCCGCCGCCCGCACTAGGGTGAACGTCGTGCCGATCGAGAGGGCCCGCGCATGAGTACTGTCGTCATCGTCGTGTTGATCGTCGTCGTCTGCCTCGTCGTCCTGGTCGGCGGGTTGATCGCCTTCGGCGTGTCCGGGTTCAACCGGCTGCGCAGGAGCGACATCGGCGCCGAGGAGGCGCTGGGCGGGATCGACGTGCAGCTGACGCGACGCGCCGACCTCATCCCCAACCTGGTGCAGACGGTCAAGGGATACGCGCGGCACGAGGAGGAGGTGTTCGCCCGGGTGACGAGGGCCCGTGCCGGTGTCGCCGCAGCCGCCGAGGGCGACGACGTCCCGGCGAAGGCAGCAGCGGATGCCGAGCTCTCCCAGGCGCTGGTGCAGGTCAACGCCGTCGCCGAGGCCTACCCCGACCTCAAGGCCGACCGTGGGTTCCGCGACCTGCAGGACCAGCTGGCGAAGACCGAGGACCAGATCGCCTTCGCCCGGCAGTACTACAACGACGCGGTCCGCGAGCTCAACACCAACGTCACCACCGTGCCGTGGATGTTCTTCTCCGGCATGGCCGGTGTGAAGGAGCGCGACTTCTACGACGCCCCCGAGGAGCACCAGGCCGCGCCGGGCGTGGAGTTCTAGGTTTCGAGGCTCGCTGGCGCTCGCACCTCAACCACCGTCGGGGCGCGAGGGGCGCCGCCCGGCGCTCAGAACACGTTGAACGGCCGGAACTGCACCGAGATCCGCGGCCCGGCCTGAGCGACCTTCGGCACCGAGTGCTCCCAGGTGCGCTGGCAGCTGCCGCCCATCAGCACCAGGTCGCCGTGGCCCATCTCGATCGCGATCGAGTCGCCGCCACCGCGCGGTCGCAGGCAGAGGCGGCGGGGGTCGCCGACCGAGACGATCGCCACCATCGTGTCGTGGCTGGACCCGCGGCCGATCGTGTCGCCGTGCCAGGCGACGCTGTCCCGCCCGTCGCGGTAGTAGCAGCAGCCCGCCGTGCGGAACCGCTCCAGCAGCTCGGGGAGGTAGTGGTCGGAGAGCGCCTCGCGGGCGGCGGTGAGGACCGGATGGGGGAGGTCCTCGTCGAGCATGTAGGTGTGGACCAGGCGGGGGACGTCGACCACGCGGTCATACATCTGCCGCCGCTCGGCACGCCAGGGCACCTCACGGACCATCGTCGCGAAGACCTCGTCGGCCTCGGGCAGCCAGCCCCGGGCCACGTCGATCCAGGCGCCGTGGTCGAGGTCGCGGCGTTCCAGCAGGTCGCAGTCGAGTGAGCCGGCTGTCGACTCGAACAGGGTGCTCTGGAAGTCCACCCGTCCAGGATACGCGGACGTCGAACTGATGTTCGACGCCGCGCCGCGACGATCGACGCGGCGCGGGATTCACGCTCCCGTCCACAGGCCGCGCGGGCCGTGGTTTGAGCTCGGTGTCGGACGGGGCAGGTCGAGGGTCGTTGCCGTTCCCGACCCCTCAGGAGCCTGCCATGACCGACCCGTCAGTCACCGAGATCGTCGCGAGCGGTGTCGCCGACGCGCTCGACGGCGCGATCGACGTGACCGCGTGGACCGATCTCGCCGGTCTGCCCGACGACATGACGACGCTCGGTGACCAGTTCGCCCAGATCTGCGACCACGCCCGGCGCTGGATGTGCCGACGCGACGGCTTCGAGCCGAGCCCGGTCTGCCTGCTGCGTCCGCTCGCCGAGCTCGTCGACCTGGTTGCGGACGCCCTCGACGCGACCGAGCAGGTCGTGCGCGCCGAGTGGGTCGACCTGACCGACGGTGTGGTCGAGACGACGCGCGAGCTGCGGCAGCTCGACGCCGCGGTCGCCGACCGGCTGCCGCTGGTGCGCTGAGATGACCGACTCGCCGCTGGTGGCCGGTCTCACCGGGCGCGCCGGACTGCTCGACCCCGAGCCGCTCGGTCTCAGCGCCCCGGAGCGGGGCGACCGGATGCTGCGCCACGATCCGGAGTTCGTCGCTCTCGATGCGGGAGTCTCCGGGATCCGCGATGTCGTGAACCTGGGCATCGACGCGCTCAACGGGGTGGGCGCCGGCCTGCCGAGGCTGCCGGAGGGCAGTCTCGAGGAGCTGCTCATCCAGCCACTGACCGGCGACTACCAGGCGATCCGGCAGAACGCTGCGGCGGTGCACCAGGTGCGCGATGCGTTGGCGACCTACGCCGGCAACGTCGTCCGGCTCTCGCTCGCCGTCGACCCGCGCTGGGGCGGCGAGGCGGCGTCGGCCTACCTCCTCCGACTCGGCCTGCACGCCGCTGCTGCGCGCGGGGCGGGTGAGCTGGTCGCCCGCGGCGCGGAGGTCTTCGACCACATCGCCGAGCACAGCGAGCGGCTGACGATCCGCACCGAGGAGCTGGTGGTGGAGCTCGTCGAGAAGGGTGCGCGACTGGTGCGACAGCTGCTCGCCCGGGTGTGCGGCCCCGCCGGCGCCGTGGTCTTCGCCGCGGAGTTCGCCGCCAAGGGCTTCGCCGCCGTGACCGACATCATCGATGACGTCCGACGGGTGCTGGCGATCATCGACACGCTGCAGTCGATGAAGGCCGACCTGGCTGCCTGGGTCGACGAGCAGCGCGATCGGTTGGCGTTCCTGCTCGACCTCGTCGACGCCTTCCTGTCCGCCGGTCGTGGCGGTGGCGGAGGGGGAGGGTCCTGGTGAGTACCCTCGCCGGATGATCCTGATCGACCCGCCGAACGCCGCCGGGCACGGGCGGCTGTGGTCGCACCTGGCGAGCGACGCGTCGTACGCGGAGCTGCACGCGTTCGCCCGGACGCTCGGGATCCCGGCACGGGGCTTCGACCGCGACCACTACGACGTGCCGGCGGAGTGGTACGACCAGGTGGTCGCGGCCGGAGCGAGCCCGGTCAGCTCGCGCGAGCTGGTGGCACGGCTCCGGGCCGCCGGGCTACGACGCCGCCGCGGCGGTGGTCAGGGCTGACAGCTCGCGGCGCAGGTTGTGCCGCGCCCGCTCCTCCCACTGGTCGAGGCCGTGGGCGGTGTGGAACAGCCGTGGCTTGTCGGCGAGCCCGCGCAGCACGTCGGCGCGGCCGGCGACGAAGACGTCGTCGGGGAGGTGGTCGTACTCCTCCCGCACTGCCGCCACGTAGGCGTCGTACGCCGGCGGCGCGCTGGCGAGCACGGCCAGATCCGCGTCGGAGAGCGCGCAGCCGTTCGGGTCGTCCTCGCTGGGGCGGTGGTGCTCGGTGAGGCGTACCAGCCGTGCGACCTCCGCCACGACGTCGGGGTGCACCAGGGTCGGCAGTGCCTCCTCCGCCCAGGCCGCGGAGCGCTCCTCGGCGTCGCGCTCGCCGTCGTAGACCGCGTCGTGGAACCACGCGGCGAGGCGCACCGGGAGATCGTCGTACGGCGTCCCGCCCTCGGAGAGCTCGTCGAGGCGCCGGAGCACGGCAGCCAGATGTCGGACGTCGTGATAGCCGCGCTCGGGATCGGAGTAGGCGGCGAGGAGTGAGTCGCGCAGCCCCTCCCCGTCGGGGAGGGGCCAGGCTGGTGGAGGGTGATCGTCCATGGTCCTATTCAAACCCAGAGCGCCGACAACCGGAAAGGGCCGGGGTCATCCGATGCCCGGCACCGCCGCCAGGGCCTGGGTGAGGGACTCCTCCGACAGCGGGTCGTCCTCCAGTCGGCCGGCGAGGAACGCGTCGTAGGCTCCCAGCTCGAGCAGGCCGTGGCCGGAGAGGCCGACGACGATCACCGGCTCGGTCCCGGCCTCGGCCGCCGCGAGAGCCTCCCGCCGTACCTGTGCGAGCGCGTGCGACGACTCCGGTGCCGCGACCACACCCTGGGTGCGGGCGAACTCGACGGCGGCCTCGAAGCACTCGGTCTGGTGCAGGGCCGTCGCCTCGATCAGGCCCTCGTGGACCGCGTGCGACACCAGCGGCGCCATGCCGTGGTAGCGCAGGCCGCCGGCATGGATCGCCGACGGCACGAAGTCGTGGCCCAGCGTGTACATCTTCATCAGAGGTGTGAGACCCGCGGTGTCGCCGAAGTCGTAGCGGTACTCGCCACGGGTGAGGGTCGGGCACGACGTCGGCTCGACGGCGAGGATCCGGGGCTCCTGGCCGCCGGCGGTGAGCCTCTCCCGCAGGAACGGGAAGGTCAGCCCGGCGAAGTTGGAGCCACCGCCGGCGCAGCCCACGATCAGGTCGGCGCCGGTCTCGCCGGCCTTCGCGAGCTGGAGCAGCGCCTCCTCGCCGATCACGGTCTGGTGCAGCAGCACGTGGTTGAGCACGGAGCCGAGGGCATACTTCGCCGTGTCGTCCTGGGCCGCGACCTCGACCGCCTCCGAGATGGCGATGCCGAGCGAGCCCGGGTGATCCTCGCCGAACGCCTTGCCGGCCTCCGTGAGCCTGCTGGGGGAGCGGTGCACCGAACCGCCGAACACCTCGATCAGGGTGCGGCGCTGCGGCTTGGTGTCGTAGGACGCACCCACCTGCCACACCTCGCACTCGACGCCGAAGAGCGAGCACGCGTAGGCCAGCGCGGTGCCCCACTGGCCGGCCCCGGTCTCGGTGGTCAGCCGGGTGACGCCGTTGACGGCGTTGTAGTGGACCTGCGGCACCGAGGTGTTGACCTTGTGCGAGCCGGCAGGGGAGACACCTTCGTACTTGTAGTAGATCCGGGCCGTCGTGCCGAGCCGCTGCTCCCAGCGGCGTGCCCGGTAGAGCGGGGAGGGGCGGTACTGCGCGTAGACCTCACGCACCGGCCCGGGGATCTCGACGTACCGCTCGGCGGTGACCTCTTGGGCGATCAGCTCGGGAGGGAAGAGCGGGCCGAGGTCGTCGGGCCCGACCGGCTGGTGCGTCCCCGGGTGCAGCGGAGGCGGTGGCGGCGTCGGCAGGTCGGCGACCAGGTTGTACCAGTGGGTCGGCTGCTCGTCCGGCTGGAGCGTGTACATCACCGGGTCGCTGCTCATCGGGGATCCTCTCGGTCGACGGTGCCGCGAGCGTAGGGGCGCGACCGGCAGCGCGCGAGGGGCGGGACCAGGTGGCAAGACGACACCCGGTCATCGGGGAGGATGGGGTGGTGACTGAGGACGACGCCCGCCAGGAGCTGCTGCGGCTGCGCTCGAGCATCGACAACCTCGACGCCGCGTTGGTGCACCTGCTCGCCGAGCGGTTCAAGTGCACCGAGCACGTCGGTCGGCTCAAGGCGCGGTCCGGCATGCCGCCCGCCGACCCCTCTCGGGAGGCGGTGCAGATCGCGCGGCTGCGATCGCTCTCGGAGAGCTCGGGACTGGACCCGGAGTTCGCAGAGAAGTTCCTCAACCTGATCATCTCCGAGGTGATCCGCAACCACCGGCAGTTCCTCGACGACGCTTAGAGGTACCTGCGGAACCTCCTGGATCGTGTGCTCTCGTGGCATCGACGCTCGCCCGCCGCGCGGAGCGCTGGCGCGATCGCCGGAGGCGTGATCATCTAGGTTGTCCGTTATGACCGAGGGTGCGCACGGGGATGACGTCGACGACACCGAGGCGACCGAGGAGAGCCCGGACGAGGCCGACGTGAGCGACACGGGCGACATCGGTGTGACGGCGCCGGTGCGTGAGCCGGTCGACCGGCAGGTGGTGATCCAGCAGTGGGCGAAGGCCACGGGTGGCGCGGCCCTCCGCTTCATCCTCATCGGCGTGACCGTGGCCGCGCTGCTCTGGTTGCTGGGGCGGATCTGGGTCGGTGTTCTGCCGATCCTGCTGGCGCTCATCGTGACCACCGTGCTGTGGCCTGCGGTGGCGTGGTTGCGGGCGCATCGGGTGCCGGACTCGCTCGCGGCCTTCATCGGCATCCTGGTGCCGTTCGTGGTCATCGGTGGCGTCTTCGCCGCGATCGCACCGTCGGTCATCTCGCAGTCGGCGGACCTGGTCGACCAGGCGGCGGCGGGATTGATCGAGCTCCGGGACTGGGCCTACGGCCCGCCGATCAACCTGCAGAACGAGCAGATCGCTCAGGCCACGAACGCCCTGGTCGATCGGCTCCAGGGCAGCTCCTCCCAGATCGCGTCCGGCGTCTTCACCGGTGTGGGCGCGGTGGCCTCGGCGCTGGTCAGCGCGGTCCTGATCCTGGTGCTGACCTTCTTCTTCCTCAAGGACGGACCGCGCTTCCTGCCGTGGGTGCGCAGCGTGGTCGGTCGCCGGGCCGGACGGCACGTCACCGAGGCCTCGACGCGGGCGTGGCGGACGCTGAGCGGCTTCATCCGCACCCAGGCGATCGTGAGTGCGGTGGACGCCGTCTTCATCGGCATCGGCCTGGTGGTGCTCCAGGTGCCGCTCGCCTTCGCGCTCGCGCTGCTCACGTTCCTGGGCGGCTTCATCCCGATCGTGGGCGCTTTCGCCGTGGGCGCCCTCGCCGTGCTCGTGGCCCTCGTGGGCAACGGGTGGGCCACGGCGCTCGGTGTGCTCGCGGTGATCATCGTGGTGCAGCAGGTGGAGAGCAATGTCCTGCAGCCCTACCTCCAGGGCAAGTCGATGGAGCTGCACGCCGGACTGATCCTGATCGCGGTGGCGGTCGGCGGCACCATCTTCGGCATCATCGGCGCCTTCCTCGCGGTGCCGGTGGCCGCGGTGGTCGCGACGATCCTGCGCTACACGGGCGAGCAGATCGACCTGCGCACCGGTGAGCTCCGACCCGATCAGGTGACTCCGCTGACACCGGAGGGAGTCGAGGCCAACCAGTACGCCGCGGCCCAGGTGGAGGCCTACCGCGCGATCGAGCGGGGGGAGGAGCCGACGGCTTCGTGACCCTCGCGACCCGTCGGTGGCCGCCGCACGTGCTAGGGTGTTCGCATTGAGAACTAGTGTTCGCTATGCGAACTCGGAGGCATCGTGGAATCTGCGTACGTCTACGCCGCGGCGCGCACGCCGTTCGGCAAGTTCAACGGAGCGCTCGCCGAGGTCCGGCCCGACGACCTCGCGGCCGGCGCGGTGACCGGCGCCCTGGCGCGGACGCCGGATCTCGACCCGGCGGCGATCGGCGACGTGATCTGGGGCAACGCCAACGGAGCGGGGGAGGAGAACCGCAACGTCGGCCGGATGGCGGCGCTTCTCGCCGGTGTGCCCGTCAGCGTTCCCGGCGTGACCGTCAACCGGCTGTGCGGGTCCAGCCTGGAGGCGGCGATCCAAGGAGCACGAGCGATCGAGACCGGTGATGCCGAGGTCGTGCTCACCGGCGGCGTCGAGTCGATGACCCGGGCGCCGTGGGTGCTGCCCAAGCCGTCCCGCCCGTTCCCCGCCGGGGATGTCACCGCGGTCTCGACCGCGCTCGGTTGGCGGCTGGTCAACCCGCGGATGCCGGCTGAGTGGACCGTCTCGCTCGGCGAGGCGAACGAGCAGCTCCAGCAGAGGTTCAGCATCTCGCGTGAGCGGCAGGACGAGTTCGCCGTACGGTCGCACATGCTCGCGGACCAGGCATGGGAGGACGGCTTCTACGACGACCTGGTGGTCGGCGTCGACGGCGCCGACCTCGCCCGCGACGAGGGGATCCGCGGTGGCAGCACCACCGAGAAGCTCGCCGGCCTGAAACCGGTCTTCCGAGCCGACGGCACCATCACGGCCGGCAACGCGTCGCCGCTCTCCGACGGCGCCTCCGCGGTGCTGCTGGGCTCGGAGGGCGCTGCGGGGCGGATCGGCGCCGAGCCGGTCGCGCGGATCGCCGGCCGCGGCGCGTTCGCGCTCGAGCCGCAGGCCTTCGGGTATGCGCCGGTCGAGGCCGCGAACACCGCACTGCGGCAGGCCGGCATCGCCTGGGACGACGTCGCGGCGGTCGAGCTCAACGAGGCGTTCGCCGTGCAGTCGCTGGCGTGCATCGACGGCTGGAAGGTCGATCCCGAGATCGTCAACGTGCGCGGGGGCGCGATCGCCCTCGGCCATCCCCTCGGTGCGTCGGGCGGCCGGATCCTCGGGACCCTCGCGAAGGTGCTGCGCGAACGTGACGCCCGCTGGGGCGTGGCCGCGATCTGCATCGGCGTCGGACAGGGCCTGGCCGTGGTGCTGGAGAACGTCGCATGAGCCGGACCCGGATCCTGGAGACGGTGGACGAGGCGGTCGCGGGCATCGAGGACGGCTCGACGGTGCTGGTCGGTGGCTTCGGGCTCGCCGGGATGCCGTTCGACCTCATCGACGGACTGATCCGCACCGGCGCGAAGGACCTGACCGTGGTGTCCAACAACGCCGGCAACGCCGACGTGGGGCTCGCGGCGCTGCTCGCCGCCGGGCAGGTCCGCAAGGTGGTCTGCTCGTTCCCCCGGCAGGTCGACTCCTACGTCTTCGACGACCTCTACCGTGCCGGCAAGGTCGAGCTCGAGGTCGTGCCGCAGGGCAACCTCGCCGAGCGGATGCGTGCCGCCGGCGCGGGCATCGGGGCGTTCTACTCCCCGACGGCGGTCGGTACGCCGCTGGCCGAAGGCAAGGAGACCCGCGAGATCGACGGCAGGACCTACCTGTTGGAGTACCCGATCAAGGGCGACGTGGCCCTGATCAGCGCCCACCGCGCCGACGAGGCGGGCAACCTCGTCTATCGCAAGACCGCGCGGAACTTCGGGCCGGTCATGGCCACCGCGGCCACCACCACGATCGCCCAGGTCACCGAGGTCGTCCCGACCGGCTCACTCGACCCCGAGGCGGTCGTCACCCCGAGCATCTACGTCGACCGGGTCGTGCAGGTCGATGCACGGCACTACACCGTGGAGGGGGCACGCTGATGACGTTGAGCAAGCACGAGATCGCCGCGCGGATCGCCCAGGACATCCCGCAGGGCTCGTTCGTGAACCTCGGCATCGGCCAGCCGACGCTGGTCGCCGACCACCTCTCCGATGGCGCCGGCGTGGTGCTCCACACCGAGAACGGCATGCTGGGGATGGGACCCGCGGCCCAGGAGGGTGAGGTCGACCCCGATCTCACCAACGCGGGCAAGGTGCCGGTGACCGAGCTGCCGGGTGCGTCGTACTTCCACCACGCCGACTCGTTCGCGATGATGCGCGGTGGACACCTCGACGTGTGCGTGCTCGGCGCCTACCAGGTCTCCGCCGCCGGTGATCTGGCCAACTGGCACACCGGTGAGCCCGACGCGATCCCGGCGGTCGGTGGCGCGATGGACCTCGCGATCGGCGCGAAGGACGTCTACGTGATGATGACGCTCTTCGCGAAGGACGGCTCGCCCAAGCTGGTCCCCGCGTGCGCCTACCCGCTCACCGGCGTGGGGTGCGTGAGCCGCGTCTACACCGACGTCGCGCTCTTCGACATCGGGCCGGACGGGGTACGTCTGGTGGAGTCCTACGGCGTCGCCGCGGACGAGCTGGCCGGTCGCCTCGACGTACCGCTCATCACCGGTGGTTGAGGTGCGAGGAGCGCCAGCGACG
>CAZJDU010000078.1:14377-18110 GCA_964544855.1 uncultured Nocardioides sp.
GAGGTGCGAGGAGCGCCAGCGACGAGCCTCGAAACCCCATGACCGCCTCGAGACCACCGGAGTTCGTCCAGTCGCTCGCCCGCGGCCTGGCGGTGATCGAGGCGTTCGACGCCGACCACGCCGAGCTGACGCTCACCGAGGTCGCCACGGCGACCGGGCTCAGCAGGGCGGCGGCGCGCCGCTTCCTGCTCACTCTCGTCGACCTCGGCTTCGCCCGGCAGACGGCTGACCGCTTCGCGTTGACGCCGCGGGTGCTGCGCCTCGGTACGGCGTACCTGTCGGGCTTCGGGCTGCCCGAGATCGCCCAGCCGCACCTGGAGCGTCTCTCCGCGGAGGTCGACGAGTCGACGTCCGCCGCCGTGCTCGACGGCACCGACATCGTCTACGTCGCGCGAGTCTCCACCCGGCGCATCATGACCGTCGGCATCACGGTCGGCACGCGGTTCCCGGCATTCGCGACCTCGATGGGCCGGGTGCTGCTGGCAGCGCTGCCGCCTGTCGGGCTCGACGCCTACTTCGCCGCGGCCGACCTGGAACCGCCGACCGATCGGACGGTGAGCGACGAGGCGACGTTGCGCGGCATCCTCGACGTCGTACGGGACCAGGGCTGGGCCTCCAGCGACGAGGAGCTCGCCGCCGGCCTCCGCTCGATCGCGGCGCCGGTCAGGGCGGGCGACGGCCGGGTGGTCGCCGCGGTCAACGTCTCCAGCACCACGCGCCGCGACCCGGTCGGCGAGTTCCTCGAGCCACTGCTCGCGACGGCGCGGGCCGTCACCGCCGACCTCGCCGAGGGCGGTTCGTCGCGCCGGTCGTGAGGGCGCGCCCGTTTGCGCCGGGGCGTCCTGGGTACGGCGACGGTTGCTGCTCGTCTCCGGACCGATCGCGAGGGGTCGGACCTGCCGGAGGCAGCACCGACGGAGGGAGAAGACGCATGAGTTTCATTCTCTGGATCCTGGCTGTGATCCTGGTCGTCGCCGGGATCGTGTCGCTGTTCCGCGGCGCGATCCTCTGGGGCGTCGTGCTCATCATCGTGGGGCTGCTGGTCGGCCCGGGTGGCGTGAGCGTGTTCACCTGACGCCGGTGGGTCGTGGCCGGTCCGGATCAGCTCGGGGTGTCCTCGCCGGCCGCGATCCGCAGGAAGTCGCTGAGCGGCGGGCGCAGCCGGGTCTGCGGGCGCCACACGGCGCGGAGCGGTCGGTGCAGGTCGAGCGTCGTGGCGACGGCGACGAGCCGGCGCTCGGCGAGATCGGCCCGCGCCGCGATCTCGGAGACGATCGCGGGACCGATGCCGGTGAGTGCAGCGCTGAGCACGGCGTGGGTGGAGCTGGCCTGCAGTGCCACCGGAGCGGCGCTGCCGAGCGCACGCTCGAACGTGCTGCGGGTGCCGCTGCCGGGCTCCCGCTGCACCAGAGGTGTCGCTGCCAGCTCGCCGGCGTCGACCGCGCGCCGGCGGCGTGACCACGGATGATCCGGCGTCACGACCACGAGGACCTCGTCGCGGTGGACGGTGCGCATCCGCAGGTCGCGCGCGGTCACGGGGCTCTCGACGAACCCCATCTCGACGCGGCCGTCGCGGACCATCGTGATGACGTCGTCGCTGTTGGCCACCGTCAGCCCGGTCACCACATCAGGGTCCTGACGCCGGAGTGCCCCCACCCATCGAGGCACGAGGTGCTCGGCGATCGTCATGCTCGCCGCGACGCTGAGAGCGCCGCGGCTCCGGTCGCGAAGCGAGTCCAGCGTCACCTCGAAGGTCTCCGCCTCGCGCAGCACGCGCGCCGCCGACTCGCACAGCACCACGCCGTCGTCGGTCAGCGTCGACCCCCGCGGCGAGCGGTTCACGAGGTTGAGGCCGCAGGTGGCCTCGAGCCCCCGGAGCCGCGCACTGGCGGCGGGCTGGGTGATCCCGAGCTCGCGTGCCGCCGCACCGAGGCTGCCGCGACGGCCGATGGCGACGAGCAGCTGGAGCGAGACCAGGTCCCAGGTCATCACCACAGTTTATGGGCCGGGCAGGTCCCCGGGTCTACTGCCGACGTCCCGACGCCGCCAGTCTGGTGGCATGACATCGCTGCTGTCGCCGCCACGGGCGGTGCTCCCGGTGCCTCTCGTGCTGGTGGTGGCCGGTTCGGGGGCGCTGGCGCTCGGAGGTGCGGTGCCGTTGGTGAGCCCGTTGCTGATCGCACTGGTCCTCGGCGCCCTGGTGGCCAACGCGGTTCCACCAGCCTGGCGGGCGCTTCCGGACCCGGCCGCGGCGACGCGGTTCTGCCTGCGCCTCGGGGTCGTCCTGCTCGGCTTCCGCCTGCAGCTCGACGATCTCGGAGTGATCGGCCTCCGCGGGGTGATCGTGGTCGTCGCGGTCGTCGCCGTCACCTACCTCGGCACCTGTTGGCTCGGCGACCGGATGGGTCTCGAGCGCGGCCTGGTCACGATGATCGCCGCCGGGTGTGCGGTCTGCGGTGCCGCCGCCGTGGCCGCGGTCGAGGGAGGCATCAGGCGGCGTGATGAGCACGTCGCGCTCGTCGTCGCGTTGGTCACCGTGCTCGGCACGGGAGCGATCGTGGTGCTGCCCCTGGCCGCGGAGCTGCTCGGGCTCAGTGAGCAGCAGGCCGGGGTGTGGATCGGTGCGTCGGTGCACGAGGTGGCGCAGGTCGTGGCCGCCTCCGCGCTCGCCGGCAGCGGCGCGGTGGCGATCGCGATGACGGTGAAGCTCGGCCGGGTCGCGTTGCTCGCGCCCGTCTATGCACTCTCCCGGCGACGGGACCGTCGCGGTGTGGTGGCGGGCGAGCCGGGCCCGTTGGTGCCGTGGTTCGTGATCGGGTTCGTCGCTGCGGCCGCCGTACGGTCGACCGGCGTCCTGCCTCCGCTCGTGCTGGACGGCGTGGGAGCGGTGGCGACGGTGCTGCTCGCCGCCGCCATGTTCGGGCTGGGGCTGGGGCTGGTGGTGCGCCGGCTGCTGCCGATCCCGTTGCCGGCGGTGGGGTTGGCGCTCGGCGCCACGGGGCTTGCGGTGGGTAGCTCGCTGGTGCTCACTCTGTTGCTGTGGTGAGCGGCCGCGTGCCGGTGCTGTGCGGTCCGGCTACCTCGGCGCCCGCACCCCCACCAGGTCACGAGCCAGGTTCGCCGTGATGGCGAACCAGACCGGGAGCGCGAGGAGGGTCACGAACTCGAAGCGGGGCTGGAACGGATCGGACGACGACCCGTCGGACTCGTCTCCCGCGGTGAGGACGAACAACAGGACGGCCAGCGCCACCGCTGCGACGGCACCAGCGCGGACCAGGCGCAGTGTCGTTGCGCGCGGCGTAGGAGGGATCGATGCCAGCACGACGCAGCCGGTGAGTGCGGCCACGAGGCCGAGCGCACACAGCAGGACCGGCCAATGGTCGTCCGAGAGTCCGGGATCGACCAGGAAGCCGAGCAGAGTGGTCGTCGCAGCGGCGTCGTCGTCGGAGATGTCGAGGTCGAGGACCGGGAGGAACGTCGCCACGGCGCTCGCCACGACCGGCAACGACAGCAGCCATCGCGCTTCCAGGGTGTCGACGGTGCGGCGGAGTTGCCTGGCTTCCTGTTGATCGACCATGCCCCGGAGCATGTCGCATCGAGCCGTCGCCCAAACCCGTCGCATCGCGACGATCGATGGTGTGTGCGGGGCGCCACCGATCCACGGTGGTTGAGGTGCGAGGAGCCCTGGCGACGAGCCTCGAAGCCTCCGTCGCCGCCCGCAGGTCTCGGTGCT
>CAZJDU010000079.1:0-17660 GCA_964544855.1 uncultured Nocardioides sp.
GGACCTTGCCCGCCGCGGTCACCTGACCGGTGAACTGGCGGCCGAACTCGTGGGCGGCCTCGATCACCGCGCGGTAGCCGGCGACGTTCGCCATCGAGGACAGCACGTCCATCGACTGCGCCCGCGAGATGCGCGGGACGGCGTCCATCGCCAACCCGGTCACGCCGGCCGCGGCCAGCTGGTCGACCAGCTCGGGCGAGCGCGCCGGTGCCATCATCGACACGACCGTCGCGCCCTCGCGCAGCCGGCCGATCTCCTCCTCGGTCGGCACGTTGACCTTGACGACCGCGTCCGCGGCCCAGACCTCCTCGGCGCCGCCGACCTTCACATCGGCCTCGCGGTAGGCCTCGTCGGACTGGTCCGCCGCCGCACCGGCCCCGGACTCGACGATCACGTCGTAGCCGAGCTTGCGCAGCTGGCTGGCGGTCTTCGCGGTCGCTGCGACCAGCGTCTCGCCGGTCTTGGACTCCTGCGGGATGCCGATCAGCACGGGCAACTCCTGCCTGTCGGGGGCACAGCGAGCGCCAACCTACACAGGGGAACATGTTCTAGTGCGGGGTGTCCGCGGCGACGCCCGAGCGCAGCCCCCGGAGGACCACGGGAGATCACCGGCGTCGTCACGCGATGTCCGCCTCGTCGACATCGCGAGATCGGAGGCTCTCGAAGATGCGAGCGAATCCCTCCTGGCCGTGGCCGGCCCCGATCTGGCGGCTGATCAGCGACTGGACCGCCGCAACCGGCGCGGGGTCGACGCCCTGCTCATCGCTGGCGCGCACGATGTGGCTCAGGTCGGAGAAGTCCAGGCTCTGCTGCCCGTCGACGGTGTAGTCCCCACCGTCGACGATGGCGGCGAACCCGTGGAAGGCCGGCACCATCGCGCCGATGAAGGGTGTCGCGCGGGCGGCGAAGTCCTGCGCGTCCATCCCGGCGGACTCCACCATCGCCGCGCCGTGGAAGAGGCCGGTGAACATCTGGTACATCCCCGACAGCAGCGCGAGGTCGATCAGTGAGGCCGCGCCGGGGTCCTCTCCGTGGTACTCGGTGGTCGCCCAGGCCGACACCAGGGGGCGGACGAGGTCGTGGCCGGCACGCGAGCCACTGAGGAAGAGCTGTGCCTCGGGTGCCCCGATCATCGGCGGCGTGGCGAGGATCGCGCCGTCGACGTAGGTGATGCCGCGCTCGGCGGCCCATGCCGCGAGCTCGCGTGCCTCGTCGGGTGTCGTGGTGGTCACGTTGAGCAGGGTCCGGCCGCTGAGTCGGTCGACGACCGGGTCGAGGGCCTCATGGACCGAGGGGTGCTTGAGCAGGCACGCGACGACGACCGGGCTCGACATCACGGCGTCGCCCACCGCGGTCGCTTCCCGGGCGCCGCGGGTGACGAGGGCGTCGGCGCGACCTGGGGTCCGGTTCCAGACCGTGACCGGATGGCCGGCGGCCAGTGCCGTCGCAGCGAGGGCGCTGCCCATGGCTCCCAGACCGAGCACAGTGACGGGGGTGGCGGGTCGTGGGGTGCTGTCGGTGGTGGTCATGCCTCCATGCTCGCGAGCGGCGTACGATCAGGGAAGTACCCACTTGTTACTGCGGTACTTACCACATGGTCAGTAGGAGGCGGTGATGGCGAGAGCGCCGAGGTGTGGTCCCTACCTCTGCGGCATCGACGCCGCGATGGATGTCGTGAGCGGCAAGTGGAAGGGCCTGATCCTGTGGGAGCTGGACGCGCACGACGTACGACGCTTCGCCGAGCTGCGACGCGGCCTTCCCGGCGTGAGCGAGAAGATGTTGACCCAGCACCTGCGCGAGATGGAGGCCGACGGGCTCGTGCACCGCGAGGTGTATCCGGAGGTGCCGCCGCGGGTGGAGTACTCGCTGACCGAGCACGGCCGGTCGCTCAATGCGGCACTCGCTCCGCTCGGCGCGTGGGGGCGGGCGCGGATCGAGCGGGAGCAGCGGGCGACGGTCGACCACGCCGACGCGGCCGCGATGCCGTGACGGCGGGCGGTCGGCCGGTCGCCCCGGGCTACTCGGCGAGGCCGTAGAGCCGGTCGCCGGCGTCGCCGAGCCCCGGCACGATGTAGCCCACCTCGTTGAGCTTCTCGTCCATCGCCGCGGTGACCACGGTGACCGGTACGTCGAGGCCGGCGAGCTCGTCCTCGAGGCGCCGGCAACCCTCGGGCGCCGCCAGCAGGCACACCGCGGTGATGTGGTCGGCCCCGCGGTCCACCAGGAACCGGATCGCCGCGGCCAGGGTGCCGCCCGTGGCCAGCATCGGGTCGACCACGTAGCACTGCCGCCCCGACAGGTCGTCGGGCAGCCGCTCGGCGTACGTCGACGCCTCCAGCGTCTCCTCGTTGCGCACCATGCCCAGGAAGCCCACCTCGGCGGTCGGCAGCAGCCGCATCATGCCCTCCAGCATCCCGAGGCCGGCGCGCAGGATCGGCACGACCAGCGGCTTGGGAGCGGCCAGCCGGACCCCGGTCGTGGGCGCGACCGGCGTCGTGATCTCGGTCGGCTCGACGCGTACGTCGCGGGTCGCCTCGTAGGCCAGCAGGGTGACCAGCTCGTCGGTCAGTGACCGGAAGGTCGGCGAGTCGGTCTCCTGCGCGCGCAGGACGGTGAGCTTGTGGGCGACGAGCGGGTGGTCCACGACCTGGGTCTGCATGAGGGAACTCTAGGAGAAAGGGCTACCGCCCCGCGCGCCACCGTGTCACCCTGTTGACAAGGGCGTCCGCCCGAAGCGGGTGCGCTGGCAGAGGAGGCACGCCATGGCCGGTTCCGACGCGGTCGACTTCGCCCTGGCCGCCTACCGCGAGGAAGGTGCCTGGGAGGTCGCCGAGCTCACCCACGACCACGTCGTCGACGCCGGCACGCTGGTCGACGCGCTGCGGCGGTTCCCCGGTGACCACGGCGCCGTCGGGCTGGTCGCGGTGGACGAGGACTTCTTCCTCATCGTGCGGGTCGTGGGCCACGAGGCCAGGGTGCTGCTCTCCGACATCACCGCGGCCACCGAGTGGGAGGTCGCCGCGTCCGCGGTCGAGTTCCTCGAGCTGCCCTTCCCGGACGACGAGGACGAGCAGGAGCCCGCCGGTGACCTGGAGCTGCTCGACGACTTCGGGCTGAGCGCGATGGATCTCGGCATGCTGATCGATGACTACGACCTCTACCCCGACGAGCTGCTGTCCGAGGTGGCGCGCCGCCTCGGCTTCGGCGAGCTCTTCGACGACGCCGTCGGCCTCACCTCCGCCTGAGCGTGGTGCGGACCGCGCCCTGGCGCGAGCCGATGACGGCCGCGCTCGCCGAGGCCCGCGCCGCGCTGCGGACCGGGGACGTCCCGATCGGCGCGGTCGTCGTCGACGAGTCCGGTGCCGTGATCGCCACGGGTCGCAACGTGCGGGAGGCCGACGCCGACCCCACCGGTCATGCCGAGATCGTCGCGCTCCGCGCGGCGTCGACCGCGCGCGGCGAGTGGCGGCTCGCCGGCTGCACGCTCGTCGTCACGCTCGAGCCCTGCACGATGTGCGCCGGTGCCACGGTGCTGGCGCGGGTCGACCGCCTGGTGTTCGGCGCGTACGACGACAAGGCGGGCGCGGTCGGGTCGCTGTGGGACGTCGTACGCGACCGGCGGCTGAACCACCGTCCCGAGGTGGTCGCCGGGGTGCTGGCCGCGGAGTCCGCCACGCTGCTGGACGAGTTCTTCGCGACCCACCGGCCCGGCTGATGTGAGCGCTCTCCATTCGGACGCCGATGAAACGGGTTCCAGCATCCTAGAGTGGCTGTATGGCGGACAATCGACGGGCGACCGGGAGCCGATCGCCCAGCATGGCTGACGTGGCGGCACTCGCCGGGGTGTCCCACCAGACGGTGTCGAGAGTGCTCAACGGCTCGCCGCTGGTCCGGGAGGACACGCGTGTGCGCGTGCTCGACGCGATCAGGGAGACCGGCTACCGGCGCAACAACGCGGCGCGCATGCTGGCCACCAACCGGTCCGGTCGGATCGGGATGGTCTCGGCGCACCTCGCGCTCTACGGGCCGAGCATGATCGCCTCGGCGGTGCAGGAGGCCGGGCACGACGCGGGGTACGACGTGTCGGTGGTCGGCGTGCGCGAGTTCGCCGAGGACCTGCTGCGACAGGCCGTGGAGCGGTTGCTCGACCAGGCGGTGGAGGCGATCGTCGTGGCGGTCGCGCACCGCGACACGCTGCCCATGGTGCAGGCGCTCTCGTTGCCGATCCCGGTGGTGCTCGTCCAAGGGCTGGGCGCCGGCGAGTCGATGGCTGCGGCGATCGACCAGGAGGCTGGTGCGCGGCTCGCCACCGAGCACCTGCTCGACCTCGGGCACCACAGCGTGGCGCACGTCAGCGGGCCGACGGACTGGGTCGAGGCCGGCCAGCGCCGGACCGGGTGGCGGGCCGCGCACGACGACCGGAGCCTGCTGCCCGGTCCCGAGCTGGCGGGGGACTGGTCGGCGGTGAGTGGCTACGAGGCCGGGCGAAGGATCGCGGAGAGCCCCGAGGTGACGGCCGTCTTCGCCGCCAACGACGCGATGGCCCTCGGCGTGCTGCGAGCGCTGCACGAGTCCGATCGGAAGGTGCCGCAGGAGGTCAGTGTCGTCGGTTTCGACGACGTGCCGGAGGCGGCGTTCTACTGGCCCTCGCTCACCACGATCCGACAGCCGTTCCCCGAGCTGGGACGCCGCGCCCTCGACCTGGCGTTGCGGGCGCTCGATGGGGAGGCGGATGCCTCCGTCGAGCTGCTGCAGCCGGAGCTGGTCGTGCGCGCCTCGTCCACCGATCCGCGGACCTGAGCGGCGCCACCCGGCCTGTTAGCGTTCACACGGTGACGGGTACGACGCACTCCTCGACGGTGGTGATCGGCCGTGCTCCCGGGCCCGAGCTCCACCTGATGCATGTCGGTGCCACGATGCAGCGGCTGGTCGTCACCGGCGGTGACGGGGAACGGCACGATGTCGCGCTCGGTCTGCCCGGCGCGACGGCGGTGCGCGCCTCGTCCGACTTCGTCGGCGGCATCATCGGGCGCTATGCCAACCGGATCGCCGGTGGCCGCTTCGAGCTCGGTGGTCGGGAGGTGGCGCTGCCGACGAACGATCGCGGTCACCACCTGCACGGTGGACCTGACGGGTTCCACCGCCGACGCTGGTCGGTCGTCGAGCAGTCGTCCGACGCGGTCACCTTCGAGCTGGTGAGCCCCGACGGCGACCAGGGATATCCCGGTGCCCTCACCGCCCGCGCCCGGTATGCGGTGGCCGGTCCCCAGGTGACGCTGGAGCTCACCGCCACCACGACAGCGACCACGGTGGTCAACCTCACCAGTCACGCCTACGTCAACCTGCATGGCCGCGGCACGATCGACGAGCACCGGTTGATGGTGCCGGCCGCGTCGTACCTTCCGGTCGATGCGACGGGGATCCCGGTCGGCGAGGAGGCGCCGGTCGCGCGAACCCCGCTCGACCTCCGCGCCGACCCCCTGCTCGGCCCGGTCGTCCGTGCTGAGCACGAGCAGATCGGCGACGCCCGCGGCATCGACCATCACTACGTCGTCGACGGGCACGGCTGGCGACCGATGGCCGCGGTCACCGGCCCGCGGACCGGGCTGCGGATGGAGCTGTGGTCCGACCAGCCGGGGGTGCAGGTCTACACCGGCAACTTCCTCGACGGCACCAGCCGCGACCGCGAGGGCCGGCTGCTGCGCCAGGGGGACGGGCTCGCGCTCGAGCCGCAGCGGGCGCCGGACACGCCGAACCATCCGGGGTGGCCGTCGGCTGTGCTGCACCCGGGCGAGACCTACCGGTCGCGGATCGGGTGGGTGTTCGAGACCTGCTCCTCCTGCTGACCGGTGTCACTGCTGATCGCCGCGCGCAGCGATCCGGGCGCCAGGCCGAAGACCGACTCCGTGCGTCGGCGAAGTCGGCTGCTCGGTGCGGAGCGACCGGCCTCCCACGCGCGGATCGTGGCGACGCTGCAGCGGCAGCGACGGGCGAGATCACGCTGGGTGAGACCGGTCCAGTCCCGCAGCGTGCGGAGCACCTCCGGCAGGTCTCCGGGTCGCCAGCGCTGTGGTGCGAGGAGTGGGGGCGGAGCGACGCCGGCGGCATCGGCCGCGTCGGCGACGGAGCGGCCGTAGGTGCGCGCGAGCCGACGTACGACGGCCAGGGGTGGTGTGCCCTCGCCGCGTTCCCAGGCGCCGAGCGACTGCCGGTGGACCCCGGCGGCTCGCGCGGCTCGTTCCTGGCTCAGGCCGCTGCGCGCGCGCATCCGACGCAGCGGACTGTGCGTCGGTGGTCGTCCTGCGCGGGTGGGGGACGTCGACAGCCGCTCGACGAGCCGCTCGCCCGGGATGCCGAGCAGGTCGCCGAGCGGGGTGATCACGTCGGAGGGGATCCGGGCCCGTCCCGACTCCCAGTTGTAGACCGTGGACACCCCGACGCCGAGTCGACGAGCGATGGTCGCCGCCGAGACGCCCGCTGCCCGGCGGATCGCTCGGAGTCCTCGTCCGGAGGGCCCGGAGTCGTCCGCCGGGCGTCGGGCAGCGTCGAAGAACGCGGCGACCCGCGCCGGGTCGAGCTGGAGGGCGTCGGCCAGCACCCGGATGTGGGCCGAGCCCGGCAGCCGCTCGCGGCGTTCCCACCGCAGGATCGACATCGGGTGGACGCCGACGGTGCGGGCGAGATCGGCGGGCCGGATCTCGCGTCGTATCCGGTGGCTGCGCAGGAAGGTGTCCATGGGGTACCTGCTCTCGGTGATGCGATCCGCCGTCGCCCGGGCAGCCCGGGCCGGCCCGGGTGAGCGTTCACATCGGGTTGGGGATTCGCTGGGTGGGAACTCTTGACGGATCGGAATGTTAGCGCTCACACTAGTCGCCACGTGACACCAGTCACAGGGCGGACTGCCCGAGGATGTGGAGGAAACCAGTGGTGAAGAAAACCGTGACCACCGCCAGCGCGCTCCTGATCGGTGCGGCCGCGCTGGCCGGCTGTAGCAGCAGCGACGCCGACTCAGGCGGCGACGACCAGATCGTGATGGGCTTCTCGCAGGTGGGAGCCGAGAGCGGCTGGCGGACCGCCAACACCGACTCCGTCAAGGCGTCCGCCGACGAGTTCGGCATCGACCTGAAGTTCTCCGACGCGCAGCAGAAGCAGGAGAACCAGATCAAGGCGATCCGGTCCTACATCCAGCAGAAGGTGGACGTCATCGCCTTCAGCCCGGTCGTCGAGACCGGGTGGGACACCGTCCTGCAGGAGGCCAAGCGCGCCGACATCCCGGTCATCCTGACCGACCGGGCGGTCGACAGCGAGGACACCTCGCTCTACGAGACCTTCCTCGGCTCCGACTTCGTGCTGGAGGGCGAGAAGGCCGGCGAGTGGCTGGTCGAGAACGCCGCGGACGCCGACATCGACGGTGACGGCGACGTGGCCGTGGTCGAGCTGGAGGGCACCACCGGTGCCGCGCCGGCCATCGACCGCCAGAACGGGTTCGCCGACGCGATCTCCGCGGAGTCGTCCATCGAGGTCATCGCCTCGCAGACGGGTGACTTCACCCGCGACGGCGGCAAGAAGGTGATGGAGTCCTTCCTCAACTCCGAGGACGGCATCGACGTCGTGTTCGCGCACAACGACGACATGGGTCTGGGCGCGATCGAGGCGATCGAGGCGGCGGGGATGACGCCGGGCGAGGACGTCCAGATCATCACCGTCGACGCGGTCAAGGACGGCATGCAGGCGCTCGCCGACGGGAAGATCAACTACATCGTCGAGTGCAACCCACTGCTGGGCCCCCAGCTGATGGAGCTGGCCGAGCAGGTCGTCGCCGGTGAGGAGGTGCCGGAGCGCGTCGTCACCGAGGAGACCACCTTCACCCAGGAGGAGGCCGCCGAGGTGCTTCCGGAGCGCCAGTACTGATCGAGCCGAGACCGGTCCCGCCGCCCGTGGCGGGACCGGTTCGCGCGACGACGGGATCACCACCGTCGTGATGCCGACCCTGGAGGGAACCCCGATGACACAGACGCACGAGGAGCCACGACCCGTGGCTCCACCGCCGGCCCCGGAGCCGGTCGTCGAGATGCGCGACATCTCCATCGCCTTCGGCAGCGTCCGTGCGCTCGACGACGTGTCCTTCCGGCTGCTCCCCGGCGAGGTGCATGCGCTGATGGGGGAGAACGGTGCGGGCAAGTCCACCCTGATCAAGGCGCTGACAGGTGTCTACGGCATCGACGACGGCACGATCCTCGTCGGTGGCGAGCAGCACGAGTTCCACACCCCGGCCGCGGCCCAGGCGGCGGGCATCAGCACCGTGTACCAGGAGGTCAACCTGGTCCCCAACCTCACGGTGGCCGAGAACATCCTGCTCGGACGCGAGCCGCGGCGGCTCGGTGGCATCAACGTCCGCGCGATGAACCGGCAGGCGAAGCGGACCCTGGACCGCCTCGGGCTCGACATCGACCCGACCTCGCTCCTCGGCGAGCACCCCATCGCGATCCAGCAGCTGGTCGCCATCGCGCGCGCCGTGGACGTCGACGCCCGTGTCGTGATCCTCGACGAGCCCACGTCCAGCCTCGACGCCGACGAGGCCGCCACGTTGTTCGACGTGATCCGCACGCTCCGCGACGACGGCGTCGCGATCCTGTTCGTCTCGCACTTCCTGGACCAGGTCTACGAGGTCGCCGACCGCCTGACGATCCTGCGCAACGGCTGCCTGGTCGAGGAGCGCACGGTCGCCGAGACCAGTCAGCTCGACCTGGTCCGGCTGATGATCGGCCGCGACCTGGAGGCTCTCGAGAGCCTCGACCACCACGAGCGTCATCCGTCGCCGTCCGAGGCGACCCCCGTGCTCACGGCGGTCGGACTGAGCCGCAAGGGGTGCCTCGAGGCGACCGACCTCGCGCTCTACGACGGCGAGGTGGTCGGCTTCGCCGGGCTCCTCGGCTCCGGCCGCACCGAGCTGGCCCGGCTGCTCTTCGGCGCCGACACCGCCGACCACGGCGACATCGAGATCCGCTCGACCCGCCGCCGGTTGCGCAGCCCGCGGCACGCGATCGACCGCAAGGTCGCCTTCTCGAGCGAGGACCGGAAGGCGGAGGGCGTCGTGGGCGACCTCACGGTCGCCGACAACATGCTGCTGGCACTGCAAGCCTCCCGCGGCTGGCTGCGCCCGATCCCGCAGGCGACCCGTGCGCGGCTGGTCGAGCAGTACCTCGACGCCCTCGACATCCGGCCCCGCGACCCGGATGCGCTGATGCGCAACCTCTCGGGCGGCAACCAGCAGAAGGTGCTCCTCGCGCGCTGGCTGATCACCGAGCCCGAGGTGCTGATCCTCGACGAGCCGACCCGGGGCATCGACATCGGGGCGAAGGCGCAGATCCAGGCGAAGGTCGCCGAGCTCGCCCAGCAGGGCATGGCCGTGGTCTTCATCTCCGCCGAGCTCGAGGAGGTGCTGCGGCTGAGCGACCGGCTCGTGGTGCTCCGGGACCGCCGCAAGATCGACGAGCGACCCAACGTGGACGTCACCGTGGGGGACGTCCTCCAGATCATCGCGGGCGAGTCCCGCGCCGAGGAGGCGACCTCCCATGAGTGACACCCTGACCCCGGCGCCGCCACCCCGGACCGAGGGCGGTTCGGAGCGACGTACGACGCGGCGCGGACTCCTCGCGCGCGCCTTCGCCCACCCGATCACCTGGCCGCTGGCCGGCCTCCTCGTGCTGCTCGTCGTGAACGTGATCGCGACGCCGACCTTCCTCAACGTCAGGATCCAGGACGGGCATCTCTACGGCAGTCTCATCGACATCGCGCGCAACAGCGCGCCGGTGTTGCTGATCGCCCTCGGCATGACACTGGTGATCGCGACCCGCGGGATCGACCTGTCGGTCGGCGCGGTCGCGGCGATCGGAGCCGCTGTCGCGTGCACGATGATCGCGGCCAGCCCTCAGGAGAGCGCGGCGGCCACCGCGGTCATCGCCTGCACCACCGCGTTGGCCGTCTGCGCGCTGCTCGGCGCGTGGAACGGCTTCCTGGTCTCGGTCCTGGGCATCCAGCCGATCATCGCGACGCTGGTGCTCATGGTGGCCGGCCGCGGCGTCGCGATGCTGATCACCGGGGGTCAGATCACCACGGTCAACAACGGCACGTTCTCCGCGCTGGCATCCGGGTTCGTGCTCGGACTGCCCATCGCGGTCCTGGTCGCCCTGGTCATGGTCGCGCTGACCGCGGTGCTCACGCGACGTACGGCGCTGGGCATGCTGATCGAGGCGGTCGGCGTCAACCCCGAAGCGAGCCGGCTCGCCGGCGTCCGCTCCCGCACGATCATCTGGACCGTCTACATCTTCGGCGGCGCCTGCGCGGGCCTGGCCGGGCTGATCATCTCGGCCAACACCCGATCGGTGAACCCGAACACGTTGGGCCTGTGGATCGAGCTCGACGCGATCCTGGCCGTGGTGATCGGCGGTACCGCGCTCACCGGAGGACGCTTCTCGTTGGCCGGCACGCTCGTCGGGGCGCTCTTCATCGCCACCCTGGCGCGCACGATCCCCAACATCGGCATCCCGTCCGAGGCCAACTACCTGTTCAAGGCGGTCGTCGTCATCGCGGTGTGCCTGCTCCAGTCGCCGCGCACGCGGGCGGCCTTCAGCCGCCGTCGGGCAGCCGCAGCAGCCACGGGAGGAACGGCATGACCACCACCACCGCACCGGCACCCGTCTCGTGGTGGGAACGGGTCCGCACCTATACCCCGTCGTCGCGCTACCTGCCGGTGATCGTCACCTTCGCGCTGTTCGTCGGCATGTTCGGCGTCGGCGGGCTGCGCTACGAGGGCTTCACCGACCCGCAGGTGCTGCTGAGCCTGTTGCTCGACAACTCCTTCCTCATCGTGCTGGCGGTCGGGATGACCTTCGTCATCCTCACCGGTGGCATCGACCTCTCGGTGGGGTCGGTGGTGGCGCTGTCCACGATGATCGCCGCCAAGACGCTCGAGCTCGGCTGGTCGCCGTACCTCGCGATGGGAACCGTCCTCGTGGTCGGCACCATGCTCGGCACGTTGATGGGCGTCCTGGTCCACTACTTCGACATCCAGCCGTTCATCGCGACGCTCGCCGGGATGTTCCTGGCACGGGGGCTGACCTACCTGATCAGTGTCGAGTCGATCCCGATCACCGACGACACGTTCAGCGAGATCGCGTTCGCCTCGATCACGCTGCCGGGCGGCTACTACACGACCTGGATCGTGGTGGTCGCGCTCGCGACCGTCGCGATCGCCGCCTACGTGCTCGCGCGCACCAGGTTCGGCCGCACGGTCTACGCGATCGGCGGCAACCAGAGCTCGGCGATGCTCATGGGGCTCAAGGTCGGCGCGGTCAAGGTCGGGGTCTATGCGATCAGCGGGTTCTGCGCGGCGCTGGGCGGGCTGCTGTTCTCGCTCTACACCCTCTCCGGCTACAGCCTGCACGCGGTCGGCATGGAGCTCGACGCGATCGCGGCCGTGGTCATCGGCGGCACGCTGCTGACCGGCGGCCGTGGCTTCGTGATCGGCTCGTTCTTCGGCGTGCTCGTGCTGGGCACGATCCAGACCTTCATCTCCTTCGACGGCACGCTCAGCTCCTGGTGGACCCGGATCGCCATCGGCGTGCTGCTGCTGGTCTTCGTGGTGATCCAGCGGCTGATGACGCGGCGGCAGTCGTGACCGAGATCGTTCCCGCCGACCGCCGAGGCGGCGACCGGACCCCGGTGATGGCCGACGTCGCGCGCCTGGCCGGGGTCTCCCACCAGACCGTGTCACGGGTCGTCAACGGGCAGACCAACCTGCGGCCCGAGACCCGGGACCGGGTGATGGAGGCGATCCGGCAGCTCGGGTACCGCCCCAACACCGCGGCCCGCAGCCTGGTCACGCGTCGCTCCGGGACCATCGGGGTCATCGGCTCCAAGGGCGCCTTCTGGGGGCCGAGCACGGTCCACCGGTCGATCCAGGCCGCCGGTCGGGAGGCGGGCTACTTCGTCAGCTCCGCCAACCTGCAGAGCCTGACCCGGTCCGAGTTCGCCGACGCGATGGACCACCTGCGCGACCAGCGGGTCGAGGGGATCGTGCTGATCGCGGCGACCGCCGACGCGGTCGAGGCGGCCCGGCACCAGGTGGATCAGGGGGTCCCGGTGGTCGTCGTCGAGGGCGACGAGGCCACGAGCCGGTGGACCGTCGGCGTGGATCAGGTCGCCGGTGCCGAGATCGGCACCCGGCACCTGCTCGACCTGGGCCACACCGACATCGTCCACCTCTCCGGCCCGGTCTCCTGGACCGAGGCGCGCGGTCGACTGCGCGGCTATCGCAACGCGATGTACGAGGCGGGGCTGCGGCCGGCGCGTCACCTGGAGGGCGACTGGTCGGCCCGGAGCGGCTACGAGGCCGGTCTGGCGATCGCCGCCCGGTCGGACGTCACCGCCGTCTTCTGCGCGAACGACCAGATGGCGCTCGGGCTGTTGCGGGCGCTCTCGGAGGCGGGGTGCCGGGTTCCCGAGGACATCAGCGTCGTCGGGTTCGACGACATCCCCGAGGCGCCGTACCTCATCCCACCGCTCACCACCGTCCGGCAGGACTTCCCGGCCGTGGGGCGGCGCGCGATCGCCATCCTGCGAGCCGCGATCGCCGACGACCCCACCCCGGACCGACTCATCAGCCCCGAGCTGATCGTCCGCGCGAGCACCGCAACCCTCGAGAGGACCACCACCTGATGAATCAGCAGTACGTCATCGGCGTCGACTACGGGACGCTGTCCGGGCGTGCCGTCGTGGTGCGCGTGTCCGACGGCGCCGAGCTCGGCGCGGCGGTGCACGACTACCCGCACGCCGTCCTCGAGCAACGGCTCCCGGGTGGTGCGGAGCTCCCGCCGGAGTGGGCGCTCCAGGTGCCGGACGACTACCGGGAGGTCGTGAAGGTCGCCGTACCGGCCGCGATCGCCGATGCTGGCATCGACCCGGCGGACGTCATCGGGATCGCGACCGACTTCACCGCGTGCACCATGGTGCCCACCCTGCGCGACGGCACCCCGCTCGACGAGGTCGACGGTCTCGGCGGCCGGCCGCACGCCTACGTGAAGCTCTGGAAGCACCACGCGGCACAGCCCCAGGCCGACCGGATCAACCGGCTCGCCGCCGAGCGGAGCGAGCCGTGGCTGGCACGGTACGGCGGACTGATCTCCTCGGAGTGGGAGTTCGCCAAGGGCCTGCAGATCTTCGAGGAGGACCGCGAGGTCTACGACCGGATGGAGCGGTGGGTCGAGGCGGCCGACTGGATCGTCTGGCAGCTCTGCGGTGGCTACGTGCGCAACGCCTGCTCAGCCGGCTACAAGGGGATCCTGCAGGACGGGACCTACCCCACGGCCGACTTCCTCGAGGCGCTCGCACCCGGCTTCGGCCGCTTCGTCGCCGACAAGGTCGAGCACCCGATCGGCGAGCTCGGCGCGGAGGCCGGACGGCTCACGGCCGAGGCGGCGGCCTGGACCGGGCTGCCCGAGGGCATCGCCGTCGCCGTCGGCAACGTCGACGCCCATGTGACCGCGCCGGCTGCGCAGGCCGTCGACCCCGGTCAGATGGTCGCGATCATGGGCACGTCCACCTGCCACGTCATGAACGCGGAGGTGCTCCGCGAGGTCCCGGGCATGTGCGGCGTCGTCGACGGCGGCATCGTGGCGGGGAGCTGGGGCTACGAGGCGGGCCAGAGCGGTGTGGGCGACATCTTCGGCTGGTTCACCGAGTCGTCGGTGCCGCCGGCGTACGTCGACGCGGCCGCGGCTGCGGGCGAGGACCTTCATGCGCACCTGACCCGTCTCGCCGCACGGCAGGAGATCGGTGAGCACGGCCTGGTGGCCCTCGACTGGCACAGCGGCAACCGGTCCGTGCTCGTCGACCACGAGCTCTCGGGGCTGATCGTCGGCCTGACGCTGGCCACGCGGCCGGAGGACATCTACCGGGCGCTGCTCGAGGCCACGGCGTTCGGCACGCGGGTGATCGTCGAGACCTTCCGCGAGAGCGGGGTTCCCGTCGAGGAGTTCGTGGTCGCCGGCGGGCTCGCGAAGAACCGCCTGCTGATGCAGATCTACGCCGACGTCACGCGCCTCCCCCTGTCGATCATCGACTCCGAGCAGGGGCCGGCGCTCGGGTCGGCCATCCATGCCGCCGTGGCGGCGGGGGCCTATCCGGACGTGCCCACCGCGGCCAAGGCGATGGGCAAGGTCCGTCGGGGGGTGTACGTCCCCGACGAGGCACGCGCCGAGGCCTACGACGGGCTGTTCGCCGAGTACCAGGAGCTGCACGACCGGTTCGGGCGCGCGAGCGGGGCCATGCGCCGGCTCAAGGGCATCCGACGAGCTGCCGTGACCCGACGACAGGAAGGCACCGCATGACCGTCACCACCGATGTCGCCGAGACCCTCTCGGTGCTGCGACGTGAGGTCGCCGCGCTCCACGCCGAGCTGCCGAGGTACGGCCTCGTGGTGTGGACCGCCGGCAACGTCTCGGCGCGGGTGCCCGGCCACGACCTGCTCGTGATCAAGCCCAGTGGGGTGGGCTACGACGAGCTCACCCCCGACACCATGGTGGTCTGCGATCTCCACGGCCGGGTGGTCGAGGGGGAGCATGCGCCGTCGTCGGACACCGAGGCGCAGGCCTATGTCTACCGGCACGTGCCCTGGGTCGGCGGCGTGGTGCACACCCACTCGCCGTACGCCGTGGCCTGGGCGGCGCGGGGCGAGGCGATCCCGTGTGTCACCACGATGTGCGCCGACGAGTTCGGCGGGGACATCCCCGTCGGGCCGTTCGCGATCATCGGGGACGACTCGATCGGTCGCGGCATCGTCGAGACGCTGCAGGACAGTCGGTCTCCGGCCGTGCTGATGCAGAACCACGGTGTGTTCACCGTGGGGCCGCACGCGAGGTCGGCGGTCAAGGCCGCCGTGATGTGCGAGGACGTCGCCCGGTCGGTGCACCTCGCCCGCCAGCTCGGCGAGCCGATCCCGATCGAGCAGCGCCACATCGACGCGCTGCACGACCGCTACCAGAACGTCTACGGGCAGCGATGAACCGGCTCGATGCCCACCATGGCGCCCCCGGGGCGCCCCGCTTTGAGGAGAACGATTGAGTACCAGCCATGACGCCAGCACCACGGCGAGTGCGAAGGAGGTCTGGTTCCTGACCGGGAGCCAGGCGCTCTACGGTCCGGAGACCCTGGACCAGGTCGCCGAGCAGTCCCAGGACATCGCGCGCCGGCTCGGCGCGTCCGATGACCTGCCGGTGGACATCGTCTGGCAGCCGGTGCTGCTCGACGCGGACGCGATCCACCGCCGGATGCTCGACGCCAACAGCGATCCCGCCTGCGTCGGCCTGATTGTCTGGATGCACACCTTCTCCCCCGCGAAGATGTGGATCGCCGGCCTGGACACACTGCAGAAGCCGTTGCTCCACCTGCACACCCAGGCCGGTGCCGAGCTGCCCTGGTCGACCATCGACATGGACTTCATGAACCTCAACCAGGCCGCCCACGGCGACCGGGAGTTCGGCCATGTCCAGGCTCGCGTCGGCGTCGCACGCAAGACGGTCGCCGGACACGTCGACAACCCCGTGGTCCGGCGGCGCGTCGGCGACTGGACCCGGGCCGCGCTCGGGCGCGACGAGCTGCGACGGCTCCAGCTGGTCCGGTTCGGTGACAACATGCGCAACGTCGCCGTGACCGAGGGGGACAAGGTCGAGGCGCAGCTGCGGTTCGGCGTCGCGGTCAACACCTACGGCGTCAACGACCTGGTCGAGGTGGTCGACGCGGTGCCGGACGAGGTGGTCGACAAGCTCGTCGTCGAGTACGCCGATCTCTACCGGATCGCCCCGGAGCTGCTCCCCGGCGCCGAGCGACACGAGTCGCTGCGGACGGGCGCCCGGATCGAGGCCGGGCTGCGCCGTTTCCTCCAGGACGGCGGCTACGGTGCGTTCACGACCAACTTCGAGGATCTCGGCGGGCTCCGGCAGCTGCCCGGGCTCGCCGTACAGCGGCTGATGGCGGACGGCTACGGCTTCGGCGGCGAGGGCGACTGGAAGACGTCGGTGCTGCTGCGTGCGATGAAGGTGATGGCGGCGGGGCTGCCGGGCGGCACGTCCTTCATGGAGGACTACACCTACCACCTCGTGCCTGGCGAGGAGAAGATCCTGGGCGCCCACATGCTCGAGGTGTGCCCGTCGATCACCGACGCGGTGCCGTCGCTGGAGATCCACCCACTGTCGATCGGCGACCGGGAGGACCCGGTGCGGCTGCGGTTCACCGCTGCGCCCGGCGAGGGCGTGGTCGCGGGCCTCGCGGACATGGGCGACCGGTTCCGCCTGACGGTCAACGAGATCGACGTGGTCGAGCCCGACGAGGCACTGCCGCAGCTGCCGGTCGCCTGCGCCGTCTGGCAGCCGCGGCCGTCGCTGTCGACCTCGGCCGAGTCGTGGCTGATGGCCGGTGCGCCGCACCACACCGTGCTGTCGAAGGCGATCGGAGTCGAGGTGCTCGCCGACTTCGCCGAGATGACGGGCGTCGAGATGGCCCTGATCGACGCGAGCACCACGCCGCGCGGCTTCCAGCGGGAACTACGGTGGAACGCGGCCTATCACCGACTCGCAGGACGGATCTGAATGGAACAGCGCACGCTCGGACGCACCGGGCGACCGGTGTCGGTCGTCGGTCTCGGCACCTGGCAGCTCGGCGCCGACTGGGGCGACGTCACCGAGGACGCCGCGCGCGACGTCCTGGAGGCGTCGCTCGAGGCGGGGGTCACGTTCTACGACACCGCCGACGTCTACGGCGACGGTCGCAGCGAGCGGATCCTCGGGCGGTTCCTCACCGACCATCCCGACGCGGGTCTCACCGTGGCCACGAAGATGGGCCGGCGGGTGGACCAGGTCCCGGAGAACTATCGGGCCGACCACTTCCGCGCCTGGCTCGACCGGTCCCGGCGCAACCTCGGTCAGGACCGCATCGACCTGGTGCAGCTGCACTGTCCTCCCTCGGCAGTCATCGACGATGCTGCGACGTACGACGCGCTGGACGCGCTGGTCGAGGACGGCACGATCGCGGCGTACGGCGTCAGCGTGGAGACCGCGGACCAGGCGCTGAGCGCGATCGCGCGCCCCCACGTGGCGTCGGTGCAGATCATCCTCAACGCCTTCCGGCACAAGCCGCTCGACCAGGTGCTGCCCGCAGCGGCCGCGGCCGGCGTGGGCGTCATCGCCCGCGTGCCGTTGGCGTCCGGCCTGCTGTCGGGGCGGTACGACGCCGAGACCACCTTCGCCGCCGACGACCACCGCACGTTCAACCGCCATGGTGAGGCGTTCGACGTGGGCGAGACGTTCTCGGGCGTCGACTACGCGGACGGGGTCGCCGCAGCGCAGGAGTTCTCCGCGCTCGTCGCTCAGCACGGACCTGACGGTGCGACCCCCGCACAGGTCGCGCTGGCGTGGTGCTGGCAGCAGACCGGATGCACCACCGTGATCCCCGGCGCCCGGAACCCCGACCAGGCCCGAGCCAACGCTGCTGCGGGCGAGCTCGGCCCGTTGTCGCCCGAGCTGCTCGCCGGTGTCCGCTCGTTGTACGACGAGCGGCTGCGGGGGGCTGTGCACTCGCGGTGGTGACGGGGGGTGTGCAATTCA
>CAZJDU010000080.1:0-3173 GCA_964544855.1 uncultured Nocardioides sp.
GGTCGGCGAGCATCTCCTCGCTGACGTTCGGGATGTCGCGGGTGATCTCCTCCGGCCCGAGCTTGGTGTCGCGGGCGTCGACCTCGTGCTCCTCGATGTGGATCGAGGTGAGCACGTCCTCCTGCACCAGGCGCTGGCTCAGGATGATCGCGTCCTCGTAGTTGTGGCCCTGCCACGACATGAAGGCGACCAGGAGGTTCTGGCCCAGCGCCATCTCGGCCTCGTCGGTGCACGGCCCGTCCGCGATGGGGCTGCCGGCCTCGACCCGGTCACCCGCGTCGACCAGCGGCCGCTGGTTGATGCAGGTGCCCTGGTTGGAGCGACGGAACTTCGCCAGCTTGTAGGTGCGGTAGGTGCCGTCGTCGTTCATGACCTCGACCAGGTCGGCGGTCACGTCCTTGACGACGCCCGGGGCCTCGGCGACCATCACGTCGCCCGCGTCGACGGCCGCACGGTACTCGACACCGGTGCCGACGATCGGGCTGTCGCTGTTGATCAGCGGGACCGCCTGACGCTGCATGTTGGCGCCCATCAGCGCACGGTTGGCGTCGTCGTGCTCGAGGAACGGGATCAGCGCGGTCGCGACCGAGACCATCTGCCGCGGCGAGACGTCCATGTAGTCGACCTCGCCGGCCAGGATCTCGGAGACCTCGCCGTCGCGCTGCCGCACCAGGACGCGCTCGTCGACGAACCGGCCCTCGTCGTCCAGCGGCGCGTTGGCCTGCGCGATGACCACGCGGTCCTCGTCGGTCGCGGTGAGGTAGCGCACCTCGTCGGTGACGACACCGTCCTTGACCACGCGGTACGGCGTCTCGACGAACCCGAACGGGTTGATCCGGCCGTAGGACGCCAGCGAGCCGATCAGACCGATGTTGGGGCCTTCCGGCGTCTCGATCGGGCACATCCGGCCGTAGTGCGACGGGTGGACGTCGCGGACCTCCATGCCGGCGCGGTCACGGGACAGACCGCCCGGGCCGAGCGCGTTGAGCCGGCGCTTGTGCGTCAGGCCCGCGATCGGGTTGGTCTGGTCCATGAACTGCGAGAGCTGCGAGGTGCCGAAGAACTCCTTCAGTGCCGCGACGACCGGTCGGATGTTGATCAGCGACTGAGGCGTGATCGCCTCGACGTCCTGGGTGGTCATCCGCTCACGGACGACCCGCTCCATGCGCGCCAGGCCGGTGCGGAGCTGGTTCTGGATCAGCTCGCCGACCGTCCGCATCCGGCGGTTGCCGAAGTGGTCGATGTCGTCGGCGTCGACGACGATGTCCTCACCGTTGTCGGCGGCCAGCTCGGTGCGGCCCTCGTGCAGCGAGACGAGGTAGGTGATCGTCGCGACCATGTCGGCGATCGTCTGCGTCTGCTGGTCGAAGGCCTCGTCGGTGCCGATCTTCTTGTTGATCTTGTAGCGGCCGACCTTGGCGAGGTCGTAGCGCTTCGGGTTGAAGTAGTAGTTCTTCAGCAGCGTCAGCGCGGCCTCGCGCGTCGGCGGCTCACCCGGGCGCAGCTTGCGGTAGATGTCGAGCAGGGCGTCGTCGGCGCCGGCGGTGTTGTCCTTCTCCTCCGTCAGCTGGATCGACTCGAACTGACGCAGCCCGGCCATGACGGCCTCGTAGTCGTACTCCTCGCCGATGTCCTCGGCGACCGCCTGCAGCGCCTTCAGCAGGACCGTGACGTTCTGCTTGCGCTTGCGGTCGAGGCGGACGCCGACGGTGTCGCGCTTGTCGACCTCGAACTCCAGCCACGCGCCCCGGCTCGGGATCAGCTTGGCGGTGAAGATGTCCTTGTCGGAGGTCTTGTCCGCGGAGCGCTCGAAGTAGACACCGGGCGAGCGGACCAGCTGCGAGACGACGACGCGCTCGGTGCCGTTGATGACGAAGGTGCCCTTGGGGGTCATGAGCGGGAAGTCGCCCATGAAGACGGTCTGGCCCTTGATCTCGCCGGTCTCGTTGTTGGTGAACTCGGCGGAGACGTAGAGCGGGGCGGAGTAGGTGAGGTCCTTCTCCTTGCACTCGTCGACGGTGTACTTCGGGTCGTAGAAGACCGGGTTGTCGAACGAGAGCGACATGGTCTCGGAGAAGTCCTCGATCGGCGAGATCTCCTCGAAGATCTCGGCCAGACCGGACTTGTCGGAGACGTCCTCGCCGTTGGCACGGCGGGCGTCGACACGGCCCTGGTGGTCCTCGTTGCCGATCAGCCAGTCGAAGCTGTCGGTCTGGAGGGAGAGGAGCTGCGGGAGCTGGAGCGGCTCGTGGATCTTAGCGAAAGAAATGCGGGGCTTACCGGGAATGGTGCGCGCGGCCAAGAGTTGTCCTTCAAGCATGATCGCTGTGCGGAGGCGCCGGCCAACCACATCGACGACCACCGGGCAGGCCGCAGTGCATATGAAGGCAGGCGCAAAGCACTACCCTACAGGATCTCAGGGCGCTGGACAATCTCGGCATGCGCCGCTGGAGCGTACTCGACGAGCCCTGCGAGGGATCATCGTCGCTCGGAGGCGGGGAGGTCAAGCGACGACCCGGATCCCGGATGCGAGCGATCTCACATCGAGCGGGCCCGCGACCCCCTCGCCGGCCCCTGGCTACCCGCACTCGGGGTCGGTCGTGCAGATCCGCTCCAGCAGCCAGGTGCCGTCCTCGCGGATCATGCGCAGCGTCGCCCACATCGTCAGCTCGGTGTCGGAGACACCCTTCTTCTGCACCAGCTGGTTGACGAACACCATCACCTGCGCCTGGTCACCGTCGTCACTGATCTCGGCGAGCCCGGTGCCCTGGGCAGCGGCGATCACCACCGCCTCCTGGCGCTCGACCTGGGGCCGGAGGTCGTCCAGCACCCCCTGCCAGTCCTCGCCGTACGCCGGGGTCATCAGCTCCTGGGCGCGGGCGAGCGCACCGTCCATGTCCCGGTGGTCGTAGCTGAACACCACCTCGGCCATGTCCTCCGCAGCCACCTGGCTGGAGGTGCCGTCGCGCTGCAGCTGGGCGCGATCGGCCGGCGACAGGTCGGAGAAGGTGCCGGGCCACGTCGCCACCCAGACCGCGAGGGCCAGCGCGAGCACGGCCACCGCCCCAGCGGCCCCGAGCGCCCACTGCGGCGGCTCCTGACCGAACCGGCCGTGAGCGGACGTGGGCGCCGCGACGTCCTCGCCGGAGTCGGCGTCCTCGGCGTCCTCGGCG
>CAZJDU010000080.1:3273-17486 GCA_964544855.1 uncultured Nocardioides sp.
GTCCTCGGCGTCGCGGGTGACCTCGGGGTCCGCCGTATCCGGCGAGGTGTCGTCCGCCCTGGCCCGTTCGTCCGCGGCGTCGTCGGTCGGTGCCTCGTCCCGCTCCCGGGCGGTGGCCAGCTCCGCGTCGTACGCCGCCCGCTGCTCGGCGTCGAGCAGCGTCCCGGCGGCGTCGCTGTAGGCCCGGAACCGGCGATCGGTGGGATCGAGGTCCGCGATGGCGTCCTTCCAGGCGGCGCGGATCTCGTCGGTGGTCGCATCCTCGGCGACGTCGAGCAGGTCGTAGAGGTTGGGGCTCACGAGCCACCGCCGCTCTGCTCCGACGCTGGCGCGGTCGGGCTGCCGCCCGTCCCGGGCGCCGTCGGCGCGGTCCCCTCGTCCGGGGCTGCTCCCGACGGCGTCGCACCCGGCGCCGGCACCCCGTCGGTCGGCTCGTCGGCGAGTCCGGGCAGGCTGTCGTCGACCGAGTCCAGGTTGTCGACCAGCCAACGGCCGTCGACACGCACCATCAGCACGCGGTAGCGCACCGGCTGGCGGTCGCCCTCGATCCGCTCCTCCTGCTCGTCGGGGTTGGCATAGGTGAACTGCACCCAGCCGCCGACCAGCACCTCGGCCGAGTCGACGTCGGCGGTGACGACCCCCGACGCCTGGGCGTCGGCCGTGCTGCCCACACCGCTCTGCGACGCGACGCCCTCGACGAGCGGCAGGTTGTCCTCGAACGCCGAGCGGAACTTCGCCGACATCATCGCGGTGAGCCGCTCCTCATACTCGGGGAGCTTGCCCTCGACGACGTCGTCGGGACGGTAGGTGTAGAAGTCCTCGACGAACGTCTCGGCGAGGTCACGCAGCTCCGCCCGCGTCGCGCGGGGGTCGCCGGCGTCCTCCCGCAGCTGCTCGGCGGCGTCGACCGGGTTGGCCTCGTCGGTGCGCGCTCCCCAGGCCCAGCCGACGAACCCGAGCGACCCGACGGTCAGTCCGAGGAGCAGCGCGAGGATCAGCCAGCGGCGGAGGCCGGGGCGGCTCGTGTCCTCCCCGGTCACCTGTCGTGATCCAGGAGCGGTTGGAGATACAGCCACTTCCACGTGTCCTTTCCGAGGCCCGGCGGCGGCGCCACGCTACCCGCCGGGTCCTGGGGCGCGCCGTCGCCGTCGTTCCACTCGAACGCTCCGGTGTCCGCGTCGTACGTGCCGAGCACCTTCTCGGGGTCCGGCTGACCGCCGTACGGCGCCACGCGCGGGAGGTTCTGCGGACCTCGTGCGTTCGACCGGGCGGCGGCCTCCGCACAGCCGACGGCACGGTCGAGCTTCCAGTACTCACCGTTGGACGGCGGCCGCTTGCGGGCATCGCCGTACCCTTCCTTGCAGGCGCGGGTCGACTGCAGCACCATCCCGAAGTGCACGTCGTAGGGGCCGTCGTTGCTCCGCGACACCACGCTCCACGTGCCCTCGACGATGTAGGGGAAGACCACCAGGAAGTGCTCGATCTCGGGCAGTCGTTGCACCACGACCTCACCGGTGGTCACCAGGTTGCGCAGCAGGTCGGCGATCGGGACCTGGTTCTCCTCGAGGAAGGTCCGCAGCTGGGTGGCGGTGAACGAGCCCGTGTCGATCACCCGTCGCAGGTCGTCGTCGGCGCCGGCCAGCGTGGTGCTGAACCTCGACAGCTCCGAGGCGAAGGTGCGCAGCGAGCTCTCCGAGTCGACCTGCCCGCGCAGCACGGTGTTGCCGTCGCGGATCAGCTCGGTCGTCACCTCGAAGTTCTCGTCGGCGGCCTCGATGAAGGCGTTGCCGGTGTCGATGATCTGCTGCAGGTCCTCGCCGGTGCCGCCGAAGGCGACGCCGAGCTCGCGGATCGTGGTCTGCAGCGCCTTGCGATCGACGCTCGCGACCGTCTCGGAGACGTCCTCCAGCAGCTTCTCGGTGCGGATCGGCACCTGCGTCTCGATGATCTCCGAGCCGTCCTGGAGGTAGGGCCCGGCGTCCACGTTGGGCTGCAGCTCGACGTACTGCTCACCGACCGCCGAGCGGTTGCCGACCAGGGCCACCGTGTCGGCCGGGATCTCGTCCCACTCGTTGTCGATGTCGAGGACGACGTCGACGCCCTCGTCGGTGAGGACCATGTCGCTCACCTGACCGATCCGCACGCCCCGGTAGGTGACCTCACCGCCGACGAAGATGCCGCCGGACTCCTCGTAGTGCGCCACGACCTGATAGCTGCGGTCGATGAGGACGCGGTCCAGCCGGGCGTACTGTGCGCCGACGTAGGTGACGCCGACCAACGTGATCACCACGAAGACCAGCAGCTGGATCTTGGTCCGGCGCGTGATCATCGGGCACCTCCCTGCACGAGCGGGGCTCCGAGCACTCCGACGAGCACCCGGTCGTGCTCCTGGCCGAGTCCGGCGAGCGGCGAGGCACCGGCGCCGGTGTCACCGGCGCCGACCGGTGCACGGCCGAGGCCGAGATCGCCCAGGTCGATGCCGCCGAGATCGAGCCCGCCGAGGTCATCGGGCACGGCGCCGCCGTCCGCACCACCCTGCGTGCCCCCGTCCGTGCCGCTCCCGCCGGATCGCTGCGCACGGCCGCCACCGCACAGCGGGAGGTTGAGCGTGTCGCAGACCGTGCCGAGGAGGTTGCCGGGCAGGTCACCACAGGTGCTCTGGTCGTTGAGACAGTCCACGACCGAGCCGATCACCTCGTCACACGGCAGCTGCTGCTGGAGATCCTCGACGCAGATCGTCGGCACCTGCGGGTTCGCGAGATCGAGCTCGAGCTCCACCGAGAGGTTGATGTAGTCGCCCATGTGCAGGTTGCGGGCCACCTGCGGGTCGCGGCCGACGGAGGCGTCGACGAAGGGATACACCAGCGCCTGCAGGGAGTTGGCCAGCGAGTCGCCCGACGCGGCGAGCTGGGTCAGCACCGGCAGCAGCTGGCGCAGCGACCCGAGCGTGACCTCCTTGGTCTGGTCGATCACGCGAACCCCGACATCGCTGAGCCGGTCGAGGCTCCGCAGCATCCGCACCAGGTCCTTGCGCTGGCGGTCCAGCGAGGTCACCGCGCTCGGCAGCTCGTCGAGCGCCCGGTCGATGGAGTCCTGCTGCTCCCGGACCCCCTCGGAGAGCCGGTTGAGCGCCCGCATGGCGCGCACGATGTCGCTCTTGCGGTCGTCGAGCTGGGTGACCAGGTCGTTCACCTGGGTGAGCACGGACTTGGCGACGTCCTCCCGCCCCTCGAGCGCGACGTTGACCTCGTTGGCGATGGTCTTCAGCTGGGCGACGCCACCACCGTTGAGGATCAGGCTCAGCGCACCGAGAACCTCCTCGACCTCCGGGTTGCGTCCGGTGCGGGCGAGCGGGATCGTGTCGCCCGTCGCGAGCGGTCGGTCCGCCGGTGCCTCGGCCGCGGGCCGGTCGAGCGAGACGAACTTCTCGCCCAGCAGGCTGGTCTGCCGGATCGAGGCCGTCGCGTTGTCGGGCAGCCCGGTGTCGTTCTGCAGCTGGATCGTGACGAGCGCCGTGCGGCCGTCGGCACCGCCGAGGTCGACCTCGGTCACCTGGCCGACGTTGACCTCGTTGTACTTGACCGCGGAGCGCGGCACCAGGTCGAGCACGTCCTCGAACTCGACGGTCACCGTGATCGGGTCGTCCCCGACGTCGGCGCCGCCGGGCAGCGGGAACGAGTAGACGTCGAAGTCGCACCCGCTCAGCAGCACGGAGCCGAGCAGGAGGGCCGCGAGGACCCGGAGCCGGCGGAGTCGCGCCGTCATCACTCCACCACCAATCCGCTGAGCGTCGGGTCGTAGGCCGCGCCGGCCCGCGAGCCGGTGCCGGCACCGAACGGACCACTGCGCGGCAGGATCGTCTTGAACAGCTTGCAGAGGTTGCCGCTCGTGTCCTGCGGGCCGAGCAGGGTGCAGAGGAACAGCGCCGGGTCGTCGCCGATGACCTCACCGATGTGCGTGATGTTCGCGTTGGTGTCGAACGTGCCCGTCTGCGGGTTGTAGACGGCAGCGAGGTTGTTGTAGGCGAGCGGGGCGATCTCCAGCGCCTCGTCGAGCTCCTTGCGCCGGTCGACCAGCACCTGGGCGACGCGGTTGGCCTTCTTGATGTCCCGGCCGAGCACGTCGCGATGGTCCCGGACGAAGGTGCCGACGGCGTCGAGGGCGGTGCCGAGGTTGTCGAGCGCGGTGGCGAGCTCCTCCCGCTCGTCGGAGAGCAGCTCGGAGACGTCGCCCAGGGACTCGTTGAAGTCGCGCACGGTGCTGTCGTTCTCGGCGAGGGTGTCGACGAACGACTGCAGCTGCTCGACGGAGGCGAAGAGATCGTCCTTGTTGTCGTCGAGCGTGCCGCTGAGCTGGCCGAAGTCCTCGATGGTCTGCTTGAACTGCGCGCCCTGCCCGCCGAAGTTCTTCGCGGTCTGCTCGAGCAGATCGGTCAGCGCGCCGTCCTTGTTGGCGCCCTGCGGACCGAGCGCGACGGTGAGGTCGTCCAGGCTGGAGTAGATCTCGTCCAGCTCGAGCGGCATCGCGGTGCGGTCGGTGTCGAGCTGGGCGTTGTCGGGCAGCACCTCGCCGGACTCGTAGACCGGGCTGAGCTGCACGTAGCGGTCGCCGACGACCGACGGCGAGATGATCACGGCCTGGGCGTCGATGGGCACCTCGACGTCGGCGTCGTAGTGCATCGTGACCTTCACCCGGGTGCCCTCCGGCACCACCTCGTCCACCGCTCCGACGGCGACGCCGAGGACCCGGACGTCGCTGCCCTCGTAGATCGAGACCGCCCGCGGGAAGTACGCGGTCACCGTCTTCTCGCTGCCACCGGTGCCGATCACCCAGGCCGCGCCGACCGCGACCAGCGCGATCACCACGGCGACCGGGAGGAACCTGCTGACGCGGGCCATCACTGGGCGCTCCCCGGGACGGGCGGCAGGTTGTAGATGTAGGTGTCCCACCACGGGCCGTTGCCGATCGCGCTGGCGAAGATCCGCGCGAAGGGCGCGAGGGCTCGCAGACCCTGGTCGAGGTTCTCCTCGTTCTTGTTGAGCACGTCGAGCACGTTCTCCAGGTGGGTGAGGGCCGGCTTCAGGTCCTTGCGCGACTCCCGCACCAGACCCGTCAGCTCCTTGCTGAGCGTGGTCGTCGAGGTGAGGAGGTCGTGCACCGCCTGCCGCCGCGAGACCAGCGCGGTGAAGAGGACGTCGGCGTCCTCCATCAGCCCGATGATGTCCTCGTCGCGCTCGTCGAGGACCCGCGAGACGCGCTGGGTGTTCTGCAGCAACGAGTTGATCTCCTCGTCGCGGGCCACCACGACCTCCGAGAGGCGGGAGAGGCCGTCGAGCGCCGCCCGGAACTCCTCGGGCGTGTCGCGGGTGAGGTCGGACAGCGTCGTCAGTGCGTCGGTCAGCTGGTCGGTGTCGATCCCCTCCGACGTCTCCGCGAGGCCCGTGAAGGCGTCGACGACGTTGTACGGCGAGGTGGTGCGCTCGACCGGGATGGTGCTGCCGGTCTCGAGCTCCCCTTCTCCGGCCGGAAGCACGGCGAGGTACATCTGGCCCAGGATGGTCTGCACCTTGATGTGCACCTGCGTCAGGTCGCCGAGATCGGTGTCGGTGTCGATCTTGAAGCCCACCTCGACGTGACCGTCCTCGAGCTCGACCGAGTCCACCTTGCCGACCCGGACCCCCGCGACCCGCACCGGGTCGTTCGCCTTCAGGCCGCCGGCCTCCTCGAACGCGGCGTAGTAGGTGTCGCCCCCGCCGATCAGCGGGAGGTCGTCGGCGCGGAACGCGGACAGGATCAGCACCGCGATGACGGCGAGGCTGATGGCGCCGATGACGACAGGGTTGCGCTCACGGAACGGTTTCATCGGCCCCTCACCCCAGATCACAACGGCTGCCCGGGCCGTTGGTCGCGTAGTCGACGGGCGGGATCAGTGACTGCTTGTTGATCGTGAGGTCCACCTTGAAGTGGCAGAGGTAGAGGTTGGTCCACGCCCGGTAGCTCGTCGTACGGCCCAGCTTGTTGAGCTTGATCGGCAGCACCTGCAGCGCGCGGTCGACCTCGGCCTTGTCGCGGTCGAGGTTGCCGGCGAGGTTGCGCAGCTGCTTGATGTCCTTGACCAGCGGTGCCCGCAGGTCCTGGGCCAGCTGGGCGGTCTCCACCGACAGGTCCGAGATGCCGTCGAGGGAGTCGAGGATCGCGCGGCGGTCCTGCTTCAGGCCACCGACGAGATCGCGGAAGCTGGTGATCAGCTCGGTGAGCTGCTCCTCGCGGTCCGCGACGTGGTCGAGGACGTAGTCGAGGTTGTCCAGCAGGTCGCCGATCAGCCGGTCGCGGTCGGCCAGCGTGCTGGTCAGCGATGCGGTGCTCGCCAGCAGGCTCTCGACCGTGCCGCCCTCGCCCTGGAAGACCTGGACGATCTCGTAGGAGAGCCGGTTGATGTCGTCCGGGGTCAGTGCCTGGAAGAGCGGCTTGAACCCGTTGAAGAGCACGGTGAGGTCCAGCGCCGGCGAGGTGCGCCCGACCGGGATCTCCTCGCCCTCGGCGAGCCGCTCACCGGAGTCGCCCTGCTGGGTGAGGGCGATGTAGCGCTGACCGACGAGGTTGCGGTAGCGGATCGTGGCGTGGGTGGCCTCGTCGAGACGGGTGCTCTCCTGCACGGTGAACACCACCCGGGCGCGGTCACCGTCGACGATCTCCACGTCCTCGACCGTGCCCACCTTGATGCCCGAGATCCGGACATCATCCCCGCTGACCACACCGGTCGCGTCCACGAACTGCGCGCGGTACTCCTTCGTGCTCCCGAAGGAGATGTTGCCGATGGTCATCACCAGCACGCCGGTGAACAGAGTGGTGACGACGGCGAAGACCACGAGTCGGACGAGGTCGAGCGAGGTGCGCCTGTCGAGCGCGGCCATCAGCGCTCACCCCCGTCGGTGGCGAGCGGCGCTGCGAGCGCGACACCCAGATCGGTCGCGACGTCCGGACCGTACTGCTCGGCGAGCAGTCGGCGGAGCACGTCGCGATCCGCCTCGGACCCGGCGTAGCCGGCCGGGTCGGCGGCGCCGAAGCCCGGTGGGACCCGGATCGTCCCCTTGCCGGTCGGCTCGTCGACACCGTCGTCGAAGTCGGGCAGGTCGGTGCGCCAGTTGCCGTCCACCCGGTCGAACGGCGGGTTGGGCAGCGTGAGGCAGTCCGGGCCGCGGGTCTCCCCGTTGCGGTGCTGGTCGCGGGGGTACCACCGACGCGGCTGATTGGGGAGCAGCTCGAGCAGGATGTGCAGCTCGTAGCCCCGGAAGGCGTCGGTCAGCATCTCGTTGGCGTTGACCAGGCCCTGGGTCAGGCACGGGAACTCCGGCGCGTACTTCGCGAGCAGCCGCAGCTGCTGCACGCTCAGCTCCCCGAACCGCTCGATCAGGTCGCCGTTGGCGTCCAGGAACCCGGTCGCGGTGTCGGAGAAGGAGCGGACGTCGCGGAGCAGCGCGTTGAGCTCGGCCTCCCGCCCCTCGAGGGTCTGACCGGTCCGCACCGTGTTGTCCAGGATGGTCGCGACCTCGGGAAGGATGTCGGCGTAGGTGTCGGAGACCTCGGCCGTCAGCCGGAGGTCGTCGAGCAGTGCCGGGATCTCGGGGTTGATCCGCTTCAGGTAGGAGTCGAGGGTCTCGAGGTTCTCGCCGAGCGCCTCGCCGCGGCCCTCGAGCGCGGTGGCCAGCGCAGTGAGGGTCAGGTTGAGGTCGGCCGGCTGCACGGTGCGCAGCAGGGGGTAGAGGTCCTGGAGGACCTGCTCGACCTCGGTGCTGAGCTCGGACCTCTCGATCGTCGCGCCCGCCTGGATCGACGGCGTGCCCGGCGGAGTCGCCTCGGGGATCTCGAGGGAGACGTACTTCTCGCCGAACAGCGTCTTCGGGACGATCGCGCCGGTCACCTCGGCGGGGATCGTCGCCGTCTCGTCCGGGAAGAGGCCGAGGGTCACCACGGCTCCGTCGTCGCCGGTCGGCTCGGCCGCGAGCACCTCGCCCACGATCACCCCCCGGATCTTGACGTCGGCCCGCTCCGGCAGCTGCAGCCCGATCGAGCTGGTCTGCAGTGCGACCTCGTCGTACTCGACGAACTTCTTCGTGAACACGGCGTAGGTCAGCCAGACCCCGAGGAGCAGCAGCGCGAGGAAGAGGACTCCGAGCGCCTTGTGGAACTCCAGCAGCTTGTGGATCATCGCGCGCTCACCCCGCCAGCCTGACCGTCGTGGTGGTGCCCCAGATCGCCATCGAGAGGAACAGGTCGATGACGTTGATCGCGACGATGCTGGTCCGCACCGCACGTCCGACCGCGACCCCGACGCCGGCGGGGCCACCCGACGCGGTGTAGCCGTGGTAGCAGTGGATCAGGATCACCACGACCGCGAACACCAGGACCTTGCCGAAGGACCACAGCACGTCTCCGGGTGGCAGGAACTGGTAGAAGTAATGGTCGTAGGTGCCGGCCGACTGCCCGAAGAAGTAGACGACCGTGAGGCGCGTCGCGATGTAGGACGTCATCAGACCGACGACGTAGAGCGGGATGATCGCGATCAGGCCACCGATGATCCGCGTGGTCACCAGGAACGGCAGCGACGGGATCGCCATCACCTCGAGCGCGTCGACCTCCTCCGAGATCCGCATCGCGCCCAGCTGCGCGGTGAAGCCGCACCCCACGGTCGCGGCGAGTGCGATGCCCGCCACCAGGGGCGCGATCTCGCGGGTGTTGAAGTAGGCCGAGACGAAGCCGGAGAAGGCCGAGGTGCCCAGCTGGTTGAGCGCGGCGTACCCCTGCAGGCCGACCTCGGTGCCGGTGAAGAAGCACATGGCGGCGATGACGCCGACGGTGCCCCCGATGACCGCGAGCGAACCGGACCCGAGCGTCACCTCGGCGAGGATCCGCAGGATCTCCTTCTTGTAGCGCCGCACGGTCCGCGGCGTCCAGGCGAGCGCCTTGAGATAGAAGGACAGCTCATGCCCCAAGGTGTCCAGCCCTTGGAGCGGCCGTTCGTAGACAGACTTCAGCCCTGGCATCCCGGCTATCCCGTCTTGGGTGGCACGACCTGGAAATAGATCGCGCTCATGACGAAGTTGACGACGAACAGCAGCATGAAGGTGATGACCACGGACTCGTTGACGGCGTCACCGACACCCTTGGGCCCGCCCCCGGCGTTCATGCCCTTGAACGCGGCGACGACGGCGGCGATCAACCCGAAGACCAGCGCCTTGGCCATGCCCTGCCACAGGTCCGGCAGCTGCGCGAGAGCGGTGAAGCTCGCGATGTAGGCACCCGGTGTGCCGTCCTGGAGGACGACGTTGAAGACGTAGCCGCCGGCGACACCGACCACGCTGACCAGGCCGTTGAGGAAGACCGCGACCAGCATGCAGGCGAGCACCCGCGGCACCACCAGCCGTTGGATCGGGTCGATGCCCAGCACCATCATCGCGTCGAGCTCCTCGCGGATCTTGCGAGCACCGAGGTCGGCAGCGATCGCCGACCCGCCCGCTCCGGCGATGAGCAGCGCGGTGGCGATCGGCCCGGCCTCGCGCACCACCGCCAGCACCGAGGCGGAGCCGACGAAGGACTGCGCGCCGAACTGCCGGATCAGACCGCCGACCTGGAGGGCGATGACCGCGCCGAACGGGATCGCGACCAGCGCGGTCGGGATGATCGTGACCGAGGCGATGAACCAGGCCTGCTGCAGGAACTCCCGGACCTGGAACGGCCGCCGGAACAACCCCCGGCCGACGTCGAGGCCGAACGCGAAGAGTCTGCCCGCCGTCCCGACCGGCGCCAGGACTCGGGCCGTCGTGGACGATGGCACCAGTGACAACCCTCAGGCCGTGGCCGCAGTCGCGGCCTGGGGCGTGAACGACCCTGCGGGCGGGACGACGCCGTTGTCACGGCACCACTCGCCCGGCGGACGCTGGCTGCGCCGCGGGATGCCGTTGGACGGCTCGAGCTGGAGCGCGATCGGCGGCAGCGCCGGCATCTCCTGGTCGCCCTCGGCCGCGAGCTCGTCGGCGTCCTTCTCCTCCGACATGCCGATCGGGCCGATCTTCTGGGCGTTGAGGAACTGGCGCACGACCGGCTCGTCCGAGCTCAGCAGCATCTCGCGGTGACCGAACATCGCGAGGTGCTTGTGGTAGAGCAGGCCGATGTTGTCGGGCACCGTGCGCGCGGTGTTGATGTCGTGGGTCACGATCAGGAAGGTGGCGTCGATCTGGGCGTTCAGGTCGACGATCAGCTGGTTGAGGAACGAGGTCCGCACCGGGTCCAGACCGGAGTCGGGCTCGTCGAAGAGCACGATCTCCGGCTCGAGCACCAGCGCTCTCGCCAACCCGGCCCGCTTGCGCATCCCGCCGGAGATCTCACCCGGGAGCTTGTCCTCGGCGCCGAGCAGACCGACCAGGTCCATCTTCTCCATGACGATGTCGCGGATCTCGGACTCGCCCTTCTTGGTGTGCTCGCGCAGCGGGAAGGCGACGTTGTCGTAGAGGTTCATCGAGCCGAACATCGCGCCGTCCTGGAACAGCACGCCGAACAGCTTGCGGATCTCGTAGAGCTCCCGTTCCGAGCAGGAGGCGATGTCGGTGCCCTCGATCACGATCGACCCGCGGTCGGGCTTCAACAGCCCGATCAGCGTCTTGAGGAAGACCGACTTGCCCGTGCCCGACGGGCCCAGCATCACGCAGATCTCCCCCGCCGGGACGGTCAGGCTCACGTCGGCCCAGATCAGGTCCTTGCCGAAGGACTTGGTCAGCCCGTCGACCTTGATCTCAACACCCATGTCTCTCCCTCGAATCGGCTCCGGGCGCGCGATGGCCGCGTCGGAGCTCGTTGCCCGTGACTCTCTGTCGGCCCCATGAAGTCACTGCTGAGTAACAACGCGGGACGTGCGGGGCAAGTTACGCGACATTGTGTCGCCGGTCACCGGCCGGTCCGCGGACGGGACGAGCAGCACCACCACGATGCGCGACCGTGCTGGAGATCTCGGCCCGTCGGCCTGGTGCCCGGGCGCGAAAAAGCGGCCGGGGGTCGGCTCCGCCGTAGCAGAGCCGACCCCCGAACCGCTGGGTCGGAGCGGTCAGCCGACCTGGTCGGCGACCGCCCTCGAGGTCACTTGAGGGTGACGGTGGCGCCGGCGCCCTCGAGGGACTCCTTGGCCTTGTCCGCGGCCTCCTTGTCGACGCCCTCGAGGATCGGCTTCGGAGCGCCCTCGACGAGGTCCTTGGCCTCCTTCAGGCCGAGCGAGGTCAGCGCGCGAACCTCCTTGATGACGTTGATCTTCTTGTCGCCGGCACCCTCGAGGATGACGTCGAACTGGTCCTGAGCGGCCTCCTCGCCGCCGGCCTCGCCGCCGGCAGCCGGGGCGGCACCCGCCGCGGCAACCGCGACCGGGGCGGCGGCGGTGACGTCGAAGGTCTCCTCGAACTGCTTCACGAACTCGCTGAGCTCGATGAGGGTCATTTCCTTGAAAGCGTCGAGCAGCTCGTCGGTGGTGAGCTTCGCCATGGTGGCGTTCCTTCCTATCGGGTGGCCCGTCGGGCGGGCCGGGATTTCAGGTGGTGGATGATGCCGGGGCTCAGGCCTCGGCGGTGGCGCCCTCGTCAGCGGCGGCGTCGGCCGGAGCCTCACCCGCACCACCTGCGAGGATCGACGGGTCTTCCTGGGCCTTGGACTCCAGGGCACCCGCGGCGCGGGCGATCTGGGAGATCGGGGCCTGGAAGAGCTGGGCGGCCTGGGTGAGCGAGGCGAGCATCGCGCCCGCCAGCTTGCCCAGCAGCACCTCACGGGACTCGAGGTCCGCCAGCTTGGCGATCTCGGCCGCTTCGAGGGGCGCGCCGTCCAGCACACCGCCCTTGATGATCAGGGCGGGGTTGGCCTTGGCAAAGTCACGCAGTCCCTTGGCCGCCTCGACGACGTCGCCCTTGATGAAGGCGATCGCGGTCGGGCCGGTCAGCAGGTCATCGAAACCCTCGATGCCGGCTTCCCGGGCGGCGATCTTGGTCAGCGTGTTCTTGACCACGGCGTAGCTGGCGTTCTCACCGAGCGAGCGGCGCAGCTGCTGCAGCTCCGCCACGGTGAGACCACGGTAGTCGGTCAGGACGGCGCCCGCGGACTCGCTGAACTCCTCAGCGATCTCCGCAACGGCGGCCTGCTTCTCTGCCCGCGCCATGGGTCTCCTTCCGGATTCGGATCGAGACCACCGGCTGCACCCGGGCCCACGAACGACGAACGCCCCGAGCGCAGGAGGCTCAGGGCGCGACGTGGAGGAACGTGCTGCTCTAGGTCACCTGCGCTGGTCGCCCGCCGTGGCGGGACCTTCGATCTGGACTGTTGGACAGTCCGGACGACCGGCGGTCTCTGGTTGCGATCAGCAAGACTACGGCGCCGAGCGTACGACGGCAAAATCGCGGTGGGCACGGTGGCGGCGCGACGTGCCGACGGCTCATGCGCGGGCCTCCGCCTCGCCGCGCAACCGGCTGGCGCCGGGGTCGCACGGGTTGGGAAGATGAGCCCGTGACGACATCGACGCCGTACGCCGACCGCTCCCCCGCCGAGCTCACCGCCGAGCTCGCCACGCTCCGCGAGGAGTACGACGAGCTCCGGACCACCGGGTTGCAGCTGGACCTGACCCGCGGCAAACCCGCGCCGGACCAGCTCGACCTCTCCGAGGACCTGCTGCGGCTCCCGACCTCGCACACCGACGGCTCGGGCACCGACGTGCGCAACTACGGCGGGCTCGCCGGCCTCCCCGAGCTGCGCGCGATCTTCGCCGACCTGCTCGGGGTCGACGCCGCGCAGGTCGTCTGCGGTGGCAACTCCAGCCTGACGATGATGTACCAGACGCTCACCTGGATGCTGCTCAAGGGCGGGCCCGGCTCGCCGCGGCCGTGGTCGGAGGAGCCGGTGGTGAAGTTCGTGACGCCGGTGCCCGGCTACGACCGCCACTACACCATGCTCGCCGAGCTCGGCATCGAGATGCTGCCGGTGCCGATGCGCCAGGACGGCCCGGATGTCGCGGCGGTCCGCCGGCTGGTCGCCGACGACCCGGCGGTCAAGGGCATGTGGCTGGTGCCCACGTATGCCAACCCGACCGGCTCGGTGTGCAGCACCGCCGTGGCCGCCGAGCTGATGGCGATGCCGACCGCCGCACCGGACTTCCGGATCCTCTGGGACAACGCCTACGCCGTGCACCACCTCACCGAGGAGGAGACCAAGAGCGCCGACGCCCTCGGGCTCGCCGCGGTGTCGGGCCACCCCGACCGGCCGGTGATGTTCGCCTCGACCTCGAAGATCACCTTCGCCGGAGCAGGCGTCGGCGCGCTCGCCGCGTCGCCGGACAACGTCGCGTGGTGGCTCGAGCGGCTCTCCTTCGCCGCGATCGGGCCCGACAAGGTCAACCAGCTGCGTCACGTCGAGTTCTTCGGCGATGCCGACGGCGTCCGGGCGCACATGCGCCGGCACCGCGACCTGATCGCGCCGAAGTTCGACGCCGTGGAGCACGCGCTGTCGGCGCGGCTCGACGGCCTGGGGGTCGCCGAGTGGAGCCATCCGGTCGGCGGCTACTTCGTCAACCTCGACGTGCTCGACGGCACCGCGTCACGAGCCGTGGGGCTCGCCAAGGACGCCGGCATCACCCTCACCCCCGCAGGCTCGGCCTTCCCCCACGGCCACGACCCCCACGACCGCAACATCCGGCTCGCCCCGACCTTCCCGACGCTGGAGGAGGTCCGGACCGCGATGGCCGGCGTCGCCCTGTGCGTCGCCCTGGCAGCAGCGGAGAAGCTGTCCGGGCACTGATCGGGCTCAGGACCTGACCGGGCGCTGCGTGCAGAGATCAGCCGACTCGGCGAGAACGACGAACGCCCCGGTCACCACTCGGGTGACCGGGGCGTCGTACGTCGTGCGTGAGCCTCAGGCCTCGTCGTCGACCGCGACGTCCTTGGTGCGGTTGGGGTCGACCTGGACACCCGGGCCCATCGTCGTGGAGACGGTGACCTTCTTGACGTAGCGGCCCTTGGAGCTGGACGGCTTGAGCCGCAGCACCTCGTCGAGCGCCGAGGCGTAGTTCTCCGCGAGCTGGGTCTCGGAGAAGGACGCCTTGCCGATGATGAAGTGCAGGTTGGCGTGCCGGTCGACACGGAACTCGATCTTGCCGCCCTTGATGTCGGTCACGGCCTTGGCCGGGTCCGGGG
>CAZJDU010000081.1:0-11407 GCA_964544855.1 uncultured Nocardioides sp.
ACCGACGACGAGTTCGGCTTCTTCGTCATCCTGCTCGCGGTCGCGGGCAACGAGACGACCCGCAACGCGATCACCCACGGCATGAAGGCCTTCCTCGACCACCCCGACCAGTGGGAGCTCTACAAGAAGGAGCGGCCCGAGACCGCGGTGGACGAGATCGTCCGCTGGGCGACGCCGGTCACGGTGTTCCAGCGCACCGCCCTCGACGACGTCGAGGTCGGCGGCGTCTCGGTGACGAAGGGTGAGCGTGTCGGTCTCCTCTATGCCAGTGCCAACTTCGACGAGGACGTCTTCGAGGACCCGTTCACGTTCAACGTGCTGCGCGACCCCAACCCCCACCAGGCGTTCGGGGGCCACGGTGCGCACTACTGCATCGGCGCCAACCTGGCGCGTCTGGAGATCAAGCTCGTCTTCGACGCCCTGGCCGACCGCGACCCCCAGATCCGGATGCTGGGCGATCCGGTCAAGCTCCGCAGCGGGTGGATCAACGGTGTGAAGGAACTGCCGGTCGCCTATCGCTGACCCGCCCCACAGAGAGTGAGCACGACGACGTGACCACCGACGTACTGCCCCCGGACTTCGACTTCACCGACCCCGACGTCAACTGGTCGGCGGTGCCGCACGAGCACTTCCGGGCGCTCCGGGCCAAGGCGCCCGTGCACTGGATCGAGCAACGTCCGGGGACGTACGACGGCATGGCCGCCGACTCGGGCAGCGGCTACTGGGCGGTGTCCAAGCACGCCGAGGTGTCGGCGGTGTCGAAGGACAGCAAGCGCTTCTCCTCCGCGGAGAACGGCGCGATCATCCGGTTCCCCGAGGGGATGCAGCGTGAGCAGCTCGAGCTGCAGCGGGTGATGATCCTCAACCAGGATCCGCCGGAGCACACCGCGATGCGCCACATCGTCTCCCGTGCCTTCACCCCCCGAGCGATCGCCCGCCTGGAGGAGATCATGCGCGAGCGGGCGCACCGGATCGTGGGAGACGCGCTCGAGCGAGGCCGCGGCAACTTCGTCGAGGACGTCGCGGCGGAGCTGCCGCTCCAGGCGATCGCCGACCTGCTCGGCGTGCCGATGGAGGACCGGCACCGGCTCTTCCACTGGTCCAACCAGATGCTGGCCAACGAGGACCCGGACTACTCCGGTGACAACGAGGACGCTGCCGCCGAGGTGCTCGGCTACGCGATGGGCATGGCCGCCGAGCGCAAGGCCGCGCCGCGCGACGACATCGTGACCCGGCTGCTCGAGGCCGACAAGGACGGCCGGGGGCTCACCGACGACGAGTTCGGCTACTTCGTCATCATCCTCACCGTCGCCGGCAACGAGACCACCCGCAACGCGATCACCCACGGCATGAACGCCTTCCTCGACCACCCCGAGCAGTGGGCCCGGTGGTGCCGCGAGCGGCCGGAGACGATGGTCGACGAGGTCGTCCGGTGGGCGACACCGGTGACGGTGTTCCAGCGGACGGCGCTGGAGGACGTCGAGGTCGGCGAGGTGTCCGTCCGACGCGGGCAGCGGGTCGGCCTGTTCTACGCGAGCGCGAACTTCGACGAGGACGTCTTCGACGACCCGTTCTCCTTCGACATCACCCGCGACCCCAACCCGCACGTGGCGTTCGGCGGGCACGGCGCGCACTACTGTCTGGGTGCCAACCTCGCGCGGCAGGAGATCCGGGTGATCTTCGACGCGCTGGCCGACCTGGCACCGGACATCGCCAAGCTGGCGGAGCCGCGACGGCTCCGGCACGGCTGGATCAACGGGATCAAGGACCTGCAGGTCGGCTACGCCTGATCCGCCGTGCTGCGTCGGTGCGGATGGATCGCGAACATGTAGCAGCCGTAGATGAGGTTGCGGCTGTGGAGGAAGGCGACGCCGTCGCCGGCCAGCAGCTCCCGGGCGACCGCCTCCTGGTCGTCATCGGGCGCGACGACTCGTCCACCGACGATCCGACCGGCAGCGGAGTAGGCCCGGAAGACCTGGGTGCGTCCTCGGAAGTCCTCCGGGTACCCAGGACGCTCCGGACCGTCACACTGCTCGGCATGGACGAACACCGGTCCGGTCTCCTGATAGGCACCCTGCGGACCCGGCGGTGAGACCTGAGCGGTCAGGATCTCCTCGCCCGGGCGGCTGTCCCGGAGGCAGCAGCGCAGCGGCGCGCCGCCGACATCGTCGTGCCATCGCTGTCCGGAGGTGGGCGTCGGCATCGAGGAGAGGGGTCGTACGTCGAGGTCCATGGCACCAGCCTGCTGCAGACGGTGGGCCGTTGCTGGCGGGAATCGGCCCCGTCACGAGTAGGTCAGGTCGTCGACCGGGACCAGTGCCCGCAGCCGTCCGAGTGCCTCCCGGGCATGCGACTTCACGGTGCCGACGCCGATGCCCAGGCGCGCCGCGGTCTCCCGCTCGGTGAGGTCCTCGTAGTAGCGCAGCACCACGACCGCGCGTTGTCGCGGGGACAGCAGGAGGAGCGCGCGCCGCAGGTCCTCCTCCTCGCCGGTGGGCGCGAGCGCTCCGGACTCCGTCCCGTCGGGTACGGCGGCGGTCGGGACCTCCCGCCACCGCCGGCGCCGCCACCGGTTGATGCTCTCGCGCGCGAGGACCTTGCGCACGTAGGGCTCGGGGTGGTCCGCGATGCGGTGCCAGGTCGGGACGACCCTGAGCAGCGCGACCTGGACGAGGTCCTCGGCGTCGTGGTGCGACCCGGTGAGCAGGTACGCCGTCCGCAGCAGCTCGGCGCGTCGCGCGATCACGAAGTCCTCGAACGACGCGGGGTGCTCACGGTCCGACACGACGCCGCCACACGAGGAGGGCGCCACCGCACGACGCGACGACGAGTGTGCCGCCGGCGACCTTCAGCCAGGGGTTGAGAGGGGTCGGGGGCGCGGGACGCTCGACCGTGGGCAGGTCGAGCAGGTCGGCGGCGAAGGAGGCCTCCGTGTCGAGTGTGGCGACGAGCTCCTCCTCGCCGGTGCGGATGTCGACCGCGAACATCCCCATGTTCGGGGCGGCCGCAGGGCCGGGCTCGGGCAGCCATCGGCGTGCCATCACGGTGTGCTCGTCGCGCCAGCCGAACAGGTGGTCGTACCGCCGTCCTCCGGCCACCCGGGCGAACCTCGCGACGTCGGCGCCGGGCCGGACCTCGGTCACCGCCAGCACCCCGGCGGTGCGCGGTCGCCCCGTGGTCGTCTGGAGGGTGGCGAAGCGGACGCCGGACGGGTCGGCGAGGGGTGGCACCCTCGTCTCGCCCCGGAGGCGCACCACCCTTCTCGGGGCGTCGGCGGCTCGCGCCCTCGTCGGACGGCTCCAGGCGACGGCCCACCCGTGACCCGTCGCGTCGACCTCGCGCGCGGGCCAGCGGCCGGACTGTGGACGTCGGATGTCACGACGGAGCACCTGCTCGTCGGTGCCGACGTAGCCGAGGCCCTTCGCCCAGGTCTGCCGCAGGGTGGGGGCGAGGACTGTGTGGCGGTCGAGCCAGAACAGGTTGTCGACCATCAGGCCCTCGTCGGACTCGCGCGTCTCTCGCAGTAGCACCTCGGCCTGCACGAGGTCGTACACGGCGAATCCGACGACCGGGTCGGGTTCGCCGGGCCTCGGCTCCGCGACGTCGCCCCCGATCCAGTAGGCGACGTATCGCCCGGTGGGCGACAGGGTGGCGTCGTACCCGTCGCCGGCCGCGTCCGGAAGATCCAGGAACCGGTACTCACCGGTCGTCGCCGAGACACCGACCCAGTCCAGCGGGGACCCGAACCACTCGCCACGCTCCGCGCGCTTGATCGCGACCAACGGGCCGAACGGCTCAGCGTCGGTGCCCGGCAGCCACCTGCTCACGTCGTGGACGTGGTCGGGCATCGCGAGCGGGGCCTCGCCCGATGCGGGAGCGACCGCGCGCTGCTCCCGGTGGTCGACCCAGCCGAGACCGGCGAGCAGCAGGCCGCACACGCCGACGACGGCCATCGTGCCGATCCGGCGACGACGGTGCAGTCGCCGACCGGTGTCCCACAGGTCCCCCGGCGGCGGACCGCCGGTCTGCTCGGCCCGTGCGGCGAGCGTGGTGAGTCGATCGTGCAGCGTGGTCATCGCGTCCTCCCGAGAAGTCCGTCACCACGTCACACGCCACGACACCCCCGGACGGAGGGGGCGTGGGTGGATCAGTCGCGGGCCGTGAGGATCAGCGGTCCGTCCTCGGTGATCGCGACGGTGTGCTCCATGTGCGCGCCGCGCGAGCCGTCGGCGCTGCGGATCGTCCAGCCGTCGGGGTCGAAGACGATCTCGTCGGTCGTGTGCAGGAACCACGGCTCGATCGCGATGACCAGACCGGGACGCAGCTTGAGACCCTTGCCCGCCTTGCCGTCGTTGGCGATGTGCGGGTCGCCGTGCATGGTGCGACCGACGCCGTGGCCGCCGAACTGCAGGTTGACGCCGAGCCCCTCAGCGCGAGCCACCGAGCCGATGGCGTGGGAGATGTCACCGATCCGGTTGCCCGGCTGTGCCTGCTCGATGCCGGCCTCCAGCGCCCGCTGGGTGAGATCGATCAGCCACAGGTCCTCCTGGCGGGGCGTGCCGACGACCTTGGAGAACGCCGAGTCGGCCACCCAGCCGTCGACGGCCGCGGCGAAGTCGACCGAGACCAGGTCGCCGTCCTGCAGCGTGTAGTCGTGCGGCAGCCCGTGCAGCACCGCGTCGTTGACCGACGTGCAGAGCACCTTGCCGAACGGCGATGCCCCGAACGACGGGTGGTAGTCGATGTAGCACGACTCGGCGCCGGCGTCCTTGATCATCGTGTGGGCCAGCTCGTCGAGCTCCATCAGGTTGACCCCGACGTCCGCCTTCTCGGCGACGGCGGTGATGACCGAGGCGATGAACCGCCCGGCCGGACGCATCTCCTCGATCTGGGCGGGGGTTCGCAGCTCGATCATGCGTCGAGCCTAGAGGAGCAGTGCACCACCCGTGGAACCGGCGACCGCTCGCCGGGGACCTCAGGTTAGGCTCACCAATACAGATCCCTGCGATCCCCCGGAGGAACAAGTGCGCATGCGGCGCGTGACCACGCTGATGGTCGGCCTGGTGGCCGTGGCAACGGCTCTCAGCGGCTGCGGTTTCCTCGGGATCGGCGGCGAGGACGCCGACCTCCAGATCTACTCCGCGCGGCACTACGACCTCGAGGCTGCGTTCGAGGAGTTCACCGACGAGACCGGCATCACCGTCGAGTTCCTCGACGGGGACGACGCCGAGCTGTTGGAGCGGATCAAGGCCGAGGGCGACGGTACGCCGGCCGACGTCTTCATCACCGTCGACGCGGGGATGCTCTGGAACGCCGGGGAGTCCGGCGTCCTGGCAGCGACCGAGTCGGCCGTGCTCGACGAGGCGGTCCCCGCAGACCTGCGCGACTCCGACGGGCGCTGGTACGGCCTCGCGCTGCGTGCCCGGACCGTGGTCTACAACCCCGACGCCGTCGACCCCGCGGAGTTCGACGCCGTTGACACCTACGCCGGCCTCACGGACGAGGAGTGGCAGGGGCGCCTGTGCCTGCGCACCGCTCAGGCCGCCTACACCCAGTCGCTCGTGGCGAGCATGATCGACCTCCACGGCCAGGAGCGGACCCGTGAGATCGTCGACGGCTGGCTGGCCAACGACGCCGAGATCATGAGCAACGACATCGAGGTGCTCGACGCGATCGACGAGGGCCGGTGCGACGTCGGCATCACCAACCACTACTACCTCGCGCGCCAGCTCGAGGAGTACGGCGACGACTACGACGTGGAGCTCTACTGGGCGAGCCAGGAGGGCGATGGCGCGCACGCCAACATCTCCGGGGCGGGCATCGTCGAGGCGAGCGACAACCAGGCGGACGCGCAGGCGCTGCTCGAGTGGCTCGCCGAGGACGGCCAGAGCGCGTTCGTCGACGCCAACCACGAGCTGCCGGTCAATCCCGACGTCGACCCGGAGCCGATCGCCGCGTCGTTCGGCCCGTTCGAGCGGATGCCCATCGACGCCGAGGCCTACGGCGCACTCAACGCCGACGCGGTCGACCTGCTCGCGGAGGCCGGATACGAATGAGCGGCTCCGGGCGCGGCCGCTGGTCGCTCCTCGTGCTGGTGATCGCCGCGGTGATCGCCAGCCCGGTCGTCGCGGTCACCGTCCGAGCGGTCGCGAGCGGCGCTCCCGACCTGCCGCACGGCGTCGGCGAGATGACGATCGGCACCGTCGGTCTGCTGGTCGGCACGGCGGTGGGCTGCGCGGTCCTGGGCGTCGGCCTGGCCTGGCTGGTGAGCGCGCACGACTTCCCGTTCCGGCGGACGCTGAGCTGGCTGCTGGTGCTGCCGCTCGCGGTGCCGGCCTACATCCTGGGGTTCGTCTACCGTGCGACGCTCGACCTCGACGGGATGCTCGGCGCCGTCACGGTCATGACGCTCGCGCTCTACCCGTACGTCTACCTGATGGCACGGGTCGCGTTCCTGGAGACCGGCCCGGCGGCGTACGACGCCGCCCGCACTCTCGGCGCCGGCCGCGGTCGCACCTTCCGGGCCGTGATGCTCCCGTTGGCACGCCCGTCGGTGGCAGCCGGCCTCGCGCTGGTCATGATGGAGACCCTCACCGACTTCGCGACCGTGCAGTACTTCGGGGTGCAGACGCTGTCGGTCGGCGTCTACCTGACCTGGAAGGGCAGCTACGACGTGGACTCCGCCGTCTGGCTGGCGGTGCTGGTGCTGCTCGCCGCGGTCGCCGTCCTGGCGCTCGAGCGGCTGCTGCGCGGCGGAGCCCGCTTCCACCAGCGGTCCGGTCGCGGGCGCGGCCTGTCGCGTCGCCGGCTGCACGGCGGGCGGGCCGCAGCGGCCACCGGCGTCGCCGCGGTGGTCGCGGTCGCCGGCTTCGGGTTCCCGGTCGCCCGGCTGCTCGCCTGGGCGGCCCAGGGGTTCGGTGACGAGCGCTTCGACGTGCTGGACGCCCGGTTCCTCGACTACCTGTCCAACAGCGTCGGCATCGCGCTGATCGCCGCCACCATCTGCGTGCTGATCTCGCTGACGATGGCGCACACGCTGCGTCTCGGTGCAGGGCCGGTCGTCCGCGGCGCCGCCCAGCTCACGACCTTCGGCTACGCCGTGCCCGGCGCCGTGATCGGGATCGGGATCCTCGCGATGTCGCAGCCGATCGGCGGCGCCGTCGTCACCGGCTCCGTGGCCGGCATCCTCTTCGCCCACGCGATCCGGTTCACCGCGCCGGCCTACCAGGCCGTGGACGCGAGCTTCCAGCGGATCTCGCCGAGCGTCACGCAGGCCGCGATGACCCTCGGAGCGGGGCCGACGCGGGTGCTCGGCCGGGTCCACCTGCCGTTGATCCGTCCGGGCGTGGCCGCGGCCGCGACCCTCGTCCTCGTCGACGCGATCAAGGAGCTCCCGTTGGTGCTGCTGCTCCGCCCGTTCGGCTTCTCCACGCTCTCGGTGTGGGTCTACCAGCTGGCGTCGGAGAACTTCTGGAAGCAGGCGGCGCTGCCGGCGCTGGTCATCGTCACGGTGGCCGCGATCCCCGTGGCCATGCTGCTGCGCACGTCGCGGTCGGCGGAGCTCGCGGCTCCGGTGGGTGCGCGATGACCGGCACCAGCGCGCTGGGCCTGGCCGGCGTCGACAAGCACTACGGCGCCACCCATGCGGTCCGCGCACTCGACCTGTCGGTGGCGCCGGGTGAGGTCGTCACCGTGGTGGGGGAGTCGGGGTGCGGCAAGTCGACCCTGCTGCGCCTCGTCGCAGGTCTGGAGGATCCCGACGCGGGCCGCGTCACCGTTGCTGGTGAGGTCGTCGCGGACGCCCGCACGAGCGTGCCGCCGGAGCGGCGCAGGGTCGGCATGGTCTTCCAGGACCACGCGCTCTTCCCGCACCTCGACGTGGCGGCGAACATCGGGTTCGGCCTGCGCCACCTCCGTGGCGCCGACCGGCACCGGCGGGTCGCGCAGGTGCTCGACCTGGTGGGGCTCGAGCACCTGGCCGGTCGCCATCCGCACCAGCTGTCCGGCGGCGAGCAGCAACGGGTGGCACTGGCCCGTGCGTTGGCCCCCGAACCGGCCGCCGTGCTGCTCGACGAGCCGTTCTCCAGCCTCGACGAGAACCTCCGCGCCCGGGTCCGGGCCGAGACGCTCGACGTGATGCGAGCCTCCGGAAGCGCGGCCCTCGTCGTCACCCATGACCAGGACGAGGCGCTGATGATGGGGGACCGGGTCGCGGTCATGCGCCAGGGCGCGGTCGAGCAGGTCGACACGCCGGTCTGCGTCTTCGAGGAGCCGCGGACCCGCTACGTCGCGACGTTCATGGGCGAGGCCGACTTCCTCCCCGCCTGGTGGGCCGGTGGCATCCTCGACACCGAGGTCGGGCCGGTGCCCGGCGCGTCGACGGACACCGGGGCGGGGGAGCTCGAGGTGATGCTCCGACCGCACCAGGTGGCACTCACGCCGGATGCGGCCGGCGACGCGACGGTCGAGCGGGTGGAGTACCACGGCGCCTACACGCTGCACGACGTGCGGCTCGGGTCCGGACGGCGGCTGCGGTCGCGGCAGCCGGGGAGCCGGATCCCGGTCGGCACCACGGTGCGGGTCCGGGTGCTCCCCGAGACCCACACCGTGGCGATGCCTCAGCTGGTGGGCTTCTCCGAGCCGACGACCCACATCGCGAAGAACTGAGAGCCGCCGCCGTAGGCGTGACCGAGCGCGCGTCGTACGCCGTCGACCTGGTGCTCGCCCGCGGCGCCGCGCACCTGCAGCGCGGCCTCGCCGAAGCGCAGCATCCCGGAGGCGCCGATCGGGTTGGAGGAGAGCACACCGCCCGAGCAGTTCACCGGCAGCCGGCCGTCGCGAGCGGTGGCGCCGGACTCGGTGAGCTTCCAGCCCTCGCCCTCGGCCGCGAAGCCGAGGTTCTCCATCCACATCGGCTCGAACCACGAGAACGGCACGTAGACCTCGGCCGCGTCGATCTCCTCGAGCGGGTCGGTGATCCCGGCCTGCTGCCACAGCGCCGCCGCGGCCTCGCGGCCGGCCTGCGGGTTCACCTGGTCCCGCTCGGCGGCGCTGGTCGGCTCCGAGCGCATCACGGTGCCGTGCACCCACGCCGGGTTCGGTGATCCTGCGGCGACGTCCTCGTCGGCGATCACCAGCGCACACGCGCCGTCCGAGGACGGGCAGGTCTCGTCGTAGCGGATCGGGTCCCACAGCATCTGGGAGGAGAGGACGGTGTCGACGGTCTTCTCCTCCTGCAGGTGGGCGTAGGGGTTCAACAGGGCGTTCGTACGGTCCTTGGCCGCCACCATGGCGCCGATGTGGGTCGGCGCGCCCGACCGGCGGATGTAGGAGCGCACGTGCGGCGCGAAGTAGCCGCCCGCGCCGGCGTGCACCGGCATCACGAACGGGACCGGCACCGAGAGCGCCCACATCGCGTTGGACTCCGACTGCTTCTCGAAGGCGACCGTGAGCACCTTGCGGTGGACGCCGGACTGCACCAGCGAGGAGGCGACGATCGCGGTGGAGCCGCCCACCGAGCCGGCGGTGTGGACGCGGAGCAGCGGCTTGCCCGCCGCGCCCAGCGCCTCGGCGAGGTAGAGCTCGGGCATCATCACGCCCTCGAACAGGTCCGGCGCCTTGCCGACCACGATCGCGTCGACCTCGTCGAGCGTCATCCCTGCGTCCTCGAGCGCGCGGTCCATCGCCTCGCGGCAGAGGCCGGCCATCGACACGTCCTCGCGCTTGGCGCGGTGGTGGGTCTGGCCGACCCCGATGACCGCTGCTGGCACCTTGCTCATGCGTTCTGCTCCGTTCGCTGGTCGAGCTCGTCGAGACCCATCAGTTCCGCCCCTCCATCACGCACACGAGGTTCTGCTGCAGGGCCGGGCCGCTGGTCGCGTGACCGAGCACCTTGTCCGCAGTGCCGTCCCAGACCCGCCGCGCCGCCTCGCCGATCCGGATCGCTCCGGCGCTGAACATCGGGTTGCCGGTGAGCGCGCCGCCGGACGGGTTGATCCGTACGTCGGCCGCGTCCAGCCCGAGCGCGTCGCGCAGGAGGAGCTCCTGGTGGCTGAACGGTGCGTGCAGCTCGGCGATCTGCACCCCGCCCACTCCGCCGGCGGCGCCGGCGGCGCGCTCCGCCGACGCGGAGCGGGTCAGGTCGCGGGTCGCGAGATGCAGGCCGTCGGAGACGTGCGCGATCCCGGAGATCCACGCGGGACGCTCGCGGGCGTCGAGTGCCCGGTCGCCGGCGGCGAGCACGAGGGCGGACGCACCGTCGGTCACCGGTGCGCAGTCGTGCTTGCGCAGCGGGTCGGCGTACATCGGCTTCGCGAGCAGGTCCGCGACACTCGACCCGCCCGCGCGGACGGCGTACTCGTTCTTCTCGGCGTCGGTGAGCGACCGGTCGACGACCTCGGCCATCGCCGCCTCGTCCCACGTCCCCGCCTCGAGGCCGAGCCGCGCCTGCAGCGCGGCCAGCGAGACGGTGTCGGGCCACAGCGGCGTCATCGTGTAGGGGTCGAGCTGGAGGGCGAGGGTACGGCGCAGCACGCCCGCCGAGGACTTGCCGAAGCCGTACACCAGCGCGGTGTCGACCTCGCCCGTCTGGATCTTCAGCCAGGCCTCGTAGAGTGCCCACGCGGCGTCCATCTCGACGTGCGACTCGTTGACGGGCGGCAGGACGCCGATCGAGTCCACCGCCGAGACGAACGAGAACGAGCGCCCGGCGAGGTAGTCCGAGGACCCCGAGCACCAGAAGCCGATGTCCTGTCGGCTCCAGCCGGTCTGCTCGTAGCACTCCGCGAGGAGCGGCACCAGCAGCTCCACGCAGGTCGGGGAGCCGTCGAACTCCTCCATCTGTCGCTGGGCGAACCCGACGACCGCGACATCACGCATGCTGTGCTCCTCAGAGGTGGTGCTGGTAGGTCTCGTACGCCGCGTCCGGCTCGCCGGTGGGCGCGAAGTGGCTGATGTTCTCGACCGAGGTGGTCCATTCCTCACGCGGCTTCCAGACCGCCTCGACGCGCATGCCCATCCTGACCTCCTCGGCCGGGATGTCGAGGATCAGGTGCTGCAGCGCGATGTCCGCGCCGTCGAGGAGGATGTAGGCCGAGACGTACGGGGGCGTGATCTTCTGGCCGAGGAACGGCACGTTGACGATGCAGAACGTCGTGACGGTGCCGGTGTGGGCCAGCTCGATCTCCTCCTCCGTGGGGACGCCGTCGGCCGGACAGGCGCTGCGTGGCGGCACGTAGACCTTCTGGCAGGCCGGGCAGCGCTGGGCGAGGATCCGTCCCTCGGCGAGACCGCGGAAGAACGCCGACTCCTCGGGTGAGGCGGCGTAGGAGTAGTCGAGGCTGACCGGAGTGATGATCCCGGTGACGGGCGTCTCGGGCAGCCCGTCGCTCGTCCCTCGCGACGGGCT
>CAZJDU010000081.1:11507-17417 GCA_964544855.1 uncultured Nocardioides sp.
ATCGAGACCCGCCGGCTCGAAGCACGCGATGTCGGTGATCCCACCGGCCGGCTCCTCGGTCCAGCGCACCCGCACCCGCATCCCGGTCTCGATCTCGTCCGGGGAGGAGACGTCGACGGCGTGGAGCAGGGGTGCGTCCGCGCCGTCGAGCGTGATGAGTGCGAACGCGAACGGCCGGTCGAGGGGCTGACCGGCGACGGGCTCACTGACCCAGGTCCAGGACGTGACGGTGCCCGTGCCGGCGACCTCGACGAAGTCGGTGACCTGCTGGTGCGTGACCGGGTCGTACTCCGGCGGCGGGACCACCACCCGTCCGTCGGCGAGCAGGGCGCCGACGAGCCGGCGATCGCGGAGTCCGGTGAAGAACCGGCCGAGGACCGGTCCGACGGAACGGGTGTAGTCGAAGGCCACCGTGACCGGTGCCTGGAGGGTGCGGCTCATGAGCGAAAGTGAAACACGTTCTAGTATTCACGAGCAAGGTTCACTCGCTACCGTGTCGCCGGTCGGTGGTCGGGGTGCGAGCTTGCGAGCCTCGGAACCACCATGTCGACGAGAGGATGCTCATGAAACTGGGTCTGCAGCTGGGGTACTGGGGGGCGCAGCCGCCGCAGGGTGTCGCCGAGCTGGTCGCGGCCGCGGAGGAGGCCGGCTTCGATGCGATGTTCACCGCCGAGGCGTGGGGGAGCGATGCCTTCACACCGCTCGCGTGGTGGGGGCGCGAGACGTCCCGGATGCGTCTCGGTACGTCGATCGTGCAGATGTCCGGTCGCTCGCCGACGTCGATCGCGATGCACGTGCTGACGCTCGACCACCTCAGTGGCGGCCGGGTGATCCTCGGCATGGGCGTGAGCGGTCCGCAGGTGGTGGAGGGCTGGTACGGCGCGCCGTTCGGCAAGCCGCTCGCCCGCACTCGCGAGGTCGTCTCGATCGTGCGGCAGGTGCTGGCGCGCGAGGGCGCGGTCACCAACGAGGGTCCGCACTACCCGCTGCCGTACGCCGGCCAGGGCTCGGTCGGGCTCGGCAAGCCGCTGAAGCCGATCGTGCACCCGCTGCGCGCCGACGTACCGATATGGCTCGGGGCGGAAGGGCCGAAGAACGTCGCCCAGACCGCCGAGCTCGCCGACGGCTGGATCCCGATCTTCTACACGCCGAAGTCGGCCGGGATGTACCAGCCGTGGCTCGACGAGGGCTTCGCCCGTCCCGGCGCGCGCCGCACCCGCGACGACTTCGAGATCGCCGCGACCTGCCACCTGCAGATCGTTGCGGACGCCGCGGAGAAGCAGGCGGTCATCGACGCCATGAAGCCGGTCGTCTCGCTCTACATGGGCGGCATGGGAGCGAAGGAGCAGAACTTCCACAAGCAGGTCTTCGAGCGGATGGGGTACGCCGACCTCGCCGACCGGGTCCAGGAGCTCTACCTCAGCGGCGAGAAGGACGAAGCCACCGGCCTCATCCCCGACGACCTGGTGGACGACATGCACATCATCGGGACCGCCGGCGAGGTGAAGGAGCGCGTCGCGCAGTGGGAGGAGACGGGCGTGACCACCCTGCTGTTGAGCTGCCGCAGCACGGAGGAGATCCGCGAGGTGGCCGCGCTGCTCGCCTGAGGCTCTCGACCGCGGGGTCGCCGGTGGTCGGTGTCGGCTACTACGGTGCTGGGTATGAGGCGGCCCCCGCACGAGAATGTCGCGACGGTCCTCGTGGACCCCTGCGTGCTCGCCGACCTCGAGCTGGAGCTGATGGAGCTCGACCTGCGCGTCTGGCCGATCCGGAACGCTCCCAACTGCGTCGACGGTGCGCGCGCGGCCTTCCAGGTCCGGCACCGCCTGGTGATGCAGCAGCGCGGCGCCTGGGACCTCGCCGCGGAGTGGACGGCGGTGTGGATCAGCTTCGGGGAGAGCTGGCGTGACGGTGACGAGCCGCTTCCGTGGCGCGCGCACGAGACGTTGTGGCGTGCGCTCGAGGCCTACGCAGCACACGTGCGCTACCACCGACGCCTCGGCGGCGTCCGGCCGCTGCGCGTGCCGGTCGAGCTGGATTCCTGAGCCGTTCATCCAGAGTTCGGCGCGTGGACGGTCCGGCCTGGGGTGGCCCGTCGGTCCGCCTGGTAGACGGGGGACATGACACCCGAGCCGCAGGCCAGCAGCGCAGTACAGGACCCGGAGCTAGCCCGCCACGAGGTGACGCCCAAGAGTCTGACGCAGGAGCAGATCGCCGAGGGGCGGCACCGCCAGCTGGTCGGAGCGCAATGGGAGACGATGGGGCGCAAGCAGCTCGACTTCCTCGTCGAGCAAGGGGTGCGCCCCGAGCACCGGCTGCTGGACGTCGCCTGCGGGAGCCTCCGCGCCGGCCGCCACCTGGTCGACTACCTGGAGCCCGGCCAGTACTACGGCATCGACCACAGCGCCGACCTGGTCGAGGCCGGCTACCGGCACGAGCTCGACGAGGCGCAGCGCCAGCGGCTGCCCCGTGAGAACCTGGCCGTGAACGGGTCGTTCCGGGTGGCCGAGCTGGGCCAGGCCTTCGACGTGGCGCTCGCCAACTCGCTGTTCAGTCACCTGAACCTCAGCCAGGTGCGCCTCTGCATGGCGCGGGTCGCCGCGTCCCTCGTACCGGGCGGCCGCTTCTTCGCGACGTTCTTCGAGATGGATGAGGGTGCCGCGGTCGACGCACCCGGCGGCGGGGGCGGGAAGCTCCGCAGCTATCGCAACCCGTACTGGCACTACCGCTCGGACATGGAGTGGGCGGCGTCGCGGGTGCCCGTCGACTTCACCTACATCGGTGACTGGGGACATCCCCGCGGCCAGCGGATGTTCTGCCTCACTCGACGCTAGTCGTACGCCGACCGCGGGCGGTTCTTGCCCGCAGAATAGAACACGTTCTACTCTGCGGGCATGGACGACACCCTGCGCCTCGGCACCCACAACGGCCACCTGATGACCGCCGCCCTCCGGCGGCACCGGGATCGTCCGGTGATGCATCTCGGTGAGATCACGTTGACCGGCGGGGAGGTCTCGGACCGCATCAGCCAGTACGTCCAGGCGTTCGAGGCGCTCGGCGCGGCGGAGGAGGCCGGTGCCGCTCTGCTGGCGCTCAACCGCCCCGAGGTGCTCTTCATCCTGGGCGCCGGACAGAGCCAGGGCTACCGTCGTACGTCGCTGCACCCGCTCGGCTCCGCCGACGACCACGCCTACGTCATCAATGACGCCGGCATCTCCACGCTCATCATCGACCCCTACTTCACCGAGCGGGCGCTCGCGCTGCTCGACCAGTGCCCGGGGCTCAAGCAGGTGCTCACGATCGGGCCGGTGCCGGACGCGCTCGCCGAGGTCGGCACCGACCTGGTCGCCGCGGCAGCGACGTACGACGCGGTGCCGCTGCGCGCGAAGACGCTGCCGCCGGACCACATCGTGTCGATCACCTACACCGGCGGCACCACCGGCAAGCCGAAGGGCGTCATCGGCACCGCGCAGGCGATGACCACGATGACCCAGATCCAGCTGGCGGAGTGGGAGTGGCCCGACGCACCGCGGTTCCTGATGTGCACGCCGCTGTCGCACGCCGGCGCCGCGTTCTTCGCGCCGACCGTGATCAAGGGCGGCACCCTCTTCGTGATGGACCGCTTCGACCCTGCCGAGGTGCTGCGGATGATCGAGGAGCAGCGGATCACCGCGACGATGCTGGTGCCGACGATGCTCTACGCCCTGCTCGACCACCCGGACTCGCGCACGCGGGATCTGTCGTCGCTGGAGACCGTCTACTACGGCGCCTCGGCCATCAACCCGGTGCGGCTGAAGGAGGCGATCGAGCGGTTCGGTCCGATCTTCGCGCAGTACTACGGCCAGTCCGAGGCGCCGATGGTGATCAGCTACTTCCCGAAGGGCGACCACGTCGACGAGGCCGGTCGGCCGATCGAGCCGCGGTTGACCTCCTGCGGGCGGCCCTCGGCGTTCCTGCGGACGGCGCTGCTCGGCGAGGACGACGAGCCCGTCGCCCCGGGCGAGCCGGGTGAGATCTGTGTGGCGGGTCCGTTGCTCGCCGGCGGCTACTGGCAGCTGCCCGACGCCACCGCCGAGACCTTCCGTGACGGCTGGATGCGCACCGGCGACGTGGCGCGCGAGGACGACGACGGCTTCTGGTACATCGTCGACCGCACCAAGGACATGATCGTCACCGGAGGCTTCAACGTCTTCCCCCGCGAGGTCGAGGACGTCGTCGCCGAGCACCCCGCCGTCGCCCAGGTCGGTGTGATCGGCACCCCGCACGAGAAGTTCGGCGAGGCCGTGACCGCCGTCGTCGTACCCCGCGACGGCAGCGAGCTGAGCGAGGCCGTCATCACCGAGATCCAGCAGATGGTCAAGGACCGGAAAGGCTCCGTGCACACCCCCAAGCAGGTGATCGCCACGGACGCGCTGCCGCTCACCCCGCTCGGCAAGCCGGACAAGAAGGCGCTGCGGGCGCAGTACTGGGAGGGTGAGCGGGCGGTCGGGTAGGGGTCGCAATTCACTGGTCAACCAGTGAATTGCGCACTCCGCGAGGAGAGTTCCCCTGGCGGAGTGCGCAATTTCCCGGTCAGGCAGCGGCGCGTAGGAGCGACGCGAGTTGCAGTGACGGCTCGGACCGGGCGTGGATCTCGGACCAGGTCCATCGCACCATCGTGCCGCCGGTGTGGCGGCGGATGGCGTCCTCGCGCCTCTTCTCCTCGAAGACGGCGTCGCCGGCGGACTGGCCGGGACGCAGCAGCCGGCCGAACTTGATCTTGCCGTCGAACTCGCCGTAGACGTCGTAGGCCGGCCACGCGAAGTCGACCACGGCGATGACGTTGCCGCGCGAGTCCGTGATCGGCCATTGGAGCTTGGGGCATGGCAGGTGCATCCACCAGAACAGGTACCGGCAGCGGGACTCGCCCGGTGACTCACTGGCTGGGTCGAGGAACGGGACCGTGGTCTCGAGACGCCGCGTGCGGGGATTCTGGTTCAGTCGCTGCTTGACCCGCCACAGTCCGTCGTGGGTGGCGAGACCCTGGTGGAGCATCCAGTCGCCCGCGACGACTGCCGACTCCAGCGGCATCACCGTCATCGCGTCGATGGTGGAGCGCGCCGGTGTGGTGATGCCGCGTCCGTCGAGCGTGGTCAGGTCGCCGTCCGCGAGTCCGCTGCCGTTGTGGTGAGTGACGCCGGCCTCGACCCGGGAGCCGCTGTCGTCGCGACGGGTGAGGTGAACGCCGTCGAGGTCGACCCGCCACAACGGGCATCCGTAGGCGGCGAGCGCCGAGACATGCGAGAGACAGACCGAGCCGACCGTGAGGTCGTAGGAGGCCCATGCCCGCGCCAGGTGACGAGCGGCGTCGGAGAGCGAACGCCACACCGACGCGTGGCAGTACGCTCCCTGCCGGATTCGCACCCATGCGCCCGATCTGACGCCGGCATGGAGTGACCGGTCATCGACGCCGAAGTCGAGCGCCTCGCGACGGAGGAAGTAGTGACGTAGCTGGGAGTACTGGAGTAGTGCGTCCATGAGCGGCGAGCATCGAGATGAGCACCGTCAGTCGGAGGCACCTGGAGGGTCGACCCGGCGGAACGGTGTACGCCGGATGCTGCCTGTGGACGACTCGCGGCGCGTGGTGGTGCTCGTGGTGCGAACATCGGACGGCGGATGGCGCCGCGATGTGGGTGCTCCGACGGGGAAATGCGCAGTTCGCGCGGGAAACTTCCCTCTCGAACTGGGCAATTCGCTGGCTAACCAGTGAATTGCCCACCCCTCACCGCCCCCTGAACTCCGGCTTCCGCTTCTCCACGAAGGCTCGCGGGCCCTCCTTGGCGTCCTCGGAGGCGAACACGGCGGCCCCGACCTTCGCGTCGTCGGCCCAGCAGTCGTCCTCGTGCTTGCCCTCGGAGTCGCGGATGGTCC
>CAZJDU010000082.1:0-15861 GCA_964544855.1 uncultured Nocardioides sp.
GTCGGGGAACAGCATCCCGCAATCGACGACCAGCAGGCGGCCGTCGTACTCGAAGACGGTCATGTTGCGACCGACCTCGCCGAGTCCCCCCAACGGGATGACGCGCAGCCCTCCCTTCGGCAGCTCGGGCGGTGCGGTCAGGTCCGGATGGGGGTGGCTCAAGAGTCTCCTCGATCGGTGCGGATGCGCGGGCGGTCGGTCACAGCACGCCGGCGGCGGTGAGTCCCTCGCGGAGCGAGGCCACCTCGGCGTCGTCCAGTGCCGCGAGCGGCGACCGGACCCGGCGGTTGTCCAGGACGCCGACGAGCTCCAGGGCCGCCTTCGCGGTCGTGGCGCCGTAGTTGTCGGGGCCCATGATCGCGTCGATCGCGGGCAGCATCCCGGTGAAGGTGTCCAGTGCGGCCACGGGGTCGCCGTGGTGGTACTCGTCGTACATCTGGCGGAGCCGGTCACCGACGACGTGGCCGCACACGGACACGAAGCCGGCGGCGCCGTGGGCCAGCCAGGCGAGGTTGGAGACGTCGTCGCCGGAGTAGACGGCGTAGCCCATCTCGCGGATCCGGACGCCGCGCACGAGGTCGCCGACCGCGTCCTTGACCGCGACCACCGGCTCCCAGCCGGTCATCTCCTCGTAGGACGCCATCGAGATCTGGCTGCCCGTGCGGCCGGGGATGTCGTAGAGCATCACCGGCAGCGCGGCCGCGTCGACCACCTGCCGGAAGTGCTCCAGGATCCCGCGCTGCCCGGGCTTGTTGTAGTACGGCGTCACGAGCAGCACGCCGTCGGCACCGACCTTGCTCGCCTGCTGGGCCAGCCAGGTGGAGGTGTTGGTGTCGTTGGTGCCGACACCCGCCACCAGCCGGGCCCGGTCGCCGACCGCCTCCTTGACCGCGGCGAGCAGCTCGCCGTCCTCCTCCTTGCTGGTGGTGGCCGACTCGCCGGTGGTGCCGGAGACCACGAGGCCGTCGTGGCCGTGGTCGACCAGGTGCGTGGCCACCCGTTGCGCCGCCTCCAGGTCCAGCGACCCGTCCGCCTTGAACGGCGTGACCATCGCGGTCAGCACGGTTCCGAAGGGGGCTGTCGCTGCAGATGTCATGGCGTAAGGCTATCGCTCCCGGTGGCGGGTCGGCAGCAGGCGTCGTACCTGACGTACTCGTTGCCTGCAGGGCTGCCCGCCAACGAAAACGTCAGGTACGACGTACGCCGCCTCACACCTTGGGCAGGACCTCGTCGGCCACCAGCCGCAGGTGGTCGAGGTCGCTCAGGTCGAGGGTCTGCAGATAGATCCGCTGCGCCCCGAGCTCGCCGTAACGTCCGATCTTGTCGACCACCTCGGCCGGCGTACCGGCGAGCCCGTTGGTGCGCAGCTCGTCGACCTCACGACCGATCGCCGCCGCGCGCCGCGCGATCTCGGCCTCGTCGGACCCGACGCACAGCACGAGCGCGTTGGAGTAGGTCAGGTCGTCGGGGTCGCGGTCGATCGCCTCACAGGCGGCACGGACCCGCCCGAACTGCTCCGCCGTCGTGGTCTCGTCCACGAACGGCAGGTTGAACTCGTCGGCGTGGCGGGCGGCCAGCGCGGGGGTCCGCTGCTTGCCGAGGCCGCCGATCAGCACCGGCGGCTTCGCCTGCGCCGGCTTCGGCAGGGCCGGCGAGTCGGTCAGCCGGTAGTGCTGCCCGGCGAAGTCGTAGGTCTCCCCCGTCGGCGTCGCCCACAGCCCCGTGATGAGCTCGAGCTGCTCGGCGTACCGGTCGAAGCGCTCCTTGGTCTCCGGGAACGGGATGCCGTACGCCGTGTGCTCCTGGGAGAACCAGCCCGCTCCCAACCCGAGCTCGACGCGTCCACCGCTCATCTGGTCGACCTGGGCCACCTGGATCGCGAGCACACCGGGGTGACGGAACGTCGCGCTGGTCATCAGCGTGCCGAGACGGATCGTGGACGTGTCGCGCGCCAGCCCGGCGAGCGTCGTCCAGGCGTCGGTCGGGCCGGGCAGCCCGTGCCCGCCCATCGTCAGGTAGTGGTCGGAGCGGAAGAACGCACCGAAGCCGAGGTCCTCGGCGGTGCGGGCCACCGCGAGGAGGTCGTCGTACGTCGCGCCCTGCTGGGGCTCGGTGAACACACGAAGCTCGATCGTCATGCCCGCAACAGTGCCAGAGCGTGCCCTATCCGCAGGCGTGGACCCGCTCCAGCCGGACGATGTCGAAGCCGTCCCGCTGCTCGCGGGCGGTCTCCCGCCAGCGGGTCCGGTCGAAGTCCGGATAGCGGGTGTCGCCCTCCGGGCTCCCGTGCACCTCGCTCAGGATCTGGACGTCGGCGTAGGGAAGCGCGGCGCCGTAGACCGCGGCGCCGCCACCGACCATCACCTCGCCGGGCAGGTCGTCGGCGAGCGCGAACGCCTCGAGCACGCTGTGTGCGACCAGCACCCCGGGCGCCGTCCAGGCGCGGTCGCCGGTCAGCACGATCGTGGTGCGGTCGGGCAGCGGCCGACCGATGCCCTCGTGCGTGGTGCGTCCGAGGATCAGCGTGTGCCCCACGGTGGTGCGCTTGAAGTGCGCGAAGTCCTCGGGCAGGTGCCAGGGTATGCCGCCCGACCGGCCGATCACGCCGTTCTCCGCCACCGCGGCGACCATCGTCACCGTCCTGCCTCCCGGGGTCATCGCCGCACGCTCAGACCGCGATCGGCGCCTTGATGCTGGGGTGGGGGTCGTACCCCTCGACAGCGATGTGCTCGAGCTCGAACTCGTCGAGGCGGGTCACCGACGGGTCGAGCCGCAGCGTCGGCAGCTCGCGCGGCTCGCGGGTCAGCTGGAGCCGCGCCTGCTCCAGGTGGTTGGCGTAGAGGTGCGCGTCCCCCATCGTGTGCACGAAGTCGCCGACGCCGAGCCCGGTCACCTGGGCGACCATGTGGGTCAGCAGCGCGTACGACGCGATGTTGAACGGCACGCCGAGGAAGACGTCGGCGGAGCGCTGGTAGAGCTGGCAGCTGAGCCGCCCGTCGGCGACGTAGAACTGGAACAGCGTGTGGCACGGCGCGAGGGCCATCTCCGGGACGTCCGCGGGGTTCCACGCCGAGACGACGTGTCGCCGGCTGTCGGGGTCGGTGCGGATCTGCTCCACGACCTGGGCGAGCTGGTCGATGTGGCGGCCGTCGGGTGCCGGCCAGGATCGCCACTGGGCGCCGTAGACCGGTCCGAGGTCGCCGTGCTCGTCGGCCCACTCGTCCCAGATCGTGATGCCGCGCTCCTGCAGCCAGCGCACGTTGGTGTCGCCTCGCAGGAACCACAGCAGCTCCCCGAAGACCGAGCGGGTGTGCACCTTCTTGGTCGTCACCAGTGGGAAGCCCGCGGCGAGGTCGAAGCGCATCTGGTGACCGAAGACGCTCAGCGTGCCGGTGCCGGTGCGGTCGGCCTTGTCCGTGCCGTCGTCGAGGATCCGTCGTACGAGATCGAGGTAGGCCTGCACGGAACCGATCCTAGGGTGCGGCTCAGACGCCCGGGTCGAGCGACATCGGACCGTAGACCTCACGGTCGAGCTCGACGAGCGTCACCGCAGCAACACCCGCCGCACGCAGCTCCGACCACACCTCGCCGATCCAGGACTCTGCGTCGGACTGGCTGGAGAAGCGCTCGCCGGCGAGGTCGGAGACCTCGCTGCCGGCCAGGTCGACCTCGCTGCCGTCGACAGCCTCGAGCCGCCACCACCAGGGGCGCTCGGCCGGGGTGGGCTGACGGAAGGCAGCAGGAGGCTCGGGCAGGTTCATGACGCGATCACCCGCCGCGCACCGACGTGTCGACGAACGGCGGCCGGGTCACGGTGAAGGGCACCGGACGACCGCGGACGTCGACCGCGACCTCCTCGCCGTCCTCGATCGGCGTGGCGAGCAGCGCGAGCCCGACGCCCTTCTTGAGGCTCGGCGAGAACGTGCCGGAGGTGATCTCGCCGATCGGCCCGTCGGCCTCGCGACTGACGCTCATGTGCGGTCGCGGGATGCCCCGGCCGGTCGCCACCACGCCCACCAACCGGCGCCGAGGGCCGGACTCCCTCTCGGCCAGCAGCACCTCGCGACCCCAGAACTCCGGCTTCTTCCAGCCGACCGCCCAGCCGAGCCGCGCCTCGTTGGGCGTGGTGTCGAGCGTGATGTCCTGGCCGTGGAGCGGGTAGCCCATCTCGGTGCGCAGGGTGTCGCGCGCACCGAGCCCGCACGGCAGCACGTCGTACGCCGCCCCCTCCTCGAGCAGTGCGTCCCACAGGGCGCCCGCCGCCTCGCTGGGGACGATCAGCTCATACCCCTTCTCGCCGGTGTAGCCGCTCCGGCAGACCACCACCGACGAGTCACCGAAGTCCGCGTCGGCGAAGCTCATGTACTCGTGGCCCGTGGGTAGGCCGAGGGCGCCGAGCAGCTTGTCCGAGGCGGCGCCCTGCACGGCCAACACCGCCTGCTCGTGGTGGTGGTCGCGGATCTCGACACCCGACGGGAGCGCCGCACGCAGCCGCGAGAGCACCGCGTCGGCGTTGGCGGCGTTGGGCATCACCAGCACCTCGTCGTCGCTGCGGTAGTAGGCGATGAGATCGTCGACGATGCCGCCGGTGGCGTCGTCGCAGCACAGGGTGTACTGCGCCTTCCCCGGCGCGATCCTGCCCAGGTCGTTGCTCAGCGTCGCGTTGACGAACGCCGCCGCGCCGGGGCCGGCGACGGTCGCCTTGCCGAGGTGGCTGACATCGAACACCCCGATCCCGGACCGGACCCCGGTGTGCTCCTTGACCACACCGGTCGGGTACTCCAGCGGCATCGACCAGCCGCCGAACTCGGCGAACTTGGCGCCGAGGGCCGCGTGCCGATCATGCAATGGGGAACGGTGGAGCGAGGTGGAGTCGTCGACCATGCCCGCGAATCTACCGAAGACGTTTCGCCGTCCCACGGGGGCTATCCTGCCGCGGTGACGTCCTTCGCCCTGCGCAGCGCCAGCCCCGCCAAGACCCGCGCGGATGCGGTGGTGGTGGGGGTGATCCCCGGTGAGTCCAGCCGCAAGGGCACCGCGCGCCTCGCCGCCGGCGGTGAGGACGTCGCCGCGGCGTACGGCCGGCGGCTGGCGCCGCTGCTCGCCACCCTCGACCTGACGGGCAAGCCGGGCGAGGTGGCCCGCGTGCCCACCGGCGGCACGATCACCTCCCCGCTGCTCGTGCTGGTCGGTCTCGGCGCCGACCCGGACGCGACCGACGTACGTCGTGCCGCCGGGGTCGCAGCGCGGGCCGTGAGCAACGCCGCGTCGGTCGCGGTGTCGCTTCCCGGCGACACGCCCGAGCTCGTGCGCGCCGCGGTCGAGGGCCTGATGCTCGGCGGCTACGCCTTCACCGACTACCGGACCCGGCCCCGCGACAGTGCGGCCGCCGAGCTCGTGGTGCTGAGTCCGGTGGCGCGCCGCCAGGAGACGACCGCCGCGTTCGAGGACGGCCGGGTGGTCGCTGAGGCGGTGGCGGTCGCGCGCGACTGGGTCAACACACCCCCCGGCGACCTGACGCCACCGGCCTTCGCCGACGCCGTCACGGCGGCGGTGAAGGAGACCGACGCGGCCGAGGGGGCCACGCTGTCGGTCGAGGTCGTCACCGAGGACCGACTCGCCGCGCTCGGCTGTGGCGGCATCCTCGGTGTCGGGCAGGGATCCGCCGCCCCGCCACGCCTGGTCGAGATCGCCTACCGCCCGGCCGCCCCGGTGGCACACCTGGCGCTGGTCGGCAAGGGCATCACCTTCGACTCCGGCGGCCTCAGCATCAAGCCCGGTGGCAGCATGCCGACGATGAAGAGCGACATGGCCGGCGCAGCGGCCGTCGTCCAGGCCACGCTCGCGATCGCCCGACTCGGCCTGCCCGTGCAGGTGACCACCTTCGCCGCGATGGCGGAGAACATGATCAGCGGCAACGCCACGCGTCCGGGCGACGTGCTGACGATGTACGACGGCACCACCGTCGAGATCGCGAACACCGACGCCGAAGGCCGGCTGGTGCTCGCCGATGCACTGAGCATGGCCGTCGAGCGCGAGCCCGACCTGATCGTGGACGTCGCCACGCTCACGGGTCACATGGTGCAGTCCCTCGGCGACCGGATCGCCGGCGTGCTCGGCGACGACGCCACGGTCCAGCAGGTCCTCACCGCGGCGGAGGCCGCCGGCGAGGACGCCTGGCCGATGCCGATCCACGAGACCATCCGCACCCGGGTGCGCAGCAGCACGATCGCCGACGTCGCCCAGCACGACTGGATCCGGTGGGGCGGAGGTCTCTTCGCGGCGGAGTTCCTCCGCACCTTCACCGGCGACCTGCCCTGGGCGCACGTCGACATCGCGGGCCCGGCCTTCGTCAAGGCCGCCGCCGGACATTGGCCGGGGGGCGCGACCGGCTACGGCGTCGCGACGCTGGTGGAGCTGGCGCGGGGGCTCCCTCGTGCGGAGTCTTCGGGAGCGTAGCGATCAGGACTCGCGGGGCTTGTACTGCTGGTACTGCTCCTGCTGCTTCTTCTCCTGGCGCATCCGCGAGTTGTAGTCGCGCATCCGCTGGGGTACGCCGACCAGCCCGGCGTCGTAGGACGGCACCTGATGCTTGTTGCAGAACTCGTGCGCCCACTTCACGCCAGGCACCCTGCGGCGGGTCCACTCGCCGTCGTGAGCCACGAGGAGCAGGGTGACCTCGGAGACGGCGGTTCGCGGCTCGACGAACCCCTCGACGCCGCGCCGCGACTCGACGAAGTCCTGCAGGTGCTGCTCGTCGACCCTGCTCGACGCACGCACCCGTGTCGACCCGGTGCGCGATGCGTCGCGCGCCGGTCTGCTCATCTTCGTCCGACCACCCGGACGGAACCGGTCCCACCAACCCATACCCCTAGTGTGCCCGATGCCCGAACTGGTGTGCCCGTCCACGGGAGGATGTCCGCTACGCGTGGGTAACGGCGGCGGTTTGCACGACGGCTCGGCCCGGGTGACAGGATGGCCCCGTGGCTGACCCGTCCGACGAACCTGTTGACGTACTCATCCTTGGCGCCGGCTCCGGTGGTTACGCTTGTGCCCTGCGCGCCGCCCAGCTCGGGATGTCCGTGACCCTGGTCGAGCAGGACAAGGTCGGCGGCACCTGTCTCCACGTCGGCTGTGTGCCGACCAAGGCGCTGCTGCACGCCGCCGAGCTCGCCGACGGCGCTCGCGAGGCCGAGCAGTACGGCGTCCGCGCCTCGCTGGAGGGCATCGACGCCAAGGGCGTCCGCTCCTACGCCGACGGTGTGGTCAGCCGGCTCTTCAAGGGGCTCACCGGCCTGGTCAAGGGCCGCGGCATCACCGTGGTCGAGGGCAGCGGCCGGCTGACCGGTCCTCGCGAGGTGACGGTCACCGGGGCCGACCGCGAGCAGGTGCTCACCGGGCGCCAGGTCGTGCTGGCCACCGGGTCCGAGCCCCGCCTGCTGCCCGGCATCGAGGTGGACGGCACCCGGATCCTCACCTCCGACGACGCGCTCCGGCTCGATCGCGTGCCGGAGTCCGCCATCGTGCTCGGCGGCGGCGTGATCGGCTGCGAGTTCGCGAGCATGTGGCGCAGCTTCGGTGTCGACGTGACGGTGGTCGAGGCGCTGCCGCGCCTGCTCGCCGGCGAGGACGCCGCGAGCTCCAAGGCGCTGCAGCGGGCGTTCCGCAAGCGTGGCATCGCCGCCCGCACCGGCGCGGCCGTGTCCAGAGCCGCCGTCGACGGTGAGCAGGTGACGGTCACGCTCGAGGACGGTGACACGCTGACGGCCGACGTGCTGCTGGTGGCCGTCGGCCGCGCGCCGCGCACCGACGGGCTCGGCTATGAGGAGCAGGGGATCGCGCTCGACCGCGGCTACGTCCCCGTCGACGACCACTGCCGCACGGCCGTCGACGGCGTGTGGGCCGTCGGCGACATCGCCCCCGGGCTGCAGCTCGCGCACCGTGGGTTCCAGCAGGGCATCTTCGTCGCCGAGCAGATCGCCGGGCTCGACCCGCGGCCGATCGACGAGACCGGGATCCCGCGGATCACCTACAGCCGCCCCGAGGTCGCCTCCGTGGGCCTGACCGAGGAGCAGGCGGAGGCGACGTACGGCGCCGACGCCGTGACGTCGTTGACCTACGACCTCGGCGGCAACGGTCGCAGCCAGATCCTGCGCACCCAGGGGTTCGTCAAACTCGTCCGCGTGGTCGACGGACCGGTCGTGGGCCTGCACCTGGTCGGTGACCGGGTCGGCGAGCTGATCGGTGAGGCCCAGGTGATCTACGGCTGGGAGGCGCATCCCGAGGACGTCGCTCCCCTCGTCCATGCCCACCCGACCCAGCACGAGGCGATCGGCGAGGCGTTCCTCGCCCTGGCGGGCAAGCCGCTCCACTCCCACAGCTGACGACCAGCGATACTCACTACCGACCGACGAAGCGAAGACGAGGAATCCATGGCCACCGAAGTCAACCTCCCGGCACTCGGCGAATCCGTCACCGAGGGCACGATCACCCGCTGGCTGAAGCAGGTCGGCGACGACGTGGCGGTCGACGAGCCGCTGCTGGAGGTCTCCACCGACAAGGTCGACACCGAGATCCCCTCCCCCGTCGCCGGCACGCTGGTCGAGATCAAGGCATCCGAGGACGAGACCGTCGAGGTCGGTGCGGTGCTGGCCCTGGTCGGTGCCGCCGACGAGACCGCCACCGACGGTGGCGGGTCGGCACAGCCCGCGCCCGCCGCCGAGCCGGAGCCGGCCCCGCAGCAGCAGGCCGAGGAGCCCGCTGCGCAGGAGCCCGCCCAGCCGGAGCAGCCCGAGCAGCCCGAGCAGCCGGCCGCGCCCGCCCCAGCACCGTCCGGCGGCGGGGACAGCACCCCCGTCACGCTGCCGGCGCTCGGCGAGTCCGTCACCGAGGGCACGATCACCCGCTGGCTGAAGCAGGTCGGCGACGACGTGGCGGTCGACGAGCCGCTGCTGGAGGTCTCCACCGACAAGGTCGACACCGAGATCCCCTCCCCCGTCGCCGGCACGCTGCTGGAGATCAAGGCCGCCGAGGACGAGACCGTCGAGGTGGGCGCGGAGCTGGCCCTGGTCGGGTCCGGGTCACCGGCTCCGGCCGCCACGGAGGCACCGGCCGAGCCCGCGCCGCAGCAGACCGACCAGCCGGCGCCCCCCGCAGCCCCCGAACCGGCCCCGGCTCCCGAGCCGGCCCCGGCGTCGCAGCAGTCCGCGCCGCAGCAGACGTCAGCCCCGTCGCAGCCGGCGCCGGCGCCAGCACCGCAGGCGTCGACGCAGGCGGCTCCGGCCGCGCCCACCGCTTCCTCGTCGAGCGACGACGGGCCGACCTACGTCACCCCGCTCGTCCGCAAGCTGGCCGCGCAGCACGGCGTGGACCTCGCCTCCGTGGACGGCTCCGGCGTCGGCGGACGGATCCGCAAGCAGGACGTCCTCGACGCCGCCAACCGGAAGCCGGCACCGGCCGCCGCGCCTGCGGCGGCACCGGCCGCCACGACCAACGGGGCGCCTCCGGTCACCCCGTCGCCGCTGCGCGGCAAGACCGAGAAGATGAGCCGGCTGCGCAAGATCATCTCCGAGCGGATGGTCGATTCCCTGCAGACCTCCGCCCAGCTGACCCAGGTGGTCGAGATCGACGTCACCAAGGTCGCGCGGCTGCGCGAGGAGGTGAAGAGCGAGTTCCACGCACGTGAGGGCGTCAAGCTGTCCTACCTGCCCTTCTTCGCCAAGGCCGCCATCGACGCGCTCAAGGGGCACCCGTCGCTCAACGCCACGATCGACTCCGACGCCGGCACGGTGACCTACTACGACCACGAGAACGTCGCCTTCGCCGTCGACACCGACAAGGGCCTGCTCACCCCGGTGGTGCAGGACGCCGGCGACCTCTCGGTGGCCGGACTCGCCAAGAAGATCGCGGACGTCGCCCAGCGCACGCGGACCAACAAGATCGGTCCCGACGAGCTCTCGGGCGGCACGTTCACGATCACCAACCTGGGCAGCGTGGGCGCGCTCTGGGACACGCCGATCATCAACCAGCCGCAGGTCGCGATCCTCGGGCCCGGGACCGTCGTCAAGCGGCCGGTCGTGATCGACGACCCGAACCTCGGCGAGACGATCGCCGTGCGGCACATGGTCTACTTCGCGCTGACCTACGACCACCGCCTGGTGGACGGCGCCGACGCGGGCCGTTTCCTCTCCGAGGTCAAGCAGCGGCTCGAGGCCGGTCAGTTCGAGGTCTGAGCCTCCTCCACCGCGCCCCGGGGCCGGTTCCGCGTCGAGCGGGGCCGGCCCCGCGTCGTACTCCTGCGGCTCGAGTGCGGCTGGTCCGGCACGTCGGCCGGCCAGCCACCCCGTCATGACAGGCTGGCCCCATGAGCCTCCACGTGGTCATCGCCGGCAGCTCGGGCTTCCTCGGCACCCACCTCCGCGACGAGCTCGGCCGGCGCGGGCACCGGTTGACCCGGCTGGTCCGCCGCTCCGGCTCCGGCCCCGACGAGTCCACCTGGGACCCTGACGGCGGCGACGTCGACACCAGGCTGGTGCAGCACGCCGACGTGGTGGTCAACCTCGCCGGCTCCCCGCTGGTGGGCAACCCGCACTCCGACCGGTGGGCCCGCGCGGTGCGCCACAGCCGCGTGACCACGACCCGGGTGCTGGCCGAGACGATCGCCGCAGCACCGGGCACGAAGCCCGCGTTCCTCGCCGGCAACGGCATCAGCTGGTACGGCGACCACGGGTCGGTCGCGCTCACCGAGCGCTCGGACACCCGGGGCCACGCGTTCCTGACCGAGGTGACCCGCGACTGGCAGGCTGCCGCCGACCCCGCGGTGGCTGCCGGCGCCCGGGTGTGCGTGCTGCGCACCGCACCGGTGATGGATCGGCGCAGCGTGCCCCTCGGCCAGCTGCGGCTCCTCTTCCGTGCCGGGTTGGGCGGTCCGATCGGCAACGGGCAGCAGTACATGCCGCAGATCTCGCTGCGGGACTGGATCGGCGCGGTGAGCCATCTCGCCGAGCATCCCGACGCCTCCGGTCCGGTCAACCTGTGCTGTCCGACGACGCCGACCAACGCCGAGTTCACCGCTGCCCTGGCCGACGCGGTGCATCGGCCGGCCTTCGCGCGGGTGCCGGCACCCGTCGTCCGCGTCGCGATGGGGCCGATGGCGCCGGAGGTACTGGGCTCGGTCAACGCCCAGCCCGCCGCGCTCCACGAGTGGGGCTACGACTTCGCCGACCCGGACGTCGGTGCGGTGCTGGCGACCGGGCTGTCGTAGACCTCGTCCAGCAGCCAAGTCCCCGACCGGCGCAGGAGGACCAGACGGCGGGTGGAGGGCCGGTCACGAGGCAGGTCCCACCGCTCCCCGGTGCTGTCCCGGACGGCGACGGCGCCCGCGAGGCGGTCGGTGACGACCAGCACCATCCGCCGGTCACCGCGGGCACGCAGCCGCAGTGAGAAGACCTGCATCCCCATCTCCTCCACGCGGACCCCGCGGCGCATCCAGCGCCGCAGCATCGCCACGTCCCGGTCGCCCGCACGCGAGCCGACCGCGTAGAGACTGCGGAGCGCCCGCGGATCGGCGGCGGCCCAGGCCGCGGCTCGTGCCGCATCCCACTCGCGGAGCACCGCCACCGCGTGCACCGCTTCCGGAACGGTCACCTTCGCCACGCCGGACGTGGCCGCCGCAGCCGGCACCGGGGCGGTCGGGGTCGCCGGCGCGCCGTCCGGTGACGCGCGCACGACGCCGGTGACCACCAGCGCCGCCACGGCGAGCAGCACGGCGGCGGTCACCGCGACAGTGGTGACGGCCGTGGTCCGAGAGGTCGTCGAGGCCATGCCCCCGTCCTACCCCCGCGGCGCCGCCTCCGCACCCCGCTGTCCACAGGCACGCCTGCGCCGGCGAGTAGGCTCGTGCCGTGACCAACCTGGCTTTCCGCGAGGTCGGCCTGGGGGCCGACGCCGTCGACTACCGCACGGCCTGGGACCTGCAGCGTCAGCTGCACGCCGCGCGGGTCGCCGACGAGTCCGACGACACGGTCCTGCTGCTCGAGCACCCCCCGGTCTTCACCGCCGGCCGGCGCACCCGTCCCGAGCATCGTCCGGCCGACCCCGGCGAGGCCCCGGTGATCGAGGTCGACCGTGGTGGGCTCATCACGTTCCACGGCCCCGGGCAGCTCGTGGGCTATCCGATCGTGCGGCTGCCCGAGCACGTCAAGGTCGTCGACTACGTCCGTCGGGTCGAGGAGGCGGTGATCCGGGTGTGCCGCGAGGTCGGCATCGAGACCGCACGGGTGCCGGGCCGCACGGGCGTGTGGCTCCCCGCTGACGGCCGGGGGCCGGAGCGGAAGATCGCGGCGCTCGGCATCCGGGTACGACGCGGGACGACGATGCACGGCTTCGCGCTCAACTGCGACGTCGACCTCGGGTGGTACGACCGCTTCGTCCCGTGTGGCATCGACGACGCCGGCGTCACCTCGCTCAGCCGCGAGCTCGACCGGGACGTCACCGTCTCCGAGGTGATCCCGGCCGTACGACGACACCTCGCCGACCTGCTCGCGTGGGCGCCGTACGACGCCACCCCCGACTACGAGCCCCGCCCCGACCCCGGCCGTACGCCGCGCATCGAGCTGGTCACCCCGGCGACCTCCTGACGCTCGTGCCGCGGGTGTCGCCGGGGGCCGGTTCCCGAATCGGAGCGCGCACCTTCGGCACGTAGGATGGCGAACGTGACTTCGTCGCAAACCAGCACCTCCGCCCCTGCCCCCGAAGGCCGCAAGCTCCTCCGGCTCGAGGTCCGCAACGCCGAGACCCCGATCGAGAAGAAGCCGGAGTGGATCAAGACCCGGGCGAAGATGGGCCCCGAGTACCGCCAGCTGCACAACCTGGTGAAGTCCGAGGGCCTGCACACCGTCTGCCAGGAGGCAGGCTGTCCCAACATCTTCGAGTGCTGGGAGGACCGGGAGGCGACGTTCCTCATCGGCGGCGAGCAGTGCACCCGTCGCTGCGACTTCTGCCAGATCGACACCGGCAAGCCGCAGCCGCTGGACCGCGACGAGCCGCGCCGGGTCGCCGAGAGCGTGCAGCGCATGGAGCTGCGCTACTCCACGATCACCGGCGTCGCCCGCGACGACCTGCCCGACCAGGGCGCGTGGCTCTACGCCGAGACCGTGCGCCAGATCCACGAGCTCAACCCGGACACCGGGGTGGAGAACCTGATCCCGGACTTCAACGGCGAGCCCGACCTGCTGCGCGAGGTCTTCGAGTCGCGCCCGGAGGTGCTCGCCCACAACGTGGAGACCGTGCCGCGGATCTTCAAGCGGATCCGCCCGGCCTTCCGTTACGAGCGCTCGCTCGACGTGCTCACCCAGGCTCGGGACTTCGGGCTGGTCACCAAGTCCAACCTGATCCTCGGCATGGGCGAGACCCGCGAGGAGGTCTCGGAGGCGATCCGCGACCTCCACGACGCCGGCTGCGAGCTGCTCACCATCACCCAGTACCTCCGCCCCAGTGCGCGCCACCACCCGGTCGAGCGATGGGTCAAGCCCGAGGAGTTCGTCGAGCTGCGTGACGAGGCCCTCGAGGTCGGGCTGGCCGGTGTGATGTCCGGGCCGCTGGTCCGTTCGTCCTACCGGGCCGGTCGGCTGTACCGTCAGGCGGTCGAGGCCCGAGACGCGCGCGACGAGCAGGCGAGCGCCTGAGCGCGTCGTACGGCGAGGTAACAACAGAGAGTCAGGCAGCTCCGCACGATGGCCAAGAAGCCGAAGAAGCAGAAGTCCGACCCCACCGACCCCGCGTCGATGAGCCGGCGACAGCAGATCGTCGAGACCTACCGGATGACCAAGCAGGTCGATCCGCCCGCTCGGTGGTGGATGCTCGGCGCGTTCCTCGTGTTCGGCGCCGCGGGATTCGGCGTGTTCATGCTGATCCCGCCGGGCGGGGTCTTCAGTCTGGTCATGGCGATCATCGGCGGCCTGATGCTCGGGCTGCTGGCGACGATGATCGTGTTCAGCCGTCGGGCGCAGAAGGCGGCGTACCGGCGGATGGAGGGGCAGCTCGGCGCCGGTGCCCGCGCCCTCACCATGCTCAAGCGGGGCTGGACCACCGAGGAGATGGTCGCCTTCAACAAGCAGCAGGACATGGTCCACCGGGTGGTCGGCCCTCCGGGCATCATCCTCGTCGGTGAGGGCAACCCCAACCGGCTCAAGCCGCTGATGGCCGGCGAGCGCCGCAAGCACGAGCGGGTCGTCACCGAGGTCCCCGTGCACGAGATCGTCGTCGGCGACGGCGAGGGTCAGGTCCCGCTGCCGAAGCTGGTGACCCATCTGCGCAAGCTCGGCCGCCAGGTCAAGCCCGCCGAGATGACCGACATCCTCTCCCGGCTCCGCGCGCTGGACGCGCAGCGGCCGAAGGTCCCGATGCCGCACGGCCCGATGCCCACCAACCTCAGGGGCATGCGGCAGAACCTCCGTGGCCGCTGAGACCGGCGCGGTCCTCGAGACCGCGAGCTGGGGACGGCGCATCCTGGCGCTGTTCATCGACTGGATCGCCAGCACGCTGGTCGTGATCGCCTTCGTCGGCCTGGAGACCTACAGCGAGCCCGGCTCGCCGGTGCAGGTCTACACCCTGCTGGTCTACGTCGCGGAGTCGGCGCTGCTGACCTGGTTGGTGGGCGGTTCCTTCGGCAAGCTCCTCACCAAGCTCCGGGTCGTGCCTGCCGACGGCCGGCTCCACTTCATCAACCCGCTGCGCATCCTCGCCCGTCAGGTGGCGATCGTGCTGGTGATCCCGCCGCTCGTCTTCCGCTCCGACGGCCGCGGGCTGCACGACATGCTCGCCGGGACGGCCACGGTCACCCGGGACACCTTCCGCACGCTGATGACGGAGCAGTACGGCGACTGAGCCTCGAAACCACCTCGCCAGCAAACCTGTTACACGCACGAAACAAATCCTTGACGGTCGGGAAACTGGCTGTTCCTAGGTTCGAGCACGTGGGCCGGGCGCAACGATGCGCGGGTACGATTCGGCCACGACCCTCGATCCCGCAGCCGGATCCCTGACAGCTGGCTGGCGCGCTAGCCAGCCGAGGAGGAACGAATGTTCAGCAACAGCGAAGAGCTGCTCAAGTATGTCTCGGACGAGGGTGTCGAGTTCGTCGACATCCGTTTCTGCGACCTGCCTGGCATCATGCAGCACTTCACCGTCCCCGTGTCGTCCTTCGACCAGGACGTCTTCGAGACCGGCCTTGCCTTCGATGGGTCCTCGATCCGTGGCTTCCAGGCCATCAACGAGTCCGACATGGCCCTCTTCCCGGACCCGACCACGGCCTTCATCGACCCGTTCCGTACGGCGAAGACCCTGGTCATCAACTTCTTCATCCACGACCCGATCACCGGCGAGGCCTACTCCCGCGACCCGCGCAACATCGCGCGCAAGGCGCTGGCCTACCTCGACACCACCGGCATCGCGGACACCGCGTTCTTCGCCCCGGAGGCGGAGTTCTACATCTTCGACTCGGTCCGCTACAACACCGCGCCCAACGAGTCCTACTACCACATCGACTCGGTCGAGGGCTGGTGGAACACCGGCGCCGAGGGCGACAACCTGGGCTACAAGACCCGCTTCAAGGGCGGCTACTTCCCGGTGGCGCCGTACGACCACTACAGCGACCTGCGCGACCAGATGGTGAAGAACCTCGAGTCCTCGGGCCTCACCGTCGAGCGCGCCCACCACGAGGTCGGCACCGCGGGCCAGGCGGAGATCAACTACAAGTTCGACACGCTGCTCAAGGCCGCGGACGACGTGATGAAGTTCAAGTACATCATCAAGAACACCGCCTGGCAGGCCGGCAAGTCGGTCACCTTCATGCCGAAGCCG
>CAZJDU010000083.1:0-15331 GCA_964544855.1 uncultured Nocardioides sp.
GCCGAGCTCGGCGAGCACGGCGTCAAGGTCAACGGCATCAACCCCGACGGCGTGGTCCAGGGGTCCGGCATCTTCGCGGGCGGCTGGGGCGCCAAGCGCGCGGAGGTCTACGGCGTCAAGGAGGAGGAGCTGGGCAAGTTCTACGCCCAGCGCACCCTGCTCAAGCGCGAGGTGCTGCCGACCCACATCGCCAATGCGGTCTTCGTGCTCTGCAGCCCCGACCTGACCCACACCACCGGGCTGCACGTCCCGGTCGACGCCGGGGTCGCCGCGGCGTTCCTGCGATGACGGTGGCGCAGCCCTCGGTCCGGGTCGCGGCGGTCGACCTGGGGGCGACGAGCGGCCGGGTGATGGCCGGTCGGGTCGGGCCGCGCCGGATCGAGCTCAACGAGCTGCATCGGTTCCCCAACGGCGGTGTGCGTGCCCAGGGGTCGCTCTACTGGGACATCCTGGGCATCCACCGCGAGATGCTCGCAGGGATCCGTGAGGTCGCGCAGACCGGTCCGCTCGATGGCATCGGCATCGACTCGTGGGCGGTGGACTACGGCCTGCTGGACCGCGACGGGCAGCTGCTCGGCAACCCCCACAGCCATCGCGACAGCCGCACCGACGGCGTGGCGTCGAAGGTGCTCGGGCAGGTCGACGCCGCCGAGCTCTACGGCATCACCGGCATCCAGCAGCTGCCGTTCAACACGATCTACCAGCTGGTGGCGGCCCAGGGCAGCGCAGCGCTCGAGTCCGCGGCGAGCATGCTGCTGCTGCCCGACCTGCTGAGCTACTGGCTGACCGGGCGGATCGGCGCCGAGCGCACCAACGCGTCCACCACCCAGCTGTACGACGTACGGTCCGGTGACTGGGCGCGCGACCTGGCCGGCAAGCTCGACATCCCGGCCGGGATCCTGCCGCCGATCCGCGACGCCGGTGAGGTGGTCGGACCGTTGCTGCCCGAGGTGGCGCAGGAGCTGGGGGTGGCGGCCGACGTACCGGTCGTCGGCGTCGGCTCGCACGACACGGCCTCGGCCGTGGTCGGCGTCCCGGCCGAGGGCCGCGACTTCGCCTACATCTCCTCGGGCACCTGGTCGCTGGTCGGGCTCGAGCTCGACCAGCCGGTGCTGACCGAGGCGGCCCGGGAGGCCGACTTCACCAACGAGGGTGGGGTCGACGGCACCATCCGTTTCCTGAAGAACGTCATGGGGCTCTGGGTGCTCTCGGAGTCGCTGCGCACCTGGGCCGATCGCCGCCTGCGGGACGTCGAGCTCGGCTCGCTGCTCGCGTCGGCGGCGGGGATGGAGCCGTTGCGCACCGTGGTCGACATCAACGACCCGCGGCTGCTCACGCCGAGCACGGCGGCGGACCCGATGCCCGAGCGTGTCGCCGGCCTCGCCCAGGAGGCGGGGGAGCCGGTGCCGCACTCACCGGCGTCGATCACCCGCTGCATCCTCGACAGTCTTGCGGTGGCCTACCGCCGGCACGTGCGCACGGCGGCCGAGCTCGCCGGGCGCGAGCTCGACGTGGTGCACGTCGTGGGTGGTGGGTCGCAGAACGAGCTGCTCTGCCAGCTCACGGCCGATGCCTGCGGGCTGCCGGTGCTGGCCGGCCCGACCGAGGCGGCGGCGCTCGGCAACGTGCTCGTCCAGGCCCGCACCCTGGGTGCGGACCTGCCCGATCTGGCCGCGATGCGGTCCTTGCTCCGAACGTCGTACGACCTGCGCCGGTACGACCCGCACGGGGGTCTGGACTGGGATGCCGCCGAGGCCCGTGCGATGGAGTGAGCCATGAGCAGCCAGGCGACCCGGAACGTCCGAGCGGAGTGCGAGCCACGCGGCCTGCTCCTCGACAGCGAGACCGTGGCCGTGCTGGGACTGCTGGCCGACGGACACACCACCGACCGGGTCGCCCGGAAGCTCGGGGTCTCCGAGCGCACCGTCCGACGACGGCTCCGCACCGCGGCCGAGCGACTCGGCGCGGAGTCGACGATCGAGACCGTGGTCAGGGCGGTCCGCTGTGGCGTGATCTGAGCGCTGGCTCGGGTGCTGGCTGGACGATCGTCACAAGAGAACCGGTCGCGTTGCGGCCGAGATCCCGACGATTTCTCTTGTGACGATCCGCTCCCCGCACCATCCGCGCGCCGCGGGGACCCTGACCGGATCCGGCCACCGCGTTGTGGCCGCCCTCACACCCCGTTACCTTCTTTTGCAACGTTTCAATCCTCGCGGAACGACCCACCACTGGAGGAAGCATGAATCCCCCCGAGACCCCGTCCCTCGCGATCCGTCGCCGAGCGCTCTTCGGCGGCGCCGCGGTCGCCGCAGGCTTCGCGGCGCTGCCCGGCTCGGCGGTCGCCGGCACGGAGCGCTCGTCGCAGCCGGGGGCACAGGGCCTCCCGAGCGAGCTCGTCAACCGGTTCCGCTCGCCCGGCACCGCGACCGCGGCCGGCTTCCGCTGGTGGTGGCCGCACGGCGCCGTCGACCCCGCCGAGGTGGCGCGTGAGGTCGACCAGGTCGCCGACGCCGGCTTCGGCTCCCTCGAGATCGCCGACGTCACCCACAGCCTCCGGGCCCGCGACATCGAGATCGACCTCGACCGCCACGGCTGGGGCACCGAGTCCTGGCGCAACGGCGTCAAGGCCGCACTGAAGCAGGGCGCCGAGCGAGACGTGCGGATCGACATCACCGTCGGCCCCTCGTGGCCGGCCGCCGTCCCCACGATCACCCCGGACGATGAGGCCGCCTGCACCGAGCTCGCCCACGGCGTCGTCGAGGTCGCCGCGGGAGCGACGTACGACGGTCCGGTGCCGGAGCCGGTGGTCGAGGCGCACTCCGGCAGCACCCAGCGCACCCTCGAGGCCGTGCAGGCCTTCCGGGTGGCCGAGGTGACCAGCCGCGACACCTTCCTCGACGAGACGTCGTACGTCGACCTCACCGACCAGGTCACCGACGGCGCCCTGACCTGGACCGCTCCCGCCGAGGGCGACTGGATCGTGCTCTCCTACTGGCGGCGCGGCTCCGCTCAGGAGCCCGAGGCCGGGCCGCACACCAACCCGAAGTCCTACGTCGTGGACCACTTCAGCGCCGCGGGCATCCAGGCCGTGGTCGACCTCTGGAACAACCGGGTGCTCGACGGCGAGATGCGCACCCTGCTGCGCAGGGCCGGCGGCCAGATCTTCGAGGACTCGCTGGAGATCGAGACCGAGGCGACGATCTGGACGCCGCGGATGCTGGCCGAGTTCGAGGAGCGGATGGGCTACGACCTCCGCCCCTACCTGCCCGCGATCATCGAGCAGGACGAGAAGTACCTCTACACGTTCGCCGGCGTCGACGCCGGTCACCTGCGCGACGACTTCAACCAGGTGCTGTCCGACCTCTACCGCGACCACCACCTGCTGCCGCTGCAGGACTTCGCCCGCTCGCTCGGGATGGGGATCCGGATCCAGCCCTACGGCCTGGAGACCGACACCCTCGAGCACTCCGGGATCGTCGACGTGCCCGAGACCGAGTCGCTCGGCTTCAAGAACCTCGACGACTACCGGATCATGGCCGGCGGCCGCGACATGGCCGGCAACACCCTGCTGTCCTGCGAGGCCGCCTGCTACTTCGGCGCGGCCTACAACACGCCGTGGGACCGAGCACTGCAGACGATCAACAGCATCTACGCGGCCGGCGTCAACCAGGCGATGCTGCACGGCTTCGCCTACGCTGACGCCCCGGAGGTCACCTGGCCCGGCTTCGCGGCGTTCTCGCCGTACTACGGCGGTGCGATCGGGTACGGCGACGCCTGGGGCCCGCGGACGCCGCAGTGGCAGCACATGCCCGACGTCGCGGCCTACCTCGCCCGCACCCAGCTGGTGCTCCAGACCGGCACGCCGAAGTACGACGTCGGCTTCCTGCGGGCCAAGGGCTGGGCGTCCACCGGCATCGGCCCGGCCTGGATCACGCGCTACGGCACGATGTTCGGCTGGTCGCACGGCTTCCTCACCGCCGCGGCGCTCGACCAGCCGCTGGCCGAGGTGCGCGACGGCGTGCTGGCGCCCGACGGCCCGGCGTACAAGGCGCTGGTGCTGGAGTACGACTTCTTCCGTGGCCAGGAGCGCTCGATCGCGCTCGACACGGCGCGCAAGGTGCTCGCGTACGGCAAGAAGGGTCTCCCGATCGTGCTCGTCCGCGACTGGTCCGACGTCGTCCCGATCGGCTTCGGTGAGAACGACACCCTCGACGAGGTGCGCGACGTCATGGCCCAGGTGGCGGCGCTGCCGACGACTCGCCAGGCGCTGGACAAGACCAAGGTCGGGGACTTCCTCCTCGAGCTCGGGGTGCAGCGCGACGTCGAGCACGACGACTCCACGGTGCAGCACGTCCGCCGCGTCGTCGGCGACACCGACCTCTACTACATCGCCAACGCCAAGCACGCCGAGAACCGGCGGCTCAACCAGGTCACCCAGGAGATCTGGCTGACCTCGACCCGCTCCGACGCCGTCCCCTACCGGATGGACGCCTGGACCGGCAAGGTCACCCCGATCGCGCTCTACGAGCGTGACGGCGACCAGGTCCGCGTCGTGATCGACCTCCACCCGGGGCAGTCGACCGTCGTCGCGCTCGCCGCGCCCCAGCCGGGCAACCGGCAGAGCGCGGTCTCGACGACCGGCGACGACGTCATCCGCGAGGGCGGCCGGCTGCTGGTCCGCGCCAGCGCGGCCGGGGAGGTGGTCACCACGCTCGCCAACGGCACCACGGTGCGCAACACCGTGCAGCGGGTGCGGGAGCCGCTCGAGCTGACGGGCTGGGACCTCGAGGTCGAGGACTGGCAGCCGGGTGGCAGCGCCACCGAGACGGTGCGACCGGTGCGGAGCACGACGCTCTCCACCCTGGCGCCGTGGTCGGAGATCAGCGGGCTCGAGGACGTCTCCGGTGTGGGTCGCTACCGGACCGTGGTGGATCTCGGCGCGGACTGGAAGGAGCCGGTCGACGGCGCCCTGCTGGAGCTCGGCGAGGTGAACGACACCTTCCGGGTCACCGTCAACGGCGAGGCCCTGCCGGCCTGCGACGTGCTCGACACGACGGTCGACCTCGGCCACCGGCTGCAGCCCGGCCGGAACGTGATCGAGGTCGAGGTCACGAGCACCCTGCTCAACCGGCTGCGCACCGTCACGCCGGACGTGTACGGCGTCGCGAACCGCGCGGAGTACGGCCTGGTCGGGCCGGTGCGTGTCGTGCCGTACGTCGAGGCGCGCGTGGGCCGGTGACCCCGTGGGGAGCCGCACCCGGCTCCCCCTCCGTGATAGACCGAGAAGCACACCGGGCCGGCCGTCGTCGGGCGGCCGGCCGAGAGGAAGGACTGCCCCATGCGGGTCGCGTTGCAGGTCACCTGCGTGAACGACGCGATGTTCCCCGACACCGGTGCGGCCGTCGTACGACTGCTGCGGCGGCTCGGCGTGGACGTCGACTTCCCGGAGGCACAGACCTGCTGCGGGCAGCCGATGGTCAACACCGGCTACCTCGACGAGGCCGTGCCGGCGGTGCGGGCGTTCGTCTCGGCCTTCGAGGGGTACGACGCGGTGGTGACCCCGTCGGGCTCCTGCGCCGGGTCCGCGCGTCACCAGCATGCGCTGGTGGCGCGCCGGTCCGGCGACGCCGGGCTCGAGCGGGCGGTGGCCGAGACCTCGCCACGGACCTATGAGCTCTCGGAGTTCCTGGTCGACGTGCTCGGGGTGACCGACGTCGGGGCCTACTTCCCCCACCGGGTGACCTATCACCCGACGTGTCACTCGTTGCGGATGCTGGGCGTGGGCGACCGGCCGCGGCGGCTGCTGGAGGCGGTGCGGGGGCTGCGGCTGACCGAGCTGCCCGCGGCCGAGGAGTGCTGCGGCTTCGGTGGGACGTTCGCGCTGAAGAACAGCGACACCTCGGTGGCGATGGGGGCCGACAAGGCACGGCACGTGCGGGAGACCGACGCGGAGGTGCTGGTCGCAGGCGACAACTCCTGCCTGATGCACATCGGCGGGATGCTCTCGCGACAGCGCTCCGGGGTGCGGGTGATGCATCTGGCCGAGGTGCTGGCGGCCACGGAGGAGGCGGTGTCATGACGGGCACGTTCGTGGGGATGCCGGCCTTCCCGGAGGCGGCGCGCTCTGCGTTGGCCGACACCCAGCTGCGGCACAACCTGGCGCATGCGACCGGCACGATCCGGGGCAAGCGCGCCCGGTTGGTGGACGAGGTGGAGGAGTCGCTGGCCGCCGAGGGTGGCTGGGAGGCGCTCCGGCTCGCCGGTGCTGCCGTGAAGGAGCGGGCGCTGCTCGACCTGGACGCGCAGCTGGTGCGGCTCGAGGAGCAGCTCACTGCCCGTGGCGCGACGGTGCACTGGGCCCGCGACGCCGAGGAGGCCAACGCGATCGTGGCCGGGGTGGCGCGGCAGCACGCGGTCGACGAGGTCGTCAAGGTCAAGTCGATGGTGACCCAGGAGATCGGTCTCAACGAGGCGCTGGAGGCCGAGGGGGTCGCGGCGTGGGAGACCGACCTGGCCGAGCTGATCGTGCAGCTGGGCGGCGACCAGCCCAGCCACATCCTGGTGCCGGCGATCCACCGCAACCGGGCCGAGATCCGGGAGATCTTCCAGCGTCGGATGGCCGACGTGGGACGTCCGGCGCCCGACGACCTGACCGACGAGCCCGCCGTGCTGGCCGAGGCGGCGCGCGAGCACCTGCGTGAGAAGTTCCTGCGGGCTCGGATGGCGGTGTCGGGGGCCAACTTCGCCGTCGCCGACACCGGGACGCTGGTGGTCGTGGAGTCCGAGGGCAACGGCCGGATGTGCCTGACGCTGCCGGACGTGCTGGTCTCGGTGGTGGGCATCGAGAAGGTCGTGCCCACCTGGGCCGAGCTCGATCCCCTGCTGCGGCTGCTGCCGCGCTCGTCGACCGGTGAGCGGATGAACCCCTACACCTCCACCTGGACCGGGGCCACGCCCGGCGACGGGCCGCAGGAGGTGCACGTGGTGCTGCTCGACAACGGTCGCACCCGGGCGCTGGCCGACGAGGTCGGCCGGCAGGCGCTGCGCTGCATCCGCTGCTCGGCCTGTCTCAACGTCTGCCCGGTCTACGAGCGCACGGGTGGTCACTCCTACGGCTCGGTCTACCCCGGCCCGATCGGGGCGATCCTCAACCCGCTGCTCAAGGGCACCGGGGTCGACGAGCAGACCGACTCGCTGCCCTACGCCTCGTCGCTGTGCGGTGCGTGCTTCGAGGCCTGCCCGGTGCGCATCGACATCCCTGAAGTGCTCGTCGACCTGCGCTCGCAGGTCGTGGACGGGCACCGCGACGACAGCGTCCCCAAGCCCGAGGCCATGGCGATGCGGTCGGCCGGATGGGCGTTCGGCGATGCCGCCCGGCTGGGTCGGCTCGAGAAGCTCTCCGGGCTGGCGGGCCGGGTGCTCGACCGGGTCGGCCGGAAGCGGACCGGGCCCGGCGGGCGTCGTACGATGTCGCGGCTGCCGGGTCCCGGCGCTGCCTGGACCGACGCTCGCGACCTGCCGGCGCCTCCGACGGAGTCCTTCCGTGAGCGGTGGCGTCGTACCGACGGCCGGCTCGACGACAAGGACGAGGCATGAGCGCGCGCGAGGAGATCCTCGGCCGGGTGCGGGCCGCCCTGGCCGATGTCGAGCCGGACGCGGAGCCGGTGGCCGCCCCGTCGGGCGCCGTGCCCGACGACCTGATCGGCCACTTCGCCGAGCGGGTCGCCGACTATCGGGCCGAGGTCGTGCGGGTGTCGGCGGGAGAGCTCGCAGCAGCGGTCGCGGAGATGCTCCCGACCGGCGCGCGGGTCGTCGTACCCCCGGGGCTGCCGGCGGACGTCCGCGCCGGCCTCACCGACCCGATCGTCGACGACGGACTCCCTCCGTCCGAGCTCGACGCGATCGACGCCGTCGTGACCGCCTGCCGGGTCGGCATCGCCGAGACCGGCACGATCGTGCTCGACCACGAGCCCGACCAGGGGCGCCGTGCCCTCACCCTGGTGCCCGACCGGCACCTGTGCATCGTCCGTGCCGACCAGGTCGTCGCCGACGTGCCCGACGCCGTCGGCCTGCTCGACCCCGCGCGACCGCTGACGTGGATCAGCGGCCCCAGCGCCACCAGCGACATCGAGCTCGACCGCGTCGAGGGCGTCCACGGCCCCCGCCACCTGCACGTGCTCGTCGTGGAGTGACGTCGTACCTGACGTATCGGTTGGATTCTCGTGGCGGGAGCAACGATTCCGTCAGGTACGACGACCCGCCCCTACCTGGCCGGAACCGGTCAACGGTGTTGCGGTCCTGGCGTGACAACCGCCACACTGGCGTGAATCGTTTCAGGAACCCGTTCTCGTCGTGAGGAGCACCTGTGCGCCAGTACATCGCCGGCGTCGTCGCCGGAGCGGTCGTCGCCGCGATCCTGCCCGCCGCTGCGGCAACCGCCAGCCCGACCGCCGACCGAGCCCCAGCACCGCCGGCGCCTGACGTCGGGAACCTGAGGGTCAACCACCTGGTCGAGCCGCTCGGGCTCGGGCTCGACGCGCCCGTGCTCGGGTGGCAGCTCTCGTCGGACCGCCGCGGCGTCACGCAGCAGGCCTACGAGGTCCACGTGGCGTCGTCCGCGAGCCGGCTGGACGACCCCGACGTCTGGGACAGCGGCAAGGTCGGCTCGAGGCGCTCGGTCGACGTCCGGTACGACGGGGCGCAGCTGCAGCCGCGGACGGACTACGTCTGGTCGGTCCGGGTCTGGGACGACCAGGGCATCGCCTCGGAGTGGAGCGAGCCGTCACGCTTCGGCACGGCTCTCGGCAGCGAGCCGTGGGCCGCCGAGTGGATCGGCGCCGACACCGGGATCGGCGAGGAGTGGACCGACTACACGATCGAGTTCACCGCCTCCGACATCAGCGGGGCGCTCGGTGTCTACGTCCGCGGCGAGGACTCCGAGCACGCCTACATGTGGCAGCTGAGCGAGGCCAGTGACGCGCTCAGGCCCCATGTGAAGAACGGCGGCTACTCGGTGCTGTCGCCGACGCCCTTCCCCCAGGGCTTCGACTTCGCTGCCGAGCACGACTACGCGATCACGGTCGAGGGCGACATGATCACGACCACCGTCGACGGCGATGTGCTCGATGAGCGATCCGATGCCACCTTCGGTGGTCCGGGCATCGTCGGGTTCCGCACCAACGGTGAGGAGCGTGGGCTGGTCCAGGACCTGACGGTCACCGACGCGGACGGTGCCGTCCTCATCGACACCGACTTCCCGGACGGCGACCGCACCTTCACCGGCGGCTCTGTCACGGCCGACGGACTCGAGGTGCGTGGCAACGTCGAGGCCTGGCTGCGTCGCGACGAGGCGAATCCGCTGGTGCGCAAGGAGGTCGACCTCGCCGACAAGGAGGTCGTACGTGCCCGCATCTCCGCTTCGGCGCGCGGCGTCTACGAGCTGCGCCTCAACGGCGAGCGGGTGGGCGACGCCGAGCTGGCGCCGGGCTGGACGGCGTACGACGAGCGCATCGACTACCAGACCTACGACGTCACCGATCAGGTCCGCGCGGGGCAGAACGTGCTCGGTGCCGAGGTGGCGCCGGGCTGGTACACCGGCAAGGTCGCGATGTTCGGCACCGACGTCTACGGCACGGATACGTCCGTGATCGCCGAGATGGTCGTGGAGTACGCCGACGGCACCAGCACCGTGGTGACCACCGATGACAGCTGGCGGACCACCGCCGGCCCGACCCGTGAGGCCGACCTCCTCGATGGTGAGTCGTACGACGCGCGTGTCGCCGCCGAGGTCGAGGGCTGGGACGAGCCCGGCTTCGACGCGGGGTCCTGGGATGCCGTGGCGGTGCGGAACGAGCCGACCGACGTGCTCGAGCCGCAGACCGCGGTCGACGTCCGGGTCACCGAGGAGCTCGAGACCGCTGAGCGGATCGAGTCTCCGACCGACGGCGTCCACCTCTACGACCTCGGACAGAACATGGTCGGCCATGTCCGGCTGACGCTGCAGGGGGAGCCGGGGCAGACGGTGACGATCCGCCACGGAGAGGTGCTCAACCCCGACGGCACCCTCTACACGGCCAACCTGCGCACCGCGAAGGCGACCGACCGCTACACCTTCGCCACTGACGAGCCGGAGACGTTCGAGCCGTCGTTCACCTTCCACGGCTTCCGCTACGTCGAGATCTCCGGCGTGGACGAGGCGCCGGATGCCGACGACCTGGTCGGCGTGGTGGTCGGCACCGACGGGGACCTGTCCAGTGCGCTGGACACCAGCTCGGACCTGGTCGACCAGCTGCACAGCAACATCGTGTGGGGGATGCGCGGCAACTTCCTCTCGATCCCGACCGACACCCCGGCCCGGGACGAGCGGATGGGCTGGACCGGCGACATCAACGTCTTCGCCCGCACCGCCGTCTACAACATGGACTCGCAGTCGTTCCTCACGAAGTGGCTGCAGGACCTGCGCGACACGCAGCGGACCAACGGGTCGCTGCCCGGAGTGGCACCCGTCGTGCCGGGCCGCTTCGACGGCGGCTACGAGTCGGCCGGCTGGATGGACGCCGGCGTGCACGTGCCGTGGACGCTCTGGCAGGCGTACGGCGACACCGACGTGATCCGCGAGAACTACGAGATGATGCGTCGCTATGTCGACTTCCTCGAGGCCGACTCGACCGACCACATCCGGTCCGCGGGCGGCTACCTCGACTGGCTCAACCTCGACGACCCGACGCCGGCCGACGTGCTGGACACAGCGTTCGTCGCGAAGAGCACCCGGGAGCTCGCGCAGATGGCGGCAGCGATCGGCAAGGACGCGCAGGCTGCGGAGCTGATGGACCGGTACCGGGCGATCCGCTCGGCCTACCAGGACGCGTTCATCGCGGCGGACGGCACAGTGAAGGGCGACAGCCAGACGTCGTACATCCTCACGCTGACCAACGACCTCGAGCCGGCCGACCGCCGGGACGCGGTGATCGACCGGTTCGTCGAGACCCTCGAGCGACGCGACCACCACCTCTCGACCGGCTTCCTCGGTGTCGACGGGCTGCTGCCGGCCCTCACCGACGCGGGACGCGCGGACATCGCCTACCGGCTGCTCCAGAACGAGGACTACCCGTCGTGGGGATATGAGATCGAACTGGGCGCGACCACGATCTGGGAGCGCTGGAACTCGATCAACCCGGACGGCTCCTTCAACAACGTGGGCATGAACTCGTTCAACCACTATGCGTACGGCGCGGTCGGCGAGTGGATGTATCGCACGATGGCGGGTGTCTCGGCCGCCGAGCCCGGCTATCGCGCGGTGCTGATCGACCCCGAGCCCGGCGAGGGGATCGACCACGTCGACTTCAGCCACGACACGCCGTACGGGACCGTGCGCAGCGCGTGGGACACGACTGCGGGACCGATGGTGCTCGACGTCACGGTGCCGGCGAACACCTCCGCCGAGGTGCGGATCCCGGCGGCCAACCGCTGGGCTGTCACCGAGGGGGGTGCGCCGATCGGTGAGGTCGGTGACGTGACCTTCGTCGAGAAGGCGGAGGGGGATGTGGTGCTGGAGGTGGGCTCGGGTGACTACGCGTTCGTGGTCGACCCGGTGCTGGGCGACATCGGCGCGGCCGGTGCGAAGGCCGACGCGTTCGCCGAGCAGGTCGACGGTCTCGACGTCGCCGCGCCGCACGGGCACAACCTGCAGCGTCACCTCGAGGTCAAGACGAGCGAGCTGGACCGCGAGGTCACGGCCGCGTGGGAGGCTCGGCTCGGTGACGCCGACGACGTGACGACGGCGACGGCGGTCCACCGGGCGCTGGCGACGGTCGCCGATCTCGATCGTCGGGTCGAGGCCGGCCTGGTGCGCGGTGATCTGGATGCCGAGCAGGCCGAGGCACTGCGCGGTCGGCTGGCGGCGATCGAGCGGCTGTTGTCCTCGGCGTCGGTCGAGCTGGCAGGGGTCGTGGCCTCGGTGGAGGTGCCGGCGGAGGAGATCCTGCCCGGCGACGTGGTCCGCGTCGACGTGACGATCGAGAGCGCCGGTGATCGCCCGCTGAGCGGTGTCGCCTCGTCGCTGACGGGCCCGAACGGCTGGTCGGTGGAGCCTGCCGGCGAGCACGACGCCGCGGTGGCCGCGGGCGGCAGCACGACCCACGCCTACGACGTTGCGGTGCCGGCCGACGCCGAGGCGTCGACGGTCGACCTGACCGGTGAGGTGTCCTACGAGCGGGCGGGCGGCGCTGCGAGCCTCCCGGTGTCGGCCGAGCTGATGGTCGCCCCGGGCGTGGCGATCGAGAGCGTCACCGCCTCGCCCGACCCGGTTGGAGCGGGTCAGGAGGCGACGCTCAGCACCGTGTTGACCAACCGCACCGATGTGGAGCAGACCGGTGCCCTGACGCTCGACCTGCCCGATGGCTGGAGCGTGCCGGAGCCCGTCGACTACGAGCTGGACCCGGGTGCGCAGACGACCGTGGACGCGTCGGTCACGGTGCCGCTCACGATCGTCGAGCGAGCGGCGACCGTCACCGTGGCGACCGGCCCGACGGTGGCGGAGCGGGCGGCCGGCACGATCATGGTCGCGCTGCCGGCGCCCCCAGCGGAGTCGACGGACCACGTCGACCTCGGTGACGGCGCCTCGGAGTCCGCCCACGGCCTCGCCGCGAGCGAGCACTCGGGGACGAATGTCGAGGCGGGGCTCACCCGCCGCTACACCCACTCGTCCTATCCGGGCGGCTGGTTCGAGTTCGATGTGGTCGTGCCGAGTGACGGTGCCTTCGTCGTGCGGGTGGTCGAGACCTTCGACGGTGCCCGGCGCAAGACCTACGACGTCAGCCTCGACGGCGAGGTCGCGCACAGTGTGGACCTGACCCGCAGCGAGGGCGGCCAGGGCACGATCACGCACCAGTTCCTGGTCGAGCCCTCGTCGGTGACCGCGGACGGCACGGTGCGGATGCGGTTCCAGGACACCGGCGCCGACTACGACCCCTCGATCGCCGACGTGTGGGTGGTGCCGGTCGGCTGACCCCGCACGTGCCCCGCGATGGTGGGCGATCGGAGTCACACCGCCGGCTCGGATCGCCCACCACGCCAGCGCAGGTCATCGGGCACGGGCGCGTCGTACGGCGAACCCGCCGGCCACGGCGGCACCGAGAACCACGGCCCCCAGGGTCAGTCCCCACCACGTGGTCAGCCCGGCGCCGATCGCGGCGTAGAAGGCCGACAGGCCGATCGTGGTCCAGACCACTGCCCAGGCGGCACAGCCGGGCAGCATCGCGAGCAGGTAGCGGCGGAACGGCATCCGCACCACCCCGGCCGCGGCGTTGACGGCGGTCTGGGCACCGATGGTGAGGAAGGAGATTGTGACAGCGGGAGCGCCCCACCGTCGGAGCTGCGAGAGTCCCCGGTGAGCGGAGTCGCCGTCGAGCCATGCGTGCACCCGGGCACGCCACCCCGACCGGGGACGGGTGTGGCTCAGGGTCTGCGTGGTGACGGCACGCGCGATCCAGTACGTCGCCTGGGCACGCAGCACGACGACGCAGAAGAAGAGCAGCCAGACCCATCCGTAGGGGTCCTCGGGTTGCGTCACGCGACGAACCTAGACGACCTGTTCCAGGGACGTGCGGGCGTGCGGTCCTGCCCGCACGCCCCGGAACGGGTCGTCCGGAGACGGCCCCGAGAAGGTGACCTCAGGTGTCGGTCGGGTCGGTGACCTCGGTCGACCCGGCCGGTGCACGTGCGGCGCGGCCCAGCGACAGCATCCCGAGCCCGAGCAGCAGGAAGAGCACGCCGAGCGCCGCGGCCATGAAGGCCACGCCGAAGGCCACCACCGAGGTGAAGAGCGAGGCCTGCAGGAACGAGCCGGTCATCGCGGTCTCGCGCAGCGGGTCCTCGCGGTCGAGCTCGGCGTAGGTCTTGCCGTCGGTCGCCTCGAGCACGTGCTTGTCGATGGCTCCCGCTTCGCAGTAGGCCGTGAACGGGCCCTGTACCTGTCGGTCCGGCAGGCAGGCGTCCTCGGACGTCGTGATGTTCTGGTCGCTCAGTGTCGTGGTGACGACGACCCAGGTGGCCACGCCGGCCACGATCATCACCACCCCGACCACGATCGCTACCCACGATGCGATCTTGTGCATCGTTCGCTCCCTCTCGATCGATGTGTCCGGCGCCGACCGGCGCCCGCCTGTCGAACCTAGGGACGCTGCCCTCACCGGTCAACGACGACGCACCGGGTCGTGCAGGTTCGTCCGGGCGGGGTCGAGCCGTGGCCGATTCCGGCCATCGAGTTGTGACTGCCTTCACAGTGGCCCTAGGTTGATCCTTGCAACGTTTCAATTCCGACGGGAGTCCCATGTCCTCCACACTCCGCACCGGCACCGTGGCGTGCGCCGGCGTTCTCGGCCTGTTGCTGACCCTGCTCGCGGTGGCCGCACCGACCGCCGCGACCCCGGGCGAACCGATGCCCACGGGACTCACCATCGGCCAGCGCAGCGCGCCCGCCGACCTCGACGACGTCGACGCTCCGCTGCTCGGCTGGCAGGTCGGTGCGGCCGAGCAGACGGCCTACCAGGTGCAGGTCGCGCAGACCCGCCCCGGCCTGATGTCGGGCAACGACCTCACCTGGGACTCCGGCGAGGTGGCGTCGTCGGCCAGCAGCAACGTCTCCTACGACGGTCCGCGGCTGGCGCGGGGCGAGCACTACCTGTGGCGGGTGCGCACCTGGGACGGTGACGGCACGCGGTCGCCGTGGTCCCGCGTCGCCGGGTTCGGTACGGCGCTCGGCGGCGACTGGGGCGACAGCGAGCCGATCTGGCTCGGGTCGCCCGCCGTCCTCGACTGGCAGGACTACACCCTCGAGACGACCTTCCGGATCACCACGCAGAACGCCACGATCCTCTTCAACGCCCAGGACCCGAACAACTACCTGATGTGGCAGTTCCGCGGCGACGGCGTGAACGAGCTGGCCCCGCACCAGCGGGTGAACGGCGGCTACTCGGTGCTGAAGACGGTGCCCCTCGAGGTCGACCTGCAGCGTGACACCGACTACCACCTGCGCCTCGAGGTCGACGGCGCCACGGTGCGCACCTATCTCGACGACCAGCTCGTCGACACCATCGAGGACGTCCGCTTCACGCAGGGGACGATCGGCTTCCGCACGGGCGGCTTCGAGCGCAACAGCTGGGACGACCTCACCGTGACCGCGGCGGACGGCACCGCGCTCTACGAGAACGACTTCGAGGAGGCGTCCTCCGACTTCTCCTGCGGGAGCGTCGACGGCGGCCGGCTCCACGTCGGCACCGGCCAGAACTGCGTCTACGGTCTCGGCGCCACCGACTGGGCGTTCCTGCGCGGC
>CAZJDU010000084.1:0-15140 GCA_964544855.1 uncultured Nocardioides sp.
GATCGGTGACGCTGACCAGTGAGCCCGGTGACACGCGGATCCGGGTCGACCTGCCCGCCCGTCCCCGGGGAGCGTGACCGCGCGGATCAGGGCACGGCGGGCACGTCGTCGGCCACCCCGTTGGCCGAGGCCGGCACCCGCCGCTCGAGCGCCAGCGCCATCAGCGCGATGCCGACGCAGCCGAGCACCATGACGGCGATGTAGGCCGCGCCCCAACCGCGCTCGAGCAGCACTCCGGCGGCGAGTGGCCCGGCGATCGCGCCGCCCTGGAAGGCCGCGGCGTTGATCGCGTTGTAGCGGCCGCGGTTGTGGTCGTTGGCGAGGTCGTTGCACATCGCCGGCACGGTCGGCTGCAGCATCGTCTCGCCGAAGGCGAAGATGCCCATGAAGGCGAGCACGCCGATCGCGGCGCCGAGGCTGTCCGGGACCAGTCCGGTGGCGGCAAGCACGCCCCACGACGCCACCCAGGTGCCGGCCATCACCAGCATGACGCGGGTGCGGCGGTGGCCGCGGATCCGTGCCAGCACGAAGAACTGCAGCGCCACGATGACGCCGGTGTTGACGGCGAACGCGACGCCGATGGTGCTGGTCGAGACCTCGGAGATCTGCCGGGCGAAGGTCGGCAGCCCCGACTCGAACTGGCCGTAGCCGACGAAGATGCCGAGGAAGGTCAGCGCCGTCAGCCACCGCATCGCCGGCTGCCGCAGGATCGCGGTGTAGCTCGCGGCGGAGTCGTCGCTCGCCGGGGCGTCCGGGCGGGTCTGCACCCGCCGCAGCGGGCCGAGCAGCAGCGCCGCGGGGATCAGCATGGAGACGGCGTCGGCGAGGAAGATCGCAGTGAAGGTGGACGGCGTGGACACGTTGACGTAGAGCCCGCCGATGATGCCGCCGACGCCGATGCCGAGGTTGACCAACGCGAAGTTGATGCCGAAGTACTGCTGGCGCATCGCGCCGGTCACGACCGAGGCGATCAACGCGTTGATCGCCGGCCAGCCGACGCCGAAGTTGATGCCGATCAGGGTGATCGCGAGCGCCGCGACGACCTCGGTGGTGGCGAAGGCGAGCATCACGTTGCCGGCGATCATGCAGCCGATGCCGACGAGCAGCACGGCACGAGCGCCGTACTTGTCGGTGAGCACGCCGCTGGGGCCGGTCACGATCAGTGCCACCACGGCGATCAGGGCCATCAGCGCACCGGACACGTCGAGCGAGAAGCCCCGCACCTCGTGCAGGTAGATGATCGTGAACGGCAGCGTCAGGCCGCGACCCAGGGTCTGGAAGGCGACCGTGGAGAGCAGCCACCGGCCCTCGGTGGAGAGCTGTCGCCAGAAGGGTCCGATGCCGATCACCGGATCATTCTCGCTCCCGCCACCGACACCGGGCGAGCGGATTTCGGCCGACCATGATGCCGTCAGCCCAGGAGGTGCGCGAGAGCCACGATGCGGTCCGCGACGAGTTCCGGTTGGTGCAGGAAGTGGAGGTGCCCGCCGTCGACACGGTCCGTCGGCCAGGCATGGTCACCAGCGAAGCGCAGCTGGCCGGCGTAGGTGTCGCCGAACGAGAGATAGGCGTTCGCAGCACCGGTCCAGCCGGGCGGGGCCTCGACGTGCTGGTCGAAGTAGGCCAGTGGCAGGCGCGGGCATGCTCGGTCGATCGTGTCGACCAGGTGCTCGGGGACGACCGTTCGGAGGGTGTCTCCCGGCCACCAGCGGGTCCACGGAGGAAGCATGCCGCGCTCGTCGGCGCGAGATGCGAGGCCATCGCGGAGCGGGGCCGGCGCGAGTGGTGCCCGGCCGGCCTCGGGAAGGAGCGCTGCGTCGAGGAAGACGATGCGAGCACCGGTGCCGGCCCTCGACCGGACCACGGGCGCTGTGAGTCCTGCGTTGCTGTGGGCGACCAGCAGCTCGGATCCCTGGGCGTCCTGCACCCACTGCTCGACCAGGGCGTCGACGCTCCGCCCGGTGGCCCGCGCGGGGCTCGGGTCGGCAACGACGGGCGCAAGGCCGGCGCCGCGTAGCGCCTCGCTCAGGGGCGCGTAGGCAACGGTCGGGAGCAGTGGACTCGGAAGGATGAGCACCGATGCCGCCATCGCGCCATCCTAGGAACCGACCGCAGCAGTGCCGGCGCCTCGGCCCGGCCTGCCGGTCGCCGGCGGCTCAGGCCACCACGCGCTCCTCGTCGACCGGGATCAGCCGGGCGGCCACGACCGGCAGCGCGGCGCAGAGCGCGAAGGCGGCGCCGTACCCCCACAGCGCGATCACGAGGCCGGCGATCGGCGGCACCAGCGCGGCCATCACGTGCTGCGCGGTGTTCTGGATCGCGAGCGCGCGTCCCGACCAGTAGGGGCCGGCGCGCTCGGCGACGGCGGTGAAGGCGAGTCCGTTGTCGGCGACGGTGACCGCGGAGGCCAGGCCCATGAGGAGCACGGCGAGGGCCGCGGCGATCGTGCCGGGCAGCGCGGCCGCCGCACCGAGGGCGAGCATCGTGGCGGCGGCGGTGAGGGAGACCCATCGCATCGGCCGCATCCGGCTGCCGACCCGGTCGGAGAGCCAGCCGGAGCCGACCCGGGCCGTCGCCCCGAGCAGCTGGGTCGCCAGCACCGCGGTGCCGGCCACGCCGGCCGCCCAGCCGAGGTCGTCGATCAGCCAGGTCAGCGCGAACGTCCACACCACGAACTGCGGCACGATCAGCAGCACGGAGGCGGCGTGCACCCGCGACAGGTAGCCGTCGACGCCGTACGGACTCGTGGTGCGCTCCGTGGTCGCCTCCGGTCGCGGCGGGTCGAGGACCAGGAGCGCGACCAGGAGTACGGCGACCGCCGTGGCCGCCGTCGGCACCCAGAGTGCGGCACCGATCCCGTGGCGCTCCGCGACCACCGCGATGATCGCGGCGCTCAGGCCGACTCCGAGCGGCTGCGCCATCTGCCGGATGCCCATCGCCAGGCCGCGCCGGCCGGCGGGGAACCAGCCGACGACCGTGCGGCCCGTGGCGGCGGCGGTCGACGCCGAGCCCATGCCGGCCACCAGCAGCGCGATGCCGGTCGCGACGACGCCGCCGGCCAGTGCCGCGGCGCCGCACGCCACGGTGGCCAGGCCGAGCCCGGTGAGCAGGGCGAACCGCTCGCCGCGCCGGTCCACGACCACTCCCCAGCCCAGCAGCGCGAGCATCATGCCCGCCAGCGGTGCCGACGCGAGCAGGCCGGCCTGCGCCAGCGTGAGTCCGAGCCGGTCGTGGAGCACCGGGATCAGGAAGGCCGGACCGTGCACGGTCGCCGCCGAGGCCCCCTGGGCGAACGTGGCGGCCCCGAGCATGACCCAGCGCCGCGCCATGGACACCACCGTCGGCGCGGTGACGTCGGCGGGCGGGGTCACCACGGGCGTCAGTCTCCGCGCTGCGGGTCACGGGACGGCCACGATTCCCGGGTCGTGGTCCGTGAGATACGGCACGTCGAGGGTGGTGGTTTCGAGGCTCGCACGCTCGGACCTCGACCACCGTGGGCGCTCGCACCCCACCGGCTCGGTCAGTCGGCGACGGTGGCCTCCGTGCTGTCCTCGCCGCTGGGCACGATCGCGGAGATCACGGTGCCGTCGGCGCGCTGCACGCCAGCGGGGTGCTCGGGCTCACCGGGCAGCTGCGGGCCCTGGTGCGACAGCGGGATCACGCAGGGCTCGTTGCGCCCGACGAGCACCAGCTCGCCCCGCACCATCACCGTCACCGGCCCGGCACCGTCCTCGATCGCGAGCTCGAGCTCCCTGGTGCGCACCGTGACGCGCAGGCGCGTGCCGCGCAGCGTGACCCGGTAGGTCAGCGAGTCCCAGTTGGCGGGCAGCCGCGGGTCGATGTGCCACTGGTCGTCGCCGCGGTCCGAGCCCAGGTCGCGGAACCCGCCGAACCCGTTGACCAGCGCGCTCCAGACCCCGCCGGTCGAGGCCACGTGCACCCCGTCGGAGGTGTTGCCGTGGCGGTCGGCGAGGTCGACGTACAGCGCGGCGTGGAAGTAGCGCAGGGCGAGGTCCTGGTAGCCCACCTCGGAGGCGATGATCGACTGCACCACCGCCGACAGCGTCGAGTCGCCGGTGGTGATCGGGTCGTAGTACTCGAAGTTGGCCTTCTTCTGCTCCGCCGTGAAGTCCTCGCCCTGGAGGAAGAGCGCCAGGACGACGTCGGCCTGCTTGAGCACCTGGAAGCGGTAGATCACCAGCGGGTGGTAGTGCAGCAGCAGCGGCCGGTTCTCGATCGGGGTGTGCCCGAGGTCCCACATCTCCCGCTCCAGGAAGTGCCGGTCCTGCGGGTGGATGCCGAGGTGCTCGTCGTACGGGATGAACATCGCCTGGGAGCACTCGGTCCACTCGTGCACCTCCTCGGGGTCGAGGTGGGTGCGCCGGACCAGCTGCCGGTAGGCCTCGGGGTTCTCCCGCTCCAGCTGCTGCACCGCGTGGGCGGCGCGGCGCAGGTTGAAGCGCGCGAGCACGTTCGTGTAGAGGTTGTCGTTGACCACGGTGGTGTACTCGTCGGGCCCGGTCACGCCGTGGATGTGGAACGTGCGCTGCCCCTCGTCGCGCCAGAAGCCGAGGTCGGCCCAGAGCCGCGCGGTCTCGACCAGGATGTCGGCGGCCTCGCGGGCGACGAAGTCGTAGTCGCCGGTGGCCCCGACGTACTGGCTCAGTGCGTAGGCGATGTCGGCGTCGATGTGGTACTGCGCGGTGCCGGCCGCGTAGTACGCCGACGCCTCGTGACCGTTGATGGTGCGCCACGGGAAGAGCGCGCCGCGCTGGGCGAGCTCCTTGGCGCGCTCGCGGGCGTAGCCGAGCAGCGAGTAGCGGAACCGCAGGGCGTTGCGGGCGGCGTAGGGCATCGTGTAGGTCAGGAACGGCATCACGTAGATCTCGGTGTCCCAGAAGTAGTGGCCGGCGTAGCCGGAGCCGGTCACCCCCTTCGCCGGGATGCCCTGGCGCTCCGCGCGGGCGGAGGCCTGAGCGACCGCGAGCAGGTTCCACCGGACCGCCTGCTGGATCTCCGGGTGACCCGGGATCTCGACGTCGCTGCGCTCCCAGAAGTCCTGCAGCCACCGGCGCTGCTCGGCGAACTGCACCTCGAGCCCCTCCTCGTGGGTGCGCTCGAGGGTGCGCTCGCAGCGGTCGATCAGCTCGCGCGGCGGGATGGAGTCGGCGGTGTGCACGGAGACCAGCTTGGTGAGCGTGATCGGTACGCCGGGCTCGGCCGCGACGCGGTAGATCACCTTCGCCATGTCCTCCTCGGACTGCACCCGGGTGGAGTAGTTGGCGTCGGTGACGAGGTCGTGGTCGGCGACGATGCCGAGCGTCATGCCGCTGTCGGCGGTCTGGTAGCCGAGCCCGATCCGGCCGGACTCCTCGGCGAGGTCCATCCGCGGGATCAGCACGCGCCGGTCGAACTTGTCGGCCTTGCGGGGGTCGCCGTTCTTGGGCGTGGACGAGGCTTCGGCGGCGTCGGGGGCGGCGTCCTGCCGGTTGAGCAGCTGGGAGGAGATGGCGACCGACGCGCGGGCGTCGAGCAGGGTCACCTCGAAGGTCAGCACGGCGAGGTGGCGCTGGTTGAGCGGCACCATCCGGCGGCTCCGGACGCGGACCCGCTTGCCGCCCGGCGTGCGCCACAGCAGGTCGCGGGTCAGGATGCCGTCGCGGAAGTCGAGGCTGCGCTCGTACTCCAGCAGGTCGGCCATCGACAGGTGCAGCGGCTCGTCGTCGACGTAGAGCCGGATCACCTTGGGGTCGGGGGCGTTGACCACGGTCTGCCCGACCCGCGCGAAACCGTAGGCCTCCTCGGCGTGCAGGATCGGCCAGGTCTCGTGGAACCCGTTGATGAAGGTGCCGTCGGCGTAGGCGTCGCGGCTCTCCTCGTTGTTGCCGCGCAGGCCGAGGTAGCCGTTGCCGACGCTGAAGAGCGACTCGGTGGTGCCGAGATCGCGGGAGTCGAAGCGGGACTCGACGAGTCGCCACTCGTCGACGGGGAAGCGCGACCGGTCCAGCGGGTCCTTGACCGGAGGGGCGACGTGGGAGGGACCGTCGGGTGCCATCAGATCAGCTCCTCGAGATCGGCCACCACCAGGTCGGCGCCGGCGGCGGTGAGGGTCTCGGTGCCGGCGCCACGGTCGACGCCGATCACCAGGGCGAAGTCGCCGGCGGCGCCGGCCTCGACGCCGCTCACCGCGTCCTCGAGCACGACGGCCCGGTCCGGGACGGTGCCGAGGTCGGCGGCGGCGGCGACGAAGGTGTCCGGTGCCGGCTTGCCCGCCAGGCCGCGCTCGGCAGCGACGCCGCCGTGCATCACCTCACCGAAGTAGCCGGTCAGTCCCGCCGCCTCGAGGACGGCGGGGGCGTTGCGCGACGACGAGACGATCGCCATCGGTATGTCGCGCTCGCGCAGCAGGTCCAGCAGTCGGCGTGAGCCGGGGTACGCCGCCACCCCCTCGGTGCTGAGCACCGCCGCGAAGGCGTCGTTCTTGCGGTTGCCGAGTCCGGCGACGGTCTCGGTGTCCGGGGCGTCCGCGGGCGAGCCCTCCGGCAGCGTGATGCCGCGCGAGGCGAGGAACGCCCGGACGCCGTCGTACCGCGGTTTGCCGTCGACGAAGGCGTAGTAGTCCGCGTCGGTGTAGGGAGCGTACGGCGCGTCCGGGCCGTCGTGCTCGCTCAGGAACTGGTTGAACATGGTCGCCCACGCTCGCATGTGCACCTCAGCCGTGGGTGTCACCACCCCGTCGAGGTCGAACAGCACAGCGTCGTACCGTGCCCAGTCCACCGCAGCCTTCATCATGGCCAGCAGCGTAGTGGTCAGCGTGTGGCCGACTCGTTGCGCCCGGATGACGGCGGGTGACGACCCTGACATCTCCCTGATCCGCGCTGCCGGATGCTGCTTCCGATCGTCTGATCTGGTGGAATCTCGCCATGTTCTCACTCGGTGCGCTCGTGCGCCCCGTCACGCAGCGGGTCGGGCGGTGGGTGCTGGCGCGGTCGATGCGCGACGGCATCGACCTGCGCAAGCTCCGCTACCTGCCCGACTCGATCACGCTGCCGCTGAAGCGGGACGGCGTCGACCCGCTGCCCGAGCTGGCACAGGTGCAGGCCGACGAGCCGGTGAAGCAGCTGGCCGAGATGTTCGGCAAGCGGGTCTGGCTGGTGACCGGCTACGACGAGGCCCGCGCCGTGCTGGCCGACGGCGACGCCTGGTCCAACGACCTGGGCCAGTTCGTCTCGCAGGAGGGCCGCAGCCCGGAGGAGCAGATCGGCGGGCTCGGGATGACCGACCCGCCGCTGCACACCCAGCTGCGCAGGTATCTCACCCCGGAGTTCACGATGCGCCGGCTCGCACGGTTGCAGCCGCGGATCGAGGAGGTCGTGGCGGCGCGACTGGATGCGATGGCGGCGGCCGGGCCGCATCTCGACCTGGTCGAGGAGTTCGCGTTCGCGGTGCCGTTCGACGTGATCTGCGAGCTGCTGGGACTGCCGGTCGAGGACCGGGAGCGGTTCTTCGAGCTCGGCGTGGCGCGCTTCGACCTCTCCGAGGGCGGCGCCGGAGCGTTCGGTGCGGCGGCCCACACCCGGGACTTCCTGATCAACGCGGTGCGGGAGCAGCGGCAGCGGCCCGGCGACGGCCTGATCGGCGCGCTGCTGACCGAGTACGGCGACGAGCTCGATGACCTCACCCTCGGTGGGCTGGCCGACGGCGTCTTCCTCGGCGGCTACGAGACGAGTGCGAGCATGCTGGCCCTCGGCACCTACCTGATCACCACGACGCCCGAAGCCGGCGAGCTGCTGCGGTCGGACCCGGCGTCGGTCGATCGGGTGGTCGAGGAGCTGCTCCGTCACCTGTGCGTGGTGCAGCTGGCGTTCCTGCGGTTCGCCCGGCGCGACGTGCAGGTCGGCGACCGGCTGATCAAGGAGGGCGACTGTGTCGGGGTCTCACTGATGCAGGCCAACCGTGACCCGAGGCTCGGGCCGGACCTGGACCGCTTCGTGCCGGACCGCGAGCCGGTGCGCCACCTCTCCTTCGGCTGGGGGATGCACCGCTGCGTGGGTGCCGAGCTGGCGCGGATGGAGCTGCGGACCGCACTGCGGATGCTCGCCGAGCGGTTCCCCGACCTGGCCATGGCCGCCGATGTCTCCGAGCTGGACTTCCGCGAGCTCTCCGCCGTCTACGGCGTGGAGGCGCTGCCGGTGCATCTCTACGGCCACGACGAGGTCGGAGCGGCGGTCTAAGGGACGCTGCCCTGTGATCGGTCCCCATTCGATGGCCGACCGGTCCGATTGTTCCCGTTGTGGTCTCCGGTCCGGCGCTGCCGTCGACGGCATCGGAAACGGGTGCCGTCGCATGTCCGACTCGAAGAGTCCTGCGGCAGGACCATTGACGTCACTGATACGTCTTCTTGGCCCCGGGAACTCGGTCTCGGGGCCAGTTGTCTCGGGGGTGTGGAGTGAAGAACGTCGTTGGCGCTCAACGGTTGATCGCACTGTTCGTTGTCGGGATCGTTGCTACGTTCGTGGCAGTCGATGTCCACCAGATCGAAGGGTCGGCACCACCATCAACCGCGCCGCGAACGCAGCTCGCCGACACACCCGAGAGCGACTCAGGTACGACCGACGGACTTGCTCTGCAATCGCATTCGACATGCCCCAAAAATCGCGCGAAAGGGTGGCTCAAATGGGGTAGCGGTGAGACATGGGGCGTTGCCAGGATCGAGTGCCCTCGGAGAAGGTGGACGAAAGTCTGCCTTACCTTGTGGTATCACACAGTGTATTTCTCGCGCCCTGAATTCAGGGTTTGCCGGACGGACCTGCCGCACCGACTGACCCTCAACATGTTCACGAGGAAGAAGAACTGCATCCCCGGTCAGTTCTCAGCGTCACTGCACATTTATCGCGATGGAAGGTCTACGATCTCGAAGTGGACACGAAACCGCGACACCACGTCGGGCTGTTCCAGCTGGGGCAAGACACCAGCGCGTCGTCGGTAGCGGTCATCGCAGAAGCCGTATCTCACTGCCGTGTCGTGAGTCTGTATCGACGGACCGCGAGTGGGCCGAAGCTCACCAGGATCAGGACGATCCAGATCAGCGTGTAGGTGGTCGGGTGCTGCATCGACCACGCGTCCGACCCCACGAGCTCGGCTTGGGAGTTGCCGAACAGCTGGCGCGAGGATTCGGTGAGCGCCGATACAGGGTTCCACTCCACGATGACTCTCAGCGCGCCCGAGAAGTCCTTCAGGGGCACGAATGCATTGGACAGGAATGTCAGTGGCATGATGACGATGAATGACGCGTTGTTGATCACCTCGACGCTGGGCACCATGAGGCCGACCCATGCCATCACCCAGCTGATCGCATACGCGAACAGCAGCAGCAGGGCAAACCCCGCCAGTGCGTCGAGGAGTCCGTTGCGGATGCGCCAGCCGACCAGCAGGCCGGTGAGGCCCATGATCGAGAGCGAGAGGACGTTGTAGATCACGTCGGATGTCGTACGTCCGACCAGAACGGCGGATCGGGACATCGGAAGCGAACGGAATCGATCGATGATGCCTTTCTCCATGTCTTCGGCGATACCGGCGCCGGTGAAGGTCGCACCGAAGACAACGGTCTGTGCGAAGATTCCCGCAATGAGGAACTCTCGGTAAGCCACGTCGCCGCCGGGGTCGATGGCGCCGCCGAAGACGAATGAGAAGAGCAGCACGAACATGATCGGGCTGATCAGCACGAAGACGAGCACCTCGGGCACCCGCTTGATCTTGATCAGGTTGCGCTGGGCGACGACCCAGCCGTCGCTCAGGGCGTGGGTGAGCGCGTTGCCGCGGGTCGGCGCGACCGGAGTCGTGGGCTCGGACAGCTGCGTCATCGGGCCAGCTCCTTCTCGATCTCGTCGGAACCGCCGGACTCTTCCTCGGCGACGTGGCCGGTCAGCTCGAGGAAGACGTCGTCCAGCGTCGGACGCCGGAGCCCGACGTCGAGCACCGTCACGGTCTCGCGCTCGAACCCCTCGAGGGCCCGGCGCAGATCGCTCGCCCCGCGCTCGGCCGCGATGGTCAGCTCCCGGCCGCCCGCGTCGATGCGGACCTCACCGCCCGAGATCTCGCCGAGCACGCGGGAGGCGGCATCGCGGTCCTCCGCGTCGGCGAGCACGACCTCGATCCGCTCGCCACCGGTGCGGGCCTTCAGCTCGTCGGCCGAGCCCTGCGCGATGGGACGGCCGTGGTCGATCACGAGGATGTCGTCGGCGAGCTTGTCGGCCTCCTCGAGGTACTGCGTGGTCAGCAGCAGCGTGGTGCCGCCCGCGATCAGGTCGCGGATCACCTCCCACATCGCCTGGCGACTGCGCACGTCGAGGCCGGTGGTCGGCTCGTCGAGCACGATCACCGGCGGCTCGGCCACCAGCGCGCCGGCCAGGTCGAGCCGACGGCGCTGACCGCCCGAGTAGGTCTTGGTCGGCCGGTGGGCGAACTCGGTGAGGTCGAACCGCTCGAGCAGCTCCTGCGCCCGCCGCTGCGAGCGCTCCTTGCCGAGGTGGTAGAGCCGGCCGATCATCACGAGGTTCTCGTAGGCCGTCAGGTGCTCGTCGACCGCGGCGTACTGCCCCGACAGGCCGATCACGGACCGGACGCCCACGGGGTCGGCCAGCACGTCGACGCCGGCGATGTGGGCGCTGCCCGCATCGGGCCGCAGCAGTGTCGTCAGACACCGGACCGCGGTCGTCTTGCCCGCGCCGTTGGGGCCGAGCAGGGCGAGCACCTGTCCCTCGGCCACGGCGAGGTCGAGCCCGGCCAGCGCCTCGACCTCCTTGTATCGCTTCACGAGTCCGCTGGCGCGGATCATCTCGGTCATCCCGGTCCTCCCGTAGGCCACTGTCGCCCCCCAGCCTCGCCGTCTCCGGGCTGGTGCGTCTTGAACGAATCGGCACCGCTTCAGCGGCACAGTGCCACGGTAGAGACCGCCACCGACAGTCATTTTCATCGTGCGCGCCGACGACTGAGGCAAGGCTTCCTTTTCTGGAATCAATCAAGAAAAGGTGTCATACTCGGTACCGATGACGGCCCCACCGGGACGACCCTCGGTGGCTGAGCCGGACCAGACCCCGACAGTGAAGGAGTGCATGACCGTGACCACCCTGCACCGCGAGAAGCACGTCGCCCACCCGGCCTTCCAGGCCGACGAGCAGTTCGCCCAGCACCTGCAGCAGCTGCTGGTCGACCTCAGCGACCTCGCCCTCCAGGGCAAGCAGGCCCACTGGAACGTCGTCGGCCCGAACTTCCGCGACCTGCACCTCCAGCTCGACGAGATCGTCGACGCCGCTCGCGGGTTCGCCGACGACATCGCCGAGCGGATGCGGGCGACGTACGTCGTCCCGGACGGCAGCGCGGCCCGCGTGGCGGCGCAGACCAGCCTGCCGCCGTTCCCGACCGGCGAGGTCGACGTGCCCGAGGTCGTGGAGAAGATCGCGGCGTCGCTGTACGCCGTCGTCGGCACCGCCCGGCGGATCCACGACGACATCGACCGGGCCGACCCGACCACCGCCGACATGCTGCACGGCATCACCGAGCGGCTGGAGCAGCTCGCGTGGTTCGTCGACGCGGAGAGCCGCGTGGCCGGCCGGAGCGTCCCGGCCTCGATCGTCGTGTGACGAGCCTCGACACCACCCAGGGACCCCGCTGGACAGATCGACCGACATGTCTCATGATCGAGACATGTCGGTCGATTTGTCTCACCCGCCGCGTTACGTCCCCGGGGGCGGCGAGGCCTGGCGCGCGCCGTGGGCGTCGTACGCCGCCCTCCGCGACCACGACCCGGTCCATCACGTCGCGCCGGAGCGGCACCCGGAGCACGACCACTACGTGCTGAGCCGCCACGCCGACGTGCTGGCCGCCGCCGTTGACGTCGCGACCTACTCCAGCGCCCAGGGCCTCACCACCCGGTACGACGCCCTGGAGCGGATGGGCATGGCTGACCGTCCGCCGTTCGTGATGACCGACCCACCGGTGCACACGGCCTTCCGCACGCTGGTCGCGCGCGGCTTCACGCCGCGCCAGGTGCGCGAGATCGAGCCGATGGTGCGGGCCTTCGTCGTCGAGCGCGTGGAACGGATCCGTGCAGCGGGCGGCGGTGACATCGTGGCCGAGCTCTTCAAGCCGATGCCGAGCCTGGTGGTTGCCCACTACCTCGGCGTCCCGGCCCAGGACCGGGGCCGCTTCGACGGCTGGACCGACGCGATCGTCGCGGCCAACGCCGACTCCGGCGGCGTCGACGGCGCGGAGGCGGCGACCGCCGAGATCCTCACCTACTTCGGCGATCTCGTCGAGCGGCGCCGCGCCGAGCAGGCCCGCGGCATGATGGCCGAGGACACCGTCTCCCACCTGGTCGCCGCGGCCGACGACGAGCACGCGCGCACCGACATCGTGTCGGTGCTCGGCTTCGTCTTCACGATGATCACCGGCGGCAACGACACCACGACCGGGCTGCTCGGTGGTGCGGTGCAGCTGCTGGCCGAGCATCCGGAGCAGCGCGCCGAGCTCGCCACCGACCCGTCGCTGATCCCGGATGCCGTCGAGGAGCTGCTGCGGCTGACCTCACCGGTGCAGGGACTCGCGCGCACCACCACTCGCGAGGTGACGCTGCACGACACCACGATCCCCGCCGGTCGCCGGGTGCTGCTGCTGTACGGCGCCGGCAACCGCGACCCGCGCAGGTACGGCACCGACGCCGATGAGCTCGACATCCACCGCCGGCCCCGCCAGATCCTGAGCTTCAGCCAGGGCCACCACCACTGCCTCGGCGCCGCGGCCGCGCGCACCCAGGCCCGCATCGCGCTGGAGGAGCTGCTGGCGCGGATCCCCGACTTCACCGTCGACGTCGACGCCGTCACCTGGGCACCCGGGCCGTACGTACGCCGCCCGCTGACCGTGCCGCTGACCGTGGCATGAGCGTGAGGCACCGAAGCCTCGGGCCGAAGGCAGCACGCGCATGAGCGCCGACTGGCTGGACCGCGGCGAGGCGGCCACCGAGCGGATCCTCGATGCCACCGCAGGACTGGTGACCGAGCACGGCGTCGACGGGTGGTCGATGTCGGCGGTGGCCGCGGCGGCCGGCTGCTCGCGCGCGACGCTCTACCGCTACTTCCCGGACCGCCGCGCGCTGCAGCGGGCCTACGTCGAGCGGGAGGCCCGGCGCGTCGGTCGGCTGGTGGCGGCAGACGTCGCGGCGCTCGACGAGCGTCGTACGTCGTCCCGGGTGACCGAGGGCGTGCTGTCGGCGCTGCGCCACGTCCGCGACGAGCCCGCGCTCGCCGCCTGGTTCCACGAGTCCGGCGCGGGCATCTCGGCCGGGCTCTCCCACGCGCCGGTCGTCGTCGACTCCGTCGCAGCCTGGCTGGGCGACGACGCGGAGGCCGCGCACTGGGTCGTGCGCGTGATCGACTCGCTGCTCACGGTCCCGGGGGAGGACCAGGCGGAGGAGCGGCGGCTCGTCGAGCGGTTCGTCGCGCCGGTGGTCCCGCGACCCCCCGGTGAGTGGTGACGCGGGTCAGTCTGTCGCTCGCTTGACCAGGCCCTCGAGCAGCGCCACGTCGTCGTCGGTGAGGTCGGTGATGCCCCACGACGTCGGGAACATGGTGCCGTCGTCGATGGCGGCGGCCTCCTCGAAGCCGAACGTCGCGTAGCGGGTCTCGAACTTGCTCGCCGGCTTGAGGAAGCACACCACCTTGCCCGCGGCGTCGGCGTAGGCAGGCATCCCGTACCAGGTCCGCGGCGCGAGGTGCGGCGCCGTGGTCATCACGATCGCGTGGATCCGCTCGGCGATGGTCCTGTCCGGCTCGGGCAGCTCGGCGATCTTGTCGAGGCAGGCCTGGGCCGCCTCGGCCTTCTTCTTGCCGCCGCGCTCGGCCTTGAGCTCCTCGGCGCGCGCCTTCATGGCCTCGCGCTCGGCCTCGCTGAATCCCCTGGCCTCGGTCATGTCGTTCCTCCTGTGGTGGTCGGTGTGACGTTGACGCTACGAGTGTCATGCCGCGTGGTGCTTCTCGATTCCTGACCACTGCGGCAGGCTGCGGCCATGCACTTCGTCGGACTCGACCTCGCGTGGGGTGACCGCAGGCCCACCGGTGTGGCCGTGCTCGACGACGAGGGCCACCTGGTGCACGTGTCGGCGGCGCAGACCGACGACGAGATCGTCGCGGCCGTGGCGCCGTACGTCGACGGCGACTGCGTGGTCGCGATCGACGCGCCGCTGATCGTCACCAACGCCACCGGCAACCGGCCGGCCGAGGCGGCGCTCAACGCCGACTTCGCGCGCTTCGACGCCGGCGCGCATCCGTCCAACACCGGCAAGCCGGAGTTCGCCGACCAGCCGCGCGGCGCGCGGATCGCCTCCCGGCTCGGGCTCGACATGAACCCGCGCTCGGGTCGGTCGCGCCGCGCGATCGAGGTCTATCCGCACCCGGCGACGGTGGCGCTGTTCCGCTTGGGGCGGACGCTGAAGTACAAGCAGAAGCCCGGTCGCGACCTGGAGCACCTGCGCGCCGAGCTGCTGGTGCTGCTCGGGCTGCTCGAGGGGCTCGCGACGGCGGATCCGCCGTTGCTGGTCGACGGCCCGGAGTGGCGGGCGCTGCGCGGCGCGGTCGAGGGAGCCCGGCGCAAGAGCGAGCTGCGGGTGGTCGAGGACCAGGTCGACGCGGTGGTGTGCGCCTACGTCGCCCGCTATGCGACGCGACGGCCCGAGCAGACGACGACGTACGGCGACTTCGCCACCGGCTACATCGTCACGCCCACGCTGCCGGGCGACCTCGAGCCGACGCCGCGGGAGCGGGCGGTCCCGGTGGTGCACGATCCGGGGGCGGCGGCACGGGAGTACGCCGAGCGCCACCCGGAGCTCGCGGCGGCGGCCGAGCAGGCGGTGCTGCTGGTGACGTCGATCCTCGACGACGCGGGCATCAACTACCTGAGCGTGACGGGGCGGGCGAAGTCGGTCGCGTCGTTCGCGGCGAAGGCGGCGCGCACGGTCGGCGGACGTCCGGCGTACGTCGACCCGCTGCGCGAGATCACCGACCAGCTCGGCGTCCGGGTGATCACCTACGTGCACAGCGACGTGCAGGCCGTGGTGGAGCTGCTCGACGACCAGGTCGTGGTGCTCG
>CAZJDU010000085.1:0-15109 GCA_964544855.1 uncultured Nocardioides sp.
CAGTTCCTGGAGGGGAAGACCCAGACCCAGGAGGAGATCTTCCACACCTTCAACACCCTCCACAACGCCAACAAGCAGATCGTGCTGACCTCCGACCGCGCGCCCAAACGCCTCGAGGCGCTGGAGGACCGGCTCCGCAACCGGTTCGAGTGGGGCCTGATCACCGATGTCCAGCCGCCCGACCTCGAGACCCGGATCGCGATCCTCCGCAAGAAGGCGGCGATCGACCGGCTCACCGCACCGCCGGACGTGCTGGAGTTCATCGCCTCCAAGATCCAGACCAACATCCGCGAGCTGGAGGGCGCGCTGATCCGGGTCACCGCCTTCGCCAACCTCAACCGGCAGGAGGTCGACCTCACCCTCGCCGAGATCGTGCTGAAGGATCTGATCCCCGAGGGCGGCGAGCCCGAGATCACCGCGCCCCTGATCATCGCCCAGACCGCTGCCTACTTCGGACTCTCCATCGAGGAGCTCACCGGGCCCAGCCGGGGTCGCCACCTGGTCATGGCCCGCCAGATCGCGATGTACCTCTGCCGCGAGCTGACCGGTCTGTCGCTCCCCAAGATCGGCGCCCAGTTCGGCAACCGCGACCACACGACGGTGATGTACGCCGAGCGCAAGATCAACCAGCTGCTCGGCGAGCGCCGCGCCGTCTTCAACCAGGTCAGCGAGCTCACCAACCGCGTGAAGATGCAGGCCCGCCAGTCCTGAGCCTCGCGTGGCGACGCACGCCACCCGAGGTGCGGGCACGGCCCGCGGTGGTTGAGGTGCGAGCTCGCGAGCCTCGAAACCACCTGTGGACGAGCTCCCCGAATTGGTACGAACTACACGGGGAGGATTTGTGGAACCACCGGGACCGGTCGTCCCCAACCCCCTCCGGCTGCACATCGCCCACCACGTCGTCCCCACGCGATCCACAGCCCCTGTGCAGAGCGAATTCAACCTCCCACGTGCAGCGACACCGGTTGTCCACAGGATCCACAGAACCTGTGACCACTCCGAGAACCTCAATTGGACTCCATCCACCGGTGAACGAACTCCCGATCCCCTCCCTGTGGATCACCGCGCTCCGATCCACTCCGATGACGCCACGCGTCGGGACGTCGTGGCAGGATGAACTCCCCGACACTCTTGTCATTCGCCGATCCACCTCGAGTAGAGGAGCACCGTGAAGTTCCGAGTCGATCGCGATGTGTTCGCCGATGCCGTCGCCTGGGCCGCGCGCAGCCTGCCGGTCCGTCCCAGCGCTCCGGTGCTCGCAGGGCTCCTCATCGAGGCCGGCGACGCCGGTCTGATGCTGTCCACCTTCGACTACGAGACGTCGGCGCGGGCCACGCTCTCGGCCGAGGTCAGCGACGAGGGCAAGGCGCTGGTCAGCGGCCGGCTGCTCTCCGACATCTGTCGCAGCCTGCCCGCCAAGCCGGTGGACGTCACGATCGACGGCACCCGGGTCTCGCTCACCTGTGGGTCCGCCCGCTTCTCACTCCAGACGATGCCGGTGGAGGACTACCCCTCGCTGCCGGAGATGCCCGAGGCCACCGGCACGGTGTCGAGCGAGGCGTTCGCCCACGCGGTCGCCCAGGCCGTCACCGCCGCGGGGCGCGACGACATGCTGCCCGTGCTCACCGGCGTGCGCATCGAGATCGAGGGCGACACCATCGCGCTGCTCGCGACCGACCGGTTCCGCCTGGCCCATCGTGAGCTCACCTGGACACCCGGCACCCCGGACGCCTCGCTCGCGGCACTGGTGCCGGCGAAGGTGCTCGGTGACACCGCCAAGGCCCTGACCGTGGGTCCCGAGGTCACCATCGCGCTGTCGACGAGCAGCAACGGCGACGGGCTCATCGGCTTCGAGGGCACCGGCCACGGCGGCGTACGACGCACCACCACGCGACTGCTCGACGGCGACTTCCCCAAGGTCCGCAGCCTCTTCCCCTCCGAGAAGCTCACCGTCGCCAAGATCGTCAAGCAGGACCTGGTCGACTCGCTCAAGCGCGTCTCGCTCGTCGCCGAGCGCAACACCGCGGTGCAGCTGAAGTTCGGCGAGGGCACGCTCACCCTCGACGCCGGGTCCGGTGACGAGGCCCAGGCCTCCGAGTCGGTCGCGGCCGAGATCGACGGCGAGGACCTCGTCACCGGCTTCAACCCCGCGTTCCTGCTCGACGGCCTCGGCGCGATCGACCAGGAGACCGTCGAGCTGGCCTTCACCCAGCCGTCCAAGCCGGTCGTCATCAGCGGCGTGCCCGACCCGTCGGCCGAGGAGGAGCCCGGACTGTTCCGCTACCTCCTGATGCCGCGCCGCCTGCTCAGCTGATGTCGCCGGTGCTCGATCGTCAGCCACACGGTGGTTGAGGTGCGAGCCAGCGAGCCTCGAAACCACCACCCACGACCACCCACGGAGGTAGATCGGATGCACCTCGGACTCGTCGGCCTCGGCAAGATGGGCGGCAACATGCGTACCCGGCTGCGCGACCGCGGCGTGGCAGTGACCGGCTACGACCGCGATCCGGGGGTGTCGGACGTCGCCAGCCTGGCCGCCCTGGTGGCGGCGCTCCCGGACGACGGTCCGAAGGTGGTCTGGGTGATGGTGCCGGCCGGTGCGCCGACACGGAGCACCATCGATGAGCTGGCCGGTCTCCTCGGCGAGGGCGACCTGGTCGTCGACGGCGGCAACTCGAAGTGGACCGACGACGCCGAGCATGCCGAGCTGCTCGCCGCGCAGGGCGTCGGCTTCGTCGACTGCGGTGTCTCCGGTGGGGTCTGGGGCCTCCAGAACGGCTACGCCCTGATGTGCGGTGGCACGCCGGAGGATGTCGCCAAGGCACAGCCGGCCTTCGACGCGCTCAAGCCCGACACCGGCGGCTTCGTCCACGCCGGACCCAAGCCGGGCGCCGGTCACTTCGCCAAGATGGTGCACAACGGCATCGAGTACGCCGTGATGCAGTCCTACGCCGAGGGCTGGGAGCTGCTCGAGAAGGTCGACCTGGTCGACAACGTGCCGGCGATCTTCGACTCCTGGCGCCACGGCACCGTGATCCGCTCCTGGCTGCTCGACCTGCTGGTGGAGGCGCTCGAGGCGGACGAGCACCTCGACCAGCTGCAGGGCTACGCCGCCGACTCGGGCGAGGGCCGCTGGACCGTGCAGGCCGCGATCGACAACGGTGTGCCGACGCCGGCCATCGCTGCTGCGCTGTTCGCACGGTTCACCTCCCAGCAGGAGGACAGCCCGGCGATGAAGGCGATCGCCGCGATGCGCAACCAGTTCGGCGGCCACGCCACCCGTCCCGCGGAGTAGCGCTGACGGTGGTGTCGAGGCTCGTCGCTGGCGCTCCTCGCACCTCAACCACCGTGGTCAGAGGGTCAGGGCGATCCTGACGGCGGCGAAGCCGATCCAGACAGCGAGCACACCGAGGGTGAGCGGATGGCGCGCCAGACGGTCGAGGTCGGGGGCGGTCCGACGGCGTACGCGTGCGGTGACGACCGCGACAGCGAGCGCGAGGGCGACCACGACGAGCAGCCAGCCGAAGGGGTTCGCGGCGAGCGAGTCGGCGTACTGGCCGTGGGTGAGATAGACCCAGGAGCGGGTCAGGCCGCAGCCCGGGCACGGGAGTCCGGTGAGCTGCCGGAACGGGCAGAGGATCGGGCCGTCCTCGATGCCGTCGGGAGCGAGCAGGCAGGCGATGCCGAGCGCACCGACGCCGGCGGCCGCGACCACCTCGGAGGCCGCGACCGACGGCGTACGACGCGTGCGCGCGTCAGGCGAGTGGGCGACCGTCATTGTCGGTCATCTTGCGGGTGGCGACCAGGATGATGTCGATGATCCACCAGATACCGAGGCCCCCGCAGGTGATCAGCTTCAGGATGCCGAGACCGATCTGACCGAGATAGAAGCGGTCGACGCCGTAGGCCCCGATGACGATCGACAGGATCAGCGTGATCATCCACTCCCTGGTGGAGAACAGCCCCGGGATCTGCTTCGCCGGGAACCACTGCTGACCGTCGACCTGCCGCACCTGGGAGTCACCCCGGAGCTGGCCGTTGATCGCCATCTGGGCCATCGTGTTGAAGTCGACCGGGCCCTGCTCCTGACCGGCGACGGCGATGTAGAAGCTGCCGCCTCCTGCGGGCTGACCGGGGGGCGGACCGGCAGGCGGTCCGGAGGGGGGACCCGCGGGCGGCGGGGGGGTTCCGTACGGTGGTTGACTCATGCCCGGCAGCCTAGGCTGTCGGCAGGGGTTTCAAACCTCTGCCCCGCCACGAGTTCAGAGGTTCCGTGGTGCCCGGTCGGTCGAGCAGGAGGTAGGCGTGCACGTCTCCCACCTGACCCTCCACGACTTCCGTTCCTACGACGTCGTGGAGGTCCCGCTCGGGCCGGGCCCGACGGCGTTCATCGGCCGCAACGGACAGGGCAAGACCAACCTGGTCGAGGCGATCGACTACCTCTCCCGACTGTCGTCGCACCGGGTGGCGAGCGACGCGCCACTGGTGCGGGCCGGCGCCGACCGTGCCCTGGTGCGTGCCGCGGTCGTCCGCGACGGGCGGACCGCGACGCTCGAGGTGGAGCTGCTGCCCGGGCAGGCCAACAAGGCGCGCATCAACCGGTCGCCGCTGAGCCGCGCGCGCGACCTGGTCGGCGTCATGCGCACGGTGGTCTTCAGCCCGGAGGACCTCAGCCTGGTCAAGGGTGACCCGTCGGAGCGCCGCCGGTTCCTCGACGACCTGCTGGTGCTGCGGACGCCGCGGCTCGCCGGCGTGCGGTCGGACTACGACCGTGTCCTCAAGCAGCGCAACAGCCTGCTCCGCTCCGCCCGGCAGGCCGCCGTCGCCCGGCGCGCGGAGCCGCCGCCGACGCTCGGCGTGTGGAACGACCACCTGGCACGCACCGGCGCCGAGCTGCTGGCCGAGCGGCTGCGACTGGTCGCCGACCTGGCGCCGTACGTCGGCAAGGCCTACGAGGCGGTCGCGCGGGGGGCCTCCCGTGACGACGCACGGGTGAGCTATCGCCCGAGCTTCGAGGTCCCCGGCCTCGACGCCGCGACCTCCGGAGGACGTCCTCCGGAGGAGGCGCCCGAGTCCTCCGGGCCGATGACGTCGACGGCGGACGAGCTGGCCGAGGCCTACCTGGCCGAGCTGGAGCGCCGGCGGGACGACGAGCTCGACCGGGGCGTGACGCTCGTCGGGCCGCACCGCGACGACCTCGAGCTCACCCTCGGCTCGGCCGAAGGCACCCGGCTGCCGGTGAAGGGCTACGCCTCGCACGGGGAGTCCTGGTCGTTCGCGCTGGCGCTGCGGCTGGCGGCGTACGACCTGCTGCGGGCCGACGGCGACGACCCGATCCTGATCCTCGACGACGTCTTCGCCGAGCTCGACTCCGACCGCCGTGGGCAGCTCGCCGACCTCGTCGCCGGCGCCGAGCAGGTGCTGGTCACCGCCGCGGTCGCCGCCGACGTGCCCGACCGGCTCGCGGGGGCGACGTACACCGTCGGTGAGGGAGGGGTGACCCGTGACGAAGGGTGACCCGCCCGACCCGGTGTCCGGCGACGCGTCCGAGGAGGCCTCCGGCGAGGCAGAGGAGCACCGCCCGGACGGCCTCGACCTGGCCCGCGCCATGGTGCGCGGCGCAGCGGCGTCCGGCGCCGACCCTGCTCCGCGGAGCTCGACGCCACGCACCGGCCGCCGTCGTCGTGGCCGCCGCCGCGGCGACGACACCCCGGTCAGCGGGTCGCACCCGGACGAGCGCGACCCGCAGCTGCTCAGCAGCGAGGTCGACCGGCTCGTCGACGACCGCGGCTGGGGCCTCGACCTCCAGGTGCGCGGCGTGTTCGCCCGGTGGCCCGAGATCGTGGGGCCCGAGATCGGCGCGCACTCCACCCCGGAGACGCTCACCGACGGCGTGCTCGTGGTGCGCACCGACTCCACGGCCTGGGCCACCCAGCTGCGGCTGTTCGCGCCCAACGTCGTCCGGCGCATCGACGCCGAGCTGGGCGACGGCACCGTCACCCGGGTGGAGGTGCGCGGGCCGCACGCGCCGAGCTGGAAGCACGGGCGGCGCGGGCTGCGCGACGGCCGCGGGCCGCGCGACACCTACGGCTGAGCAGTCGGTCCCACTACTCGGCTGGCCCGGCTCCCGCCACGGCGTCCTCGACGGTGAGAGCAGTGGCGAGCAGCCGGTCGTCCTGGCCGCGGGGCAGGGAGAGCAGGAGGCTGGCCGTCGACGTCCCGTCAGAGCCCTTGATCGGCAGCGCCACCCCCGGCATCCCGAGGTAGCTCATGACCATGGTGCTGCGCAGGACGCGTGCGTTGGTCGCTTCGGCGAGGTCGAGATCCGCCAGCAGCGGGGCCATCGGCGGCGCGGGATCACGGACGGTCGGACACACCAGCACGGCGTCGCCCAGCTCTGCCGCGACCTGCTGGCGCAGCTGGTCGCAGCGCCCGAACACGGCGTGCACACGGTCCTTGATGCCGGCGTAGGAGCTCAACCGACGCAGCACCAGCGGATCGAGGTCGACATCGCGACGCGCGAGCAGGTGCCCATACCGCTGGTGAGCCTCCGCGAGGACGATCGTGCCGTGTCGGGTCATCAGCCGCTGGGCCTCGTCCAGTGCCGGGATGCGGGCACGGGTGACGGTGACGTCCCGGTCGGCCAGCCGTCCCATCGACTCCGCGAACGCCTGCGCGACGTCGTCGCAGGTGTCGTCGACCAGCTCCCCCGTCGGCACCACCACACGGATCCGACGCGGGGCGGCGGGGTCCGCCGACGCCGTGCCGGTCCTGCGCATCGCGGCGTCGAGCGCCACGATGTCGGCCACCTCGTGCGCCAGGATCCCGAGGCTGTCGAGCGAGACGGAGAGTGGCCACACCCCGGACTTGTCGTAGCGGTGGTCGCTCGCCTTGAAGCCCGCGATCTCGCAGAACGCTGCGGGCACGCGCACCGAGCCGGAGGTGTCCGTGCCCAGCCCGACCGGGGCGATGCCCGCGGCGACGGCGACGGCGGACCCCGAGGACGAACCGCCGGGGATCCGGTCGACCTGGGCGTGACGAGGATTGCGCACGTTGCCGAAGTGCGGGTTGAGTCCGAGACCGGAGAAGGCGAACTCACTGAGAGCGGTCTTGCCGAGGCAGACAGCGCCTGCTCTGGCGAGGTTCGACACGACGACCGCGTCCCGGTCCGACACGGGTGCCTGGCGGCGGGTCGCGGATCCCACGGTGGTGCGCGTCCCCGCGACGTCGAAGGAGTCCTTCACCACGACGGGTACGCCGTCCATCACGCCCCGCGGTCTCCCCCGGGAGTACCGCTCCGCACTTGCTGTCGCCTCTCGCAGCGCACGCTCTCGGGTGACCCGGAGGAACGATCCGTCGGCGACCGAGCTGCCGGCGGCGTCGAGTGCGGCGACGCACACCGCGACCGGGTCGGCCTCGCCCGCTCGGTACGTCGCCGTCAGGCGGGCGATCGCGCCTCGGTCTGTGAGAGCGCGGTGGTCGGTCCCGTCCTCGGCGGTCCGTCTCCGGTCGGCGTCGATCATGGCTCCACCGGAGCGACCCGGCCGTGGCTCGCGTCGACGCCGAGCCGTGCCGCGAGGCGTTCGAGGAGCGGAACGGCGAGGATCGCCACGACGATGCCCTGGACCGGCGGAAGGCCGAGAGCGATGTGGTCGGTGACGAGCGCCGTGCTGGTTCCCGCGAGGTAGGCGCCGATGCACGTCCAGCGGAAGGACACGAACCGCGTATCCGCCACCGACGGCAACCGGCCCCGCCAGACGAACACGTAGTCGCCGATGATCGTCCCGCCGAGCGGTGGGATCAACAAGCCGAGCAGGATCAGGTACTGCGGCAGTGCCTCGTAGATGCCGGAGAGCGCGAGTACCACGGCGATCGCGATGCCGCCCACGACGAACGGCCGCTTCTCGGGGACGCCGGTGAGTGTCGCACCGGCGAGTCCGAATGCGTACGCCGCGTTGTCCTGGGTCGTCCAGACGTTCAGGGCCAGCAGCACCACGGCGGCGAGCACGACATTGAGGCGGAGCAGGACGGCCACGAAGTCCCCTTCGGCGTAGGCGAGCGCACCGACGGCACCGAAGACGAGCATCAGCAGGTTGGCGAAGAAGAAGGCACCGAACGCGGCGACGAAGGCTTCGCGCGGCAACCGTGCGAACCGGCTCCAGTTGGGCGTCTGGGTACCACCGCTCACGAACGTACCGATCACGATCGTGACGGCCGTGGCCCAGGGGATCGCCGTCGTGGGTTCGACCGCTCCGAAGCCCGAGATACCGCCCACCTCGTCGATCGCGCCGAGGAGCACCCACCCGCACAGCACCAGCATCAGCGGCACCGACACGGTGCTGATGATCTCGATGCCGCGATACCCGTAGTACGCCGTGACTCCGGTCAACGACGCACCCAGCACGATGATCAACCACTCGTATCCCTGCCAGCCGAACGCTCGGGCGATCAGCTCGGCGAAGAAGGCCGCCGTCACGGCGTACCAGCACACCTGCGTGCCTCCGAGCAGGAGGTCGGCCCACTTGGACCCCTTGCTGCCGAGTGTGAAGCGGGCGAGCATCACCGTCGACAGCCCGGTGCGTGCACCGATCACCGCGAGCACCGCGACGTAGGTCCCGAGGATCAGGCTCCCCGTGACCAGGATCGCGATCAGCGACCCCGGCCGGAAGGCGGTGGCGACCTGGGCACCGGCCAGCATGGTCGGAGTGAAGAAGACGAAGCCGAGCAGCACGGTGAGGAGGGAGAACAGCCCGCGCCGCGCCGTGCGCGGCACCTCCGTGAGCGGGAAGTCGTCTGCCGCGACGGCCTGCGCCGCGGCCGACCGCATCGAATCCAACTGGGCCATGATCCCAACCTCCGTACAAACCGGGTGATGTCTGGTGTGACGTGGACCACCACGGCACCAGGTTCGAGCGAGCAGGCACAGGGAGGAACCTCTAGACCCCGCCCGGGTCACCTGGTTCTATCTACAGGGTGCTGACCATTCGTTCGCTGCACGAGGCACCTGTTCTCGGGCTGCGGGTCCTGGTCGCAGGTGGCGACGACGCTCTCGACGTCCCGGTCAGGTGGCTCCACAACACCGAGCTGCTCGACCCGAGTGGCTATCTGCGCGAGGGCGAGCTCGTCCTGACGAACGGACTCTGGCTCGACACCGGCGCCAGCGGTGAGTTCGTGGCCAACGTGGCGCGGGCTCGGTGCGCGGGCATCGTGTTCGGCCTGCGCGACGAGACACCGCGGACGCCGCGGCAGTTGATCGCCGCCTGCGAGGAGGAGGAGGTCCCCCTTCTGGAGCTCGGGATCGAGGTCCCGTTCACGGCGGTCACCCGTGAGGCCGCCAGCCAGCTGGCCGGAGCGCGTCAGCAGGTCCTGGTCGACACGGTCCGGCGCGGCAACGACCTCGCCGGTGCGATCTCGCGGGGCGCGGGGGCCACCGGCGTGCTGCAGGTGGTGCGTCGCGACCATGACCTGCCGCTGGCGGTCGTCGACCGGATGGGCCGCGTGCTGGCCCAGACCGGGGTCGAGCTGGATGCCCCGGCGGCCCGGGCCGTCGCGGAGGGATTGCACCGCCACCCCCCACCGCTCCGGGTGGACCTCGGCGGTGCGGGTGAGGCGATGCTGTTCCTGGTCAACACCCTCGCCCGAGCAGACGCGGCACTGGTGTGCGTGAGCCCGATCGAGGCGCTCAGCGAGGTGGAGCAGGCCGCCCTCACACAGGCCGCCCACTACCTGAGCCTCGAGGTCGCGCGCGCCGAGCTGGTCAGAGCGATGGAGTCACGGTTCGCGCAGGAGCTGCTCGAGATGATCCTCTCCGGCAGCCGACGTGCCGACGAGGTGCCAGCACGACTGGAGGCGTTCGGGATCCGCCCGGACGAGCCGCTGGCCGTGCTCGCGATCGCCATGCGGGGCAGCGGCCCCGCCGCCGACGCCACGCTGGCACATGCGGTCGGGGAGTTCTTCGTCTCGGCAGGTACGCCGTCGGTGGTGGTGGCCGGCAGCAGCGACGTCGTCGCCCTCTTCCCGTGGAGCGAGTCGCCGGCGCTGCTCCGTGGGCGTGCCCACGACCTGGTGGCCGAGGTCGACGATCGTGCCGTGGCCGCCCCGCTCGTCGTCGGCCTCGGCGGGATCGCCGAGCACTCCGGCCGACTGCGCCTGCCGTTGAGTCAGGCTCGCGACGCCTGCCACGTCCTGCGCCGCAGCCCGGGAGACCAGCGCATCGCCCGCCTCGACGACCTCGGTACGCATCGATTGCTGCTCGGGACGCACGACGTCGACATGCGCCTGCGGTTCGCACAGAGCGTGCTCGGCCCGCTGCGGGAGTACGACGCGAAGCGCGGCGCCCAGCTCGAAGCCACGGTCCGAGCGTTCCTCCAGCACGACGGGCACTGGGCCGACACCGCGGCAGCGCTCTTCATCCACGTCAACACGCTCCGCAACCGACTCGCGAGGGTGAGGGATCTGACCGGCCGGGACGTCGCCACGACCGTCGGTCGGGTGGACGTCTTCCTGGCCCTGGAGGCCGACAGGATCTCGAACGACGAATAGCCCTCGCCTGGCCTGGGTATCTCGACACCATGTGACCGGAAACGCTGTCGGGATCTCCATGGCCGCGGCGACTCGTTGCTGATGCAGTTGGCGCATGATCACTCCATCCACGATCGCGCGCATCGATGTGCCGGCGCGAGAAGTCCGATCCGTGCGCCTCACAGCGGGGGATCGAGCACGCGTCGTCACGGAGACGGGCGGTCAGGTCGGAGACCTGTTCGCCTTCGTTGCCGACGATCTCGGTGAGCACCTGTCCGCTGCCCACACCCGGGTCCACGTGAACCGACTCTTCCCTCGCGTGGGAGAGCAGTTCGTGACCACCGCACGGCAGCCGATCCTGACCCTGGTCGAGGACACCTCTCCCGGTCACCACGACATGCTGGTGCCGGCCTGTGACCCCGCGCGCTACCGGTCTCTCGGGCAGCACGGCTGGCACGCCTCGTGCGCTGAGAACCTCCGTACGGCGACCGACGACATCGGGCATCGGCTCGAGGTCGTTCCGCAGCCGGTGAACCTGTTCATGAACATCCCTGTCTCACGCGATGGCGGGCTGGACTGGTTGCCATCGCAGGCAGCGGCCGGCGCGAGCGTGACCCTCGAAGCCGTGCGGGACTGCCTCGTCGTCCTCTCCGCGTGCCCGCAGGACCTCGTCGAGATCAACGACGGCGACCCCGGTCCGCTGGTGCTGGAGGTCCCGACGACCGCCGCCGTGCCGCATTGATGCGAGAGCCGAGGACCGGACCGTTGAAGCTGCCGCAGGAGAGGAACCACCCGACGATGACATCGAGCACCCACGATCCACACCCGGCCCTGCAGGAGGTGTCGTTCACCGGCGGTGATCTCGGCAACCGGCTGGTGGTCGCGCCGATGACACGCGTGTCCGCCGGCGCCGACGGCACGCCGACCCCCGCCATGGCGGAGTACTACCAGCGCTTCGCCGTCGGTGGGTTCGGCATGGTGATCACGGAAGGCATCTACACCGACGGTCGGTTCAGTCAGGGCTATCTGAACCAGCCGGGACTGGTGACGCCCGAGCACGTGACCGGATGGCGACCGGTGACGGCAGCCGTGCGCCGGACGGGGACGCGGATCGTCGCGCAGCTGATGCACGCAGGGGCGTTGTCCCAGGGCAATAGGTACCGAGCGGTCACCGCAGGCCCTTCCGCCGTACGGCCGAAGGGGGAGAAGATGCCGGAGTACGGCGGCCGTGGCCGGTGGCCGACGCCGGAGGAGATGTCGGCGGAGGAGATCGCCGAGGTCGTGGCCGGCTTCACTGCGGCAGCCGGATCCGCCCACCGCGCGGGCTTCGACGGCGTGGAGGTGCACGCCGCGAACGGCTACCTGCTCGATCAGTTCCTGACCGACTACACCAACCGTCGGGATGACGACTACGGTGGTTCCGTCGCCCACCGGATCAGACTCACGTCGGAGGTCATCGCGGCCATCAAGCGAGAGGTGCCCGACGGGTTCTGGGTGGGCGTCCGTCTCTCCCAGACGAAGATCAACGACTTCGCCTATCGGTGGCCGGGCGGTGCCGAGGACGCGACGGTGATCTTCGAGAGCGTCACCCGCGCCGGTGCGGACTTCCTGCACGTCGCCAGCGAAGGACGTGACTGGATCGAAACAGCGCGCCTCGACAACGGAGCCACGATCACCGCGTTGGCACGTGAGGTCAGTGGGCTCCCGGTGATCGCCAACGGCAGGATGCACGATCTCGACCAGGCTGCCGACGTGATCGGGGACGGACATGCCGACCTGCTGTCGTTCGCCCGGAGTGCGCTGGCCAACCCCGACCTGCCGCACAAGCTCGCGTCCGGTGTGTCGCTGCGGCCGTTCGACCCCGGGATGATCCAACCGATGGCGACGCTCGACAACACGGCGGCCTGGCTCGCCGCCAACGAGCCCGGGCGGTGACGGTGAGCTCGCCGTGGCACGCCGGCGCCGCCGCCGTCGCGACGTTGACCTTCGATGTGGATGCGGAGTCGGCGGTGCTGGCGATGGGAAGCCGGTACGCGGATCACGCGTCGACGATGTCGCACCAGTCCTACGGCCCGGATGTCGGCGTGCCCCGGCTCCTGGACCTGCTCGACGACTGCGCCGTACCAGCGACCTTCTTCGTCCCGGGCTGGGTGGCCGAACAACGACCCGACCTCGCCCCGCTCATCGTCGACCGGGGCCACGAGGTCGCCCACCATTCGTACAGCCATCGGCCGCCGACGACGATGACGCCCGAGGAGGAACGCGCCGACTTCGAGAGGGCGCTCGGCGTGTTCGCCGATCAGGGCATCGAGATCCTCGGTCACCGCGCGGCGCTGTGGGAGAGCACGTGGCAGACGGCGCGACTCGTCGCCGAGCACGGGTTGCGCTACGACTCCTCCATGATGGGGGACGACCGCCCGTACGTGGTCGGGACCGACGGCGGTGCGATCGTGGAGCTGCCGGTGCACTGGTCGCTCGACGACTGGGAGCAGTACGCGTTCCTTCCGGAGCCACGGGTCGGCTCGGTCATCGAGTCGCCGGCGAAGGTCGTCGAGATGTGGCGGGCCGAGCTCGATGCGATGCGTACCTATCGATGCCTGTTCAACCTGTGCCTCCACCCGTTCCTGACCGGTCGGCCCAGCCGGGCCGTGGCGCTGCGCGGGCTCATCGAGTACGCCCAGGGTCTCGGCGACGTGACGTTCGCGCGCTGTCGCGACGTCGCGGCGGCAGCCGCAGCCGACCCGGACCTCGTCACCCGACGTCCCGGTCGGCCGGCGGTCGACGACGGTGACGGGGAGCCGGCATCGGATCGCTAGCCTCGCCGAGGGCTCATCGGCACCCGATTCGTCGTACTGGCCCCTGTCGGCACCCCTGCGCGGCGCTCTCGACCGCCTTTGCACAAGCCTGAGGACCCCTTCTTGTCCACAGACCCCCTCGCCGCCACGGTCGGGAGCGTGTCTGTGGCCCGCTGAGCCGGTATCATGGGATCCGAGGTCGCCGGCGGCGGTTCACCCGCGTGCAGCGACCTCTCTCATGCCACCGAAAGATGAGGTCTGTGTGTCCGACGAGTCCACAACACCTGTGCCGACCGAGCTGCGCGAGGTCGCCAGCGTCACCGTCGACGGTGACTACGACGCCTCCGCGATCCAGGTCCTCGAGGGCCTCGAGGCGGTCCGCAAACGACCGGGCATGTACATCGGCTCCACCGGCGAGCGGGGACTGCACCACCTGATCTGGGAGATCGTGGACAACGCGGTCGACGAGGCGCTCGCCGGCCACTGCGACCGGATCGTGCTGACCCTCCAGGCCGACGGCGGCATCCGGGTCGAGGACAACGGCCGCGGCATCCCCACCGACACCGCCGCAGGGCAGGACCTGCCGGCCGTGACGCTGGCGCTGACCGTGCTGCACGCGGGCGGCAAGTTCGGCGGCGGGGGCTACAAGGTGTCCGGCGGCCTGCACGGCGTCGGGGTCTCGGTCGTCAACGCGCTGTCCTCGCGGCTCGTCGTCGAGGTGAAGAACCGCGGCCACCTGTGGCGGCAGGGCTTCCGGCTCGGCGTCCCGGACGCCGACCTCGAGGAGGTCCGGCCGCTCGAGGACGACGAGCGCACCGGCACGACGGTCACCTACTGGCCCTCGGCGGACATCTTCGAGACCACCACGCACTCGCTGGAGACGATCACCGGCCGGGTGCGGGAGTACGCCTTCCTCAACAAGGGCCTCGAGATCGTCGTCCGCGACGAGCGGCCGCAGGCCGAGGAGATCGCCGAGGCTGTCGAGGACGACACCGCCCCGGAGGCCACCGGCGCGGGTGACGCGATCAAGAAGGCCGCGGCCGGCGGGCTGGAGCAGGTCTTCCGCTACGACCGCGGCCTGGTCGACTACGTCGAGCACCTCAACAAGACCAAGGACAAGGCCAACCAGACGATCATCTCGTTCGAGGCCGACACCCCCGACGACACCGATCACCACATGAGTGTCGAGGTCGCGATGCAGTGGAACACCTCGTTCACCGAGTCGGTCCACACCTTCGCCAACACCATCAACACCCACGAGGGCGGCACCCACGAGGAGGGCTTCCGCGCCGCGCTCACCTCGCTGGTCAACGGCATGGGTGAGGAGTGGGGGATGATCAAGAAGCGGGAGGACCGGGTGTCGGGCGACGACATCCGCGAGGGCCTCACCGCGATCATCTCGATCAAGCTGGGTGAGCCGCAGTTCGAGGGGCAGACCAAGACCAAGCTCGGCAACACCGAGGCCAAGGGCTTCGTGCAGCGGGTGGTCAACGAGCAGCTCGGCATGTGGCTGGAGGCCAACCCGTCCGAGGGCAAGGACATCGTGCGCAAGGCGCAAGCGGCGGCGACCGCTCGGGTCGCCGCGCGCAAGGCGCGTGACCTGGCGCGCTCCCGCAAGGGTCTGCTCGGCGGGGGAGGGCTGCCCGGCAAGCTGTCGGACTGTCAGTCGACCAACCCCGAGGAGTGCGAGGTCTTCATCGTGGAGGGCGACTCCGCGGGCGGCTCGGCCAAGTCCGGCCGCGACCCGCGGGTGCAGGCGATCCTCCCGATCCGCGGCAAGATCCTCAACGTCG
>CAZJDU010000086.1:0-15070 GCA_964544855.1 uncultured Nocardioides sp.
CGCCGGTGACGTCGTCACCGTCGTCAGGGCGAACCCCAGCACGGCGACCGCCATGCCCAGCCCTGCCAGCAGGGCCCCTATTCGCGTCGTCGGCCGTTGCGCAGGCGCAGCGGCATCATGGTCAGTCATGCGGTCCTCCGTTGTCCCCGGATCTACGGGTTCCCGGAATCCACTGACGCTGCGTCGAGGCTGACCGTCTCGGTACCCCACTACCGAGACGGCCGTCGCGCCGCGGGCCCGGTGCCGCCGCCGATCTCTTTGTCCGTCGTTGCTGGTGCGAGACCGCCCGAGAACGTGGGACACATCGTGGTCACACTGGCCTTCACGTCATTCAAGAGCAGGGGGGCGTCGGCGCGTGCCGGATTCGCCCGGTGAACCGCCCGGTGAAATCGTCAGTCACCGATGGCGACGCCTCCCACGCGACACCACCGGCGGCGCGGCACCAGGCCCGGTCTGCTTCACTCGGCGGGTGCACCGGCTGCCTCGCGGACGCTTCGTGGCCGCGGCGCGGCTGCGCCCGGTCGACGTCGTCGGGGCCGTCCAGGTGGCCCGGGAGTACGCCGGTGGGGAGAGCGCCGACCGGGTCGCGTCGCCACAGCTCGCGCCGTACGCCGCCACCGAGGTCACGCTGCGCGCCGAACGCACCGATGACGTCGCGCTGGAGCTGGCGGGCCCGGACGGGAGCGTGCTGCAGGCCCGGCTCACCGACGCCCGCACCCGCGTCGCCCTGTCGGCCACCAGGACGGCTCCCCGGGCCCGGGACCTGCGGCGCAGCCGACGTCACGGTCGCACCGCGGTGCGTCCGGACCGGTTCGCCCTCGCTCTCACCGGCACCCGGCTGACGGCGCTCACCCACGAGGACGGCCGGTGGGTCGCCCGCGGCCAGGTCGGTCTCCACGACGTCGTCGACACCCACGACCCGGCCTGGCTGGCCCGGCTGTCCAGCGGTTGGTCGACGGACCGGGCGGCGACCGGTCCCGTCGAGGTGTGGCGGTCGGGGACCTTCGGCCAGCTGGGCCTGCGCGACCTCCGGGTCGTCAGCCACGCCGACGGGACGCCGTACCGCGACGGCAGCGAGGTGCTGCTGACCGCCACCAGTGCCGGCCCCGGGTTCTTCGACACCGCTCATACCTCGGTGTGGGCGCTCGACGAGTCCGCGCCGGCGCTCACCCACCGTGGGGATCTCTCCTTCGAGCGGCCGGACCGTCCCGGAGCCTACGGCGACCACGCGACCCACCTCGTCCGCGACGGCGACCGCTGGCTCGTGGCCACCAGCACCTGGGGCGACTTCGACCGACAGGGCATCCACGGCAAGCCGTACGTCGACGTCACGCTCGCCGAGTCGACGGCCGACCTGACCTCGGGCTGCCACCGCCTGCCCACGCGCACGCTCCCCCTGCCCACCGACGGGCTCGGCTCGGTCGGGGTCTGGGACCCTCACCTCGTCCGGGACGCCGACGGGTGGTGGGTGGGCTTCGTCAGCGCGCGGCGCTACTTCGACTTCCACCCGGCGCTCGCGGCCGGTGCGGCGCTCGACCGGCTCACGCTGCGCGGCGCGGCGACCGACCGGCGCGCCACCGAGGGCACCACCCTGCTGCGCACCGACACCGGCTGGCGGGTGCTCGCGAGCGACGGACGCGACAACCCGCGCGGGCGGCGCCGCCGCTACCCCGTCTTCGACCCCGACCTCCGCGAGACCGGGATCCTGGACGCGCCGTACCCGTCCAACCTGCCGTGGCCCACGGTCATCCCGCAGCCCGACGGCGGCTGGCTCCTGGTGGCCTTCGACGGGACGCCGTACGGCGGTCGGCTGCCGGGGTACGGCACCCATGGCGACGTTGTCGTGATGCGAGCCACAGCGGACTAGGGTGAGACCAACGGGTCGCACACCCCCGCGACCCGGGACACCACCCGCCACACCACCCTCGTGGCACGACGAAAGCGACACCACCATGGCTGCTTCTGCTGAACCTGCTGTCTCCCCGTCCGCCGACCTGCTCGACGACCATCTCGAGCACGAGCAGGTCGTGGTCGCCAACGATCCGGCGACCGGGCTCCGCGCGATCATCGCGATCCACTCCACCGCCCTCGGGCCCTCGCTCGGCGGCACCCGCTTCCACCCGTATGCCAGCACCGCCGAAGCCATGGCGGACGTGCTGGGTCTCTCCCGGGCGATGTCCTACAAGGCGGCGCTCGCCGGGCTCGACCTCGGCGGCGGCAAGGCCGTCATCATCGGCGACCCCCGCACCCTGAAGTCCGAGGCACTGCTGCGTGCCTACGGCCGCTTCGTCGAGTCGCTCGGCGGGCGCTACATCACCGCGTGCGACGTCGGCACCTACCCCGAGGACATGGACACCATCGCGCGCGAGTGCTCGCACGTGTCCGGACGCACACTCGCCCATGGCGGCGCGGGTGACAGCTCGGTGCTGACGGCGTACGGCGTCTTCTGCGGCATGCGCGCGGCCGCTGAGGCCGTCTGGGGCGCGGGCGACGTGCTGGCCGGCCGGACCGTCGGCGTCTCGGGCGTCGGCAAGGTCGGTCGCCACCTCGTCGGCCACCTCACCGACGTCGGTGCACGGGTGGTGATCGCCGACGTCGACGAGCGCGCGGTGGCGCGGGTCGTCGACGAGCACCCGGAAGTACGGGTGGCCCGCTCGACCGACGCGCTGGTCTCCGACGAGCTCGACGTCTACGCGCCCTGCGCGCTCGGCCACGCCCTCACCGACCGGGTGGTCGAGACGCTCACCGCCCGCGTCGTCTGCGGCGGCGCCAACAACCAGCTCGCCCACCCCGGCATCGAGAAGCTGCTCCAGGAGCGCGGCATCACCTACGCGCCGGACTACCTCGTCAACGCCGGCGGCCTGATCCAGGTGGCCGACGAGTTCGAGGGCTTCGACTTCGACCGGGCACAGCAGCGCGCGAGCGGGATCTACGACACCACCCGGATGGTGCTGGAGCGCGCCGCGAGCGACGGCGTGCCGCCCGCGATCGCCGCGGACAGCCTGGCCGAGCAGCGGATGCGCGAGGTCGGGCGCCTCCGGGGGATCTGGCTCGGCTGAGCCTCATGACGAGCCGCGGCGTGGTCGCCACGTCGCGGCTCGTCCCTCACCGCGTCGGCTCGACCAGCGAGGGGAGGTCGACCGACGCTCAGCGCTCGTCTTGGTCAGCGTAGTCCGACCACTTGTCGAGCTCGTCGGAGTGGTCTCCGTCGCTCTCGACCGGATCGGGCTCGCCGTGAAGTTCACGGGCCAGCGCGTCGAAGTCCGTCTCGTGAGTGCGGTACTTCAGGTCGCGCGCAACCTTGGTCTGCTTGGCTTTCGCTCGGCCGCGGCCCATCGGGTCCAGCCCCCTCGCACAATTGGCCGGAACCGCCACGGGTTCCGGGCTAGGTTCTCATCAGTTTCGTGACCCCAACGCTACCTGCTCGGTGGCTGTTCCCGCACGCCGGATCCCCGTTTCGGGGTGTTGTGAGGGAGAGGTCACCCTGGGAGGGAGCTGCCGTCGCGAGCGTCGTACCAGTGCGTGCATCGCACGGCGGAGGAGGGAGCCGTGGCGGAGCCACCGCGACCGACGACAACGCAGCGAGGCGCGTGCTGGTACGACGCGCAGCAGGCAGCCCCTCCCAGGGTGACCTCTGGTCTCACCATCCGGGATGCTGACCCACCATTCGCACCGAACCCGCCTGGTCGGGATCGACGTCGATCTCACCGGCGACCCAGCCGGTGATCCCGTGCTCGGTGAGCCGGGCGATCGCCTCGTCGACATCCTCGGGACCAATCAGCGCGACCATGCCCACCCCGCAGTTGAGCGTCGCCTCGAGGTCGGGCTGGGCGACCCCGCCGACCTGCTTGACCAGGTCGATGATCGGCGGCGGCGTCCAGGTGGCCCGCTCGACCGTGGCGGCCAGCTCGCTCGGCATCACCCGGGCGAGGTTGGCCGCGAGGCCACCGCCGGTCACGTGCGCCATCGCATGGGTGTCGGTCTCCCGGGCCAGGTCCAGCGCGGCCTTGGCGTAGATCACGGTCGGCTCGAGCAGCTCCTCGCCGAGCGACCGGCCCACCTCGGGGACGTGCCGGTCGATCGACCATCCGGCCTCGGTGAAGAACACGTGCCGGGCCAGGGAGTAGCCGTTGGAGTGCAGTCCGCTGGAGGCCATCGCGATCACGACGTCGCCGGGCCGGATCCGCCCCGGCCCGAGCAGCTCGTCGGCCTCCACCACGCCCGTGGTGGCGCCCGCGACGTCGTACTCGTGCTCTCCGAGCAGGCCGGGATGCTCCGCCGTCTCACCGCCGACGAGGGCGCAGCCGGCCTCGACACATGCCTCGGCGATGCCCTTGACGATCGCCGCGATCCGCTCCGGGACCACCTTGCCGGTGGCGATGTAGTCGGTCATGAAGAGCGGCTCGGCACCGCAGACGACGAGGTCGTCCACCACCATGCCGACGAGGTCGAAGCCGATGGTGTCGTGCTTGTCCATCGCCTGCGCGACGGCGACCTTGGTGCCGACACCGTCGGTGGAGGTCGCCAGCAACGGTCGGTGGTAGGTCGTCAGCGCGCTGGCGTCGAAGAGCCCGGCGAAGCCGCCGAGCCCGCCCAGCATCTCGGGGCGGCGGGCCTTCTCGACCCAGGTCCTCATCAGGTCGACCGCCTGGTCCGCGGCGGCGATGTCGACGCCGGCGCGTGCGTAGGCGTTGTCGCCTGGATCGATGGTCTCGTCGGCCACGTGCGGTGAGCCCTTCCTCAGGGGTTGTTGACGACGGGGAGCGCTCGGCCCATCGACGACGCCTGCAGGCTCGCCTCGAGCAGGTCCTTGCCGAGCAGGCTCTCGTCGGGCAGCGGGATCGGGTAGTCCCCGGTGAAGCAGGCCGTGCACAGGGACTCCCGGCGTTGGCCGGTCGCGTCGATCATGCCGTCGAGCGAGATGTAGCCCAGGCTGTCGGCCCCGACGCTCGCCGCGATCTCCTCGGCGTCCAGGCCGTTGGCGATCAGCTCGGCGCGGGTGGCGAAGTCGATGCCGTAGAAGCAGGGCCACTTCACCGGCGGGCTGGAGATCCGCACGTGCACCTCGGTGGCGCCGGCCTCGCGCAGCATCCGCACCTGGGCGCGCTGGGTGTTGCCACGCACGATCGAGTCGTCGACCACGACGATCCGCTGGCCGCGGATCATGTGCTCCAGGGCGTTGAGCTTGAGCCGGATGCCGAGCTGACGGAGGGTCTGCGACGGCTGGATGAAGGTGCGGCCGACGTAGGCGTTCTTCACGAAGCCCTGGCCGAAGGGGATGCCGCTCTCGAGGGCGTATCCCGAGGCCGCCGGGGTGCCGGACTCCGGGACCGGGATCACCAGGTCGGCGGCGACCGGGAACTCCTGCGCCAGCCGCCGGCCCATCTCCACCCGCGACTCGTGCACGCTGCGACCGGCGATCTTCTCGTCGGGGCGGGCGAGGTAGACGTACTCGAAGACGCAGCCCTTCGGCTGCGGCTGCGCGAAGTGGTAGGTCCGCAGGCCTTCCTCGTCGATCACGACCATCTCGCCGGGCTCGACCTCGCGCACCACGCTGGCGCCGATGGTCGCGAGCGCGGCCTCCTCGCTCGCGACGACCCAGCCCCGGTCGAGCCGCCCCAGCACCAGCGGGCGGATGCCCTGGGGGTCGCGGGCGGCATAGAGGGTGTCCTCGTTCATCCACACGAAGCAGAAGGCGCCGCGGACCTGTTGCAGCACCTCGATCGCCCGCTGCTCCAGCGAGGTGTCCGGGTGGTGGGCGAGCAGCGCGGTGACCAGGCTGGTGTCGTTGGTCGAGCTCTCCAGGCGCTGGGCGTGGATGTCGAGCTCGCCGTCGTCGCTGGGCAGCTGCGCGACCATGCCGGCGAGCTCGTGGGTGTTGACCAGGTTGCCGTTGTGGCCGAGGGCCAGCGAGCCGTGGCCGGTCGGGCGGAACGTCGGCTGCGCGTTGTGCCAGGTGCTGGCGCCGGTCGTGGAGTAGCGGCAGTGGCCCACCGCGACGTGGCCGGTGAAGGCGTCGAGCGTGGCCTCGTCGAAGACCTGGGAGACCAGGCCCATCTCCTTGTAGACCAGGATCTGGCGACCGTTGCTCACCGCGATGCCGGCGGACTCCTGGCCGCGGTGCTGCAGCGCGTAGAGACCGAAGTAGGTCAGCTTCGCCACGTCCTCACCGGGCGCCCAGACGCCGAAGACTCCGCACACGGCAGCGAGTCTAGCGGCGACCTGGCTCCTCGGCCGCTTCGTGGACACGTGCGGTGTGCCACGCCACACGGCCGCCCGGGGGCGTCAGCCCCGACCGAGGTGGCGCAGCAGCAGTGCCTCGGCGACGAGCACCCGCTCCCACTCGGCGAGGTGCAGCCCCTCGTTGGCGCCGTGGGCACGGGTGTCGGGATCCTCCACGCCGGTCACCAGCACGCTGGCCTCGGGGAAGGACTCCAGGAACTCCGCGATGAACGGGATCGACCCGCCGACGCCCATGTCGATCGGCGCGGTGCCGTCCCACGCCTCGGTGAAGGCGGCCCGCGCCGCGTCGTACGCCGGTCCGGTGGCGTCGATCGCGGTGGCCTCGCCGGTGTCGACGACCGTGGTGGTCAGCGTCGCGCCCCAGGGAGTGTGCTCGCGCAGGTGCTGCTCCAGCCGGGCGGTGGCGTTCTCGCAGGTGTCGCCCGGGGCGATCCGCATCGAGATCCGGGCCGAGGCCGCGGGCACGAGCGTGTTGGACGCGCCCGCGACCTTCGGAGCGTCGAGCCCGGTGATCGACAGGGACGGCTTGGTCCACAGTCGCTCGACCGACGAGCCGGTGCCGATCCACTCGATGCCCGGCGCCGCGCCGGACTCGGCCCGCAGCCGCTCCTCGGGGTACTCCACGTCGGCGGCGGGCCCGGACACCAGGCCGTCGACCGCCACGTTGCCCGCGTCGTCGTGCAGCGTGCTGATCAGCCGCGAGAGCGTCATCAGCGCGTCCGGCACCAGCCCGCCCCACATCCCGGAGTGGACGCCGTGGGTCAGGGTGCGGACCTCGATGTCCATCCGCACGAGACCCCGCAGGCTGGTGGTCAGCGCGGGCACGCCGATGTCCCAGTTGCCGGAGTCCGCGATCACGATGACGTCGGAGCGCAGCCGGTCCTGGTACTTCCGCAGCAGCTCGGGGAGGGTGTCGGAGCCGACCTCCTCCTCGCCCTCGATGAAGACCGTGACCGAGACCGGGAGGTTGTCGCCGTGGGCCCGCAGTGCCGCGAGGTGGGTGACGATGCCGGCCTTGTCGTCGGCCGCGCCGCGGGCATAGAGCCGGCCGTCGCGCTCGGTGGGGACGTACGGCGGGCTGTCCCACTCGGCGTGGTCGTTCTCGGGCTGCACGTCGTGATGGGCGTAGAGCAGCACCGTCGGCGCCCCCTCCGGCCCGGCCTTGTGGCCGATCACTGCCGGCGGCGCCCCGTCGTGGGCCCGGACGATCTCCACCTCGACGCCCTCGGCCGCGAACAGGTCGGCGGTCGCCCGGGCGCTGCGCTCGACCTGGTCCAGACGCGCCGGATCGGCACTCACCGACTCGATGCGCACCAGGTCCTCGAGGTCCTGGCGGAGGCGGGGCAGCAGGTCGGTGATCGTCGCGCGGATGTCGTCAGGCATGGTCGCCAACCTATCCCGCAGCCGTCCCGGATCAGGAGTCGTGGAGGGGCAGGTACGACGACAGGTCGGTGCGCTCACCACTCGCGAGCACCCGGCCGTCGGCGACCGCGGCCGACCAGGCCAGCTCGCCGGTCGCCAGCGCCAGCCAGGTCGCGGCGTCGGTCTCGACGACCGCCGGCGGAGTGCCCCGGGTGTGCCGCACCCCCTCGACGACCTGCACGGCGGCGTACGGCGGCACCCGCACCTCCACCGACCGGCCGGGCGCCCGCTCCTCGAGCACCGCCAGGAAGTGCTTCGCCAGCAGCTTCAGGTCGCCGCGGCCGGCGGCCTCCGACCGCACCCGCTGCAGCGCCTCGGCGACGTGGACGGGGTCAGCGGGTCGGAGTCGCGCGGGCACCGGTTCAGCCTACGGCTCGGCAGCCGATCAGCAGGCGGCAAGGGTGCGACGAGCCGAGGCGGCAGCCCCCGCCAGGGGCAGCACCATGAGCGTGAGGACGAGGAGCACGAGCACGACGGTGACGCCACCCGTCACCGCCAGCATGGCGAGCGAGAGCAGGGGGAGCAGCACGGCCGCGGCGAGCACGTACCAGGCCGTCACCCGGGCGGCACGCCGGCCGACCGGCACCCACCGTTGGCCGACGGCCGTCAACGCCAGCACACCGACCGCACCGAGGACGGCGACGAAACCGCCGATCTCGACCAGCCCGTCCAGCACGCCATGGACCCAGGCATCCGCCGGCGCCTGCGCGTGCTGGGCAGCGGCGAGCTCGAGACCGTCGTCCCACAGGAACGGCTGGACGGCCAGCGTGAGCAGCAGGAGCAGCGCCGTACGCCGGGCCGCCGCGACCGCGAGTGTCACCTGGAACGCGGGCGCGACCTCGCTCACCGCACCGAAGTCGGCGACCGCGCGCCGCTCGGCGTCCTCCCGGCCGTATCCGGCCCTGAGGTAGGCGTCGGCGGCGTCGGTGAGGTGGTCGCCGGCCTCTCGCATCAGGTCGCGCCTGGTCCGCACCGGTCCGACGAGGGCGCCGTCCAGGGCACGCAGGTAGGTCACCGCGGGGGACTCGCTCGTCACGGTCGACACGCCGTCAGCCTCTCGCACCGCACCCGGTCACGCATCAGGGATGCCCCTGAACCGTGCGGCCGGCTCACGTCTCGCCGAGCACCCCGCCGACGACGCTCGAGAAGACCCGCCACTCGGCACGGCGAGCGGCGAGCGCCTTCCTGCCGGCACGAGAGAGCCGGTAGGTGCGGCGCTTGCGGCCGCCGACCTCGGACCAGGCGCTGTCGAGGTACCCGGCGCTCTCGAGGCGCCGCAGAGCCGGATAGACCGTGCCGGTGGGCAGGTCGAGCTCGCCGTCGCTGCGCACCTGGAGCGCCTCGATGATCGCGTAGCCGTGCAGTGGCTCGGACTCCAGCACGGCGAGGATCAGCGAGTCCAGATGCCCTCGGATCGCATCAGCCTTCATGTAGGCAGGCTACAGGCCTGGCTGTTATGTTGGCTCTCTACCTATAGATTCTCTACCTGTAGCGGAGCTCGATATGACGGTGACCGACACGAGGCCCGCCAACCGGATGCAGCGGCTGGCCTCCTTCTCCCAGCGACACCACTGGACCGCGCTGCTGCTGTGGCTGGTCGCACTGGTCGGGATCACCGCCGCGTCCACGGCGGTCGGCGACGACTACCAGAACGACTTCTCACTGCCCGGGACGCAGTCCCAGGAGCTGATCGACCTGCTGGACGAGCACGGCGACGCCAGCGGCTCCGTCACGGTCGTGCTCCACGACGAGTCCGGCTGGAACAGCGACAGCACCACGATCGACGCCCTCGTCGCCGACCTCGAGCGACAGCATCACGTCGCCTCGGTCGAGCGACCGGACGCCCGCCGCGGCACGGTCTCGGCGGACGGCACGACGGCACTGATGACCGTCGACTACGACGCCGAGATCGGAGCCATCCCCCACGAGGACCACCGAGCGGTCCTCGACGCGGCCCAGGATCACGCCACCGGCGGGCTGCAGGTCGAGGTGTCCGGGGACGCGATCCGCGCGGTCCAGGAGAGCGAGGCCGGCGGGGGCGCCGAGGGCGCCGGGATGCTCGCGGCGCTGGTGATCCTGGTGTTCATGTTCGGCTCGTTCCTCGCTGCGAGCCTGCCCCTCATCACCGCCATCTTCGCCGTCGGCACCACCTTCGGCGGCGTGGTGCTGCTGTCCAACCTGACGACGATCCCGGACTACACGGCTCCGATCCTGATGCTGGTCGGTCTCGGGGTCGGCATCGACTACGCGCTGCTGGTCTTCACCCGGTACCGCAGCGAGCTGCTCGCCGGGGCGGACCGCGACACGGCGGCGAGGCTCGCGCTCGACACCGCCGGACGCTCCGTGCTGTTCGCCGGCGCGAGCGTGATCGTCGCGCTGGCCGGGCTGTACGTGCTCGGCATCAGCTCACTCCAAGGGGTGGTGCTCGGCGTCGCGCTCACCGTGGCGATGACGATGCTCGCCTCGCTCACCCTGCTGCCGTCGATGCTCACGGTCCTCGGCCGCCGGATCGAGCGCTCGGTGCGCAAGCGCGCCGGCAGGGCGCGTCGTGCGTACGGCGATCGCTGGCGGTCGTGGGCAGGCGTGGTCCAGCGTCACCCGTGGCCGGCCCTCGTCGTGGCGCTCGCCGCCCTCGGCGCCCTGGCCGCGCCTGCACTCGGGATGACCCTGGGCATCAACGACGCCGGCAACGACCACGAGAGCACCACGACCCGAGCGGCGTACGACCTCGTGTCCGAGAGGTTCGGGCCGGGCTACAACGGTCCGCTGGTCGTGGTGACCGAGGGCAGCCGGGCGGACGCGGAGGCGACGCGGGCGGTGCTCGCGTCCGAGCCGGGCGTCGAGGAGATCGTGCCGCCGGCGGAGCAGGGGCCGATCGAGCTCGACGACGGCATCTGGCTCTGGCAGGCGATCCCGACGACCGGCCCCCAGGACGAGGCGACCACCGAGCTGGTGACCGAGCTGCGCGACGATCTCGGCGAGGGCCATCTCGTCGGCGGTCCGACAGCGGGCAACGTCGACTTCTCGCTCGCGATCCAGGACCGGTTCCCGCTCTTCCTCGCCATGGTCGTGGGTGTCTCGGCGCTGTTGCTGGTCCTGGTGTTCCGGTCGATCCCCATCGCGATCAAGGCGGCCGTCCTCAACCTGCTCTCGATCGGCGCCGCGCTGGGCGCGATGACACTCGTCTTCCAGGAGGGCTGGTTCGGCGTCGAGCAGGGCCCGATCGAGGCGTTCCTGCCGGTGATGATCTTCGCGATCGTCTTCGGGCTGTCGATGGACTACGAGGTGTTCCTGCTCTCGCGGATGCACGAGGAGTGGAGCACCACGCGCGACGCGTCCCGCGCCGTCCGCGAGGGGCTGGCGCACACCGGCGGCGTGATCACCGCAGCAGCCGCGATCATGGTGGTGGTCTTCGGCGCCTTCATGCTGTCGCCGGACCGGATGCTGCAGCAGATGGGCTTCGGCATGGCGGTGGCGGTGCTGCTCGACGCCGTGGTGATCCGGTGCCTGCTGGTGCCGGCGATCATGCGGCTGCTCGGGCCCCGCGCCTGGTGGGCTCCCCGTTGGGTGCACCGCGTGCTGCCGCGGGTGCGCGTGGAGTGACGTGGCCGCCCGACGTTCGGATCTGCGGTCCCCGACCCGGGCCGTGACGCCGCGGGTGGTGTGATCGTTCAGACTCACGCCATGCGATTCCGTCGTACCGCCGCCGCGGCCTGCCTGCTCCCCGTCCTCGCCACCGGGCTGGCTGCCTGTGGGGACGACGACGCCGGCACCGCACGGCCCGGCGACGTCGTGACGGCCCGGGAGCGGGACCAGTTCGAGGACGGCGAGCGCACCAAGGTGATGCTGCCCACCGGGCGGCTGGACGTCTTCGTCGGGGAGCCGACGACCACCGTCGCCGAGAACGACACCCGCGACCTCCGCTCCTACGACGCGCCGGCCGGCGCACGGTTCGTGCCGTTGACCTGGCAGTACGACACCGCCCGGTTCGACCAGGTCGCGGACTACCTCGAGACCTCCGCCGTGCCGTCGGTCGACCTGGTGACCGAGGGCGAGTCCCACCGGCTACCACCCCCGAAGGCGAGCGAGCCGACCGAGTCGTTCTACGTCCTGGTCGACGGCGGCGCCGAGGACCTCACCCTCGAGGTCGAGTTCGACGGCGTCACCCAGACGGTCGACCTGGCGGCGGGTGAGGTCGACCCGGGGCGAGCGGAGCCGCTCTACGACCTCGGCGACCTGCGCCCCGGCAGCGAGGCCTGCGGCTCCGCCGACTGGTTCCCGACCGAGAACACCACGGTGTCCTTCAACTGCGGACTCACCGGCCCGCTGCTGCTCCCCTACGCCGGCGGCCGCTGGGCCAAGCCGGGCCACCAGTGGCTCTCGGTCGAGCTCGCCACGGTGCTCTCGTCCTACGCCGACTCCGACGGCCGGGGCAACGGCGCACACTGGGGCGCGACCGACGTCCGGACGGTGCTGCGACTCGGCCGGCAGGCGCCGGTCGAGATGCTGCCGTCCGACGGCACCGACAACGTGTGCCCGGACACCGAGACCGTGGAGTGCCGCTATGCCGGGCGCGCGATCTTCGAGGTGACCGACGACCCCCCGTCGCGGCTGCGGATCAAGCAGACCTACCGGCTCGAGGTCGGCCCCAAGTGGGGCACCTACGACGTGGCGGGCAAGAAGAAGGTCCGCGCCGAGGGCTGGGCTCCGCTGCCCGAGTGAGCGATCCCCGCGCTCAGTCGTCCTCCGACCGCTCGGGCAGGCCGGGGTAGGGCTGGATGAGCTGGAGGACCGAGTAGGTCTCGCGCCCGTCGTCGTCGGTGGCTGCCTGGGTCTCGTCCCGCCACCGGTGCACCAGCGCGTCGACCTCCGCCGCGAGCTGCTCCGCCTCCTCCGAGGTGAGGCGGAGGGAGTACTCGGCGGTGCTCTTCTTGCCCTCGTCGGCCGACTGACGCGGGATGAACGCCCGGTCGACGAGGTGGTGGCCCCACTCGACCGCGCTGCGCTGGAAGACCGTGAAGGCGGCCTTGCCGCCGGGCTGCGCCATCATGTCCTCGGGACGGAACCGGATCCCGTCCGGGTCGGAGAGTCGCCACACCCGGTCCCGCTTGTCGCGGGCCGCCTCGGGGTCCTCCTCGACCAGGCCGTACTTCGCGAGCTGGCGCAGATGGAAGCTCGCCTGGTTGGCCGGGATGTCGAGCCGCCGGGCGACGTCGGCGGCGCGCAGCGACCCGCCCGCGGAGAGCTCGTGGAGCACCCGGTTGCGGGTCGGATGGGCGATCGCGCGCAGCACACGCGGGTCGTCGTACATCACCATGCCACCAGCGTAGCCGGATCCGCACGATCAAGTGCGCAACATCTATTGCGCAATGATTCTTGCGCACCTTATGGTGCGGAGATGACCTCCTATCGTGCGCTCGCCCGCAACCGCGACTTCACCGCGCTCTGGGTCGGCGCCACCGTCTCCGAGCTCGGCTCGCGCATCTCGACCTTCGCGATGCCGCTGGTGGCCTATGCCATGACCGGCTCCGCGGCCTGGGCGGCCGTTGCGGAGGCGGTCTACCTCGGCGGGCTGGTGGCGACCCTGCTCCCCGCCGGCGTGCTCGCCGACCGGTGCCACCGGCTGCGGTTGATGCGCGGCTCCCACGGCGCCGGGGTCGTGGTCTACACCTCCCTGGTCGTCGCCGGACTGCTGGGGGCGCTCACCCTGCCCCACCTGCTGGTCGCCGCGCTGCTCTCCGGCATCGCCGCCGGGCTGTTCGTGCCGGCGGAGACCTCCGCGATCCGCACGGTCGTCGCCACCGAGGAGCTCCCCACGGCACTCAGCCAGCAGCAGGCCCGCCAGCACGTCGCCGGGCTGCTCGGCGGCCCGGTCGGCGGCGCACTCCTCGGCCTCGCTCGATGGGCGCCGTTCGCCGGCGACGCGATCTCCTACGCCGTCGGCTGGCTGCTGCTCGGCCGGATCCGCGCCGACCTCTCCCCCCGCACCGGCGGGGCGGACGCCCGGCCGGTGCGCGACCTCGTCGACGGGATGCGGTTCACCTGGTCCCGGCCGCTGTTCCGGGTGCTGCTGATCTGGACGCCCCTGGTCAACCTGGTGATCAACGCGCTGTTCTTCCTGGCCCTGCTCCGGCTGGTCCGTGCCGGGTTCCCTGCGTGGCAGATCGGGCTCGTCGAGGCCGCCATCGGCGGCTGCGGGATCGCGGGCGCGGTCGCAGCGCCGTGGCTGATCGAGCGGCTCCCGACCGGCCGCCTGACGATCCTGGTCGCCTGGAGCTTCGTCCCGCTCGCCGTCCCGCTGGCGCTCTGGAACCACCCGATCGCGATGGCCACCGCGGCATCGGTCGGGCTCTTCCTCAACCCGGCCGGCAACGCGGGCATCGGCTCCTACCGGATGGCGGTCACGCCACCGGAGCTGATCGGTCGCGTGCAGTCGGCGATGCAGTTCGTCTCGATGCTCGCGATGCCACTTGCGCCGATCCTGGCCGGCGCGCTGCTGACCACCCTGGGCGGCCGGGACGCCGTGCTCGTGCTCGCCGGCCTCACCGCGCTGGTCGCCGTGATCCCGACGTGGGCGCGGTCGGTGCGGACGCTCCCCCGCCCGGCCGAGTGGCGGGTCGCCGCGGCGGTCGAGCGGTCACCGGCGCCGGCATGAGCGGGGGTGGCGGCGTGGTGGTTTCGAGGCTCGCACGCTCGCACCTCAACCACCGATGCACGCTCGCACCTCAACCACCGTCACCGACGCAGGTTGAGGTGCGAGGAGCCCTGGCGACGAGCCTCGAAACCAGCGCCCGACCTCACCCGAGCGCGGCCGGGAGCGTGCCGGTCCACGCCGTGCGCAGCTCGGCGAGCGACACCTCGAACTGCCCCTCGACGGCGAGAGTGTCGCCGCCCGTGACCCCGATCTCGGTGACGGGCACGCCGAGCTCACCGGCCAGCTCGACCAGGCGGCGCGCGTCGTGCAGGTGCGTGGTGACCAGGGCTCGGGCGGGCGACTCACTGAACAGGGCGAGGAACGGGTCGTCCGGCACCGCCACCCGCGCGCCGACGCCGTTGCTCAGCACGGACTCGGCGAGCGCCTGGGCGAGCCCGCCCTCGGAGAGGTCGTGGGCGGAGGTCGCGACACCGACCAGGTCGGCGAGCAGCGCACCGAGGCGCCGCTCGGCGTCGAGATCCGGCTGCGGCGGGCGACCTCCGAGGTGGCCGTGCACGACGTGCGCCCACTCCGAGCCGGACAGCTCCTCGCGGGTCTCGCCGAGGACGAAGATCCGCTCGCCGCCGGACGGGAAGCCGGTCGGCGTGCGCCGTCGTACGTCGTCGATCACGCCGAGCACAGCGACGACCGGGGTCGGCAGGATCGCGGTCTCGCCCGTCTGGTTGTAGAGGCTGACGTTGCCGCCGGTGA
>CAZJDU010000087.1:0-14886 GCA_964544855.1 uncultured Nocardioides sp.
TGTAGCCGGTCTTGGTGCGCTTGGTCTTCGGCATGTCCAGCTCGTCGAAGAGCACCACCTGCAGCTGCTTCGGCGACCCGAGGTTGATCTCCTTGCCGATCACGTCGTAGGCCGCGTCGGCCGCATCGCGCACCTCCTGGGCGAAGTGCTCCTCCAGGCTGGTCAGATGGTCGGCGTCGACGGCGATACCGGTCTGCTCCATCTGTGCCAGCAGATGCACCAACGGCAGCTCGACCTCAGTGAGCAGGCGGTGGCCGCCGGCGCGCTCGACCTCGCCGTCGAGTGCCTGGGCCAGGTCGATCACCGCTCGCGCGGCGAGCATGGCGGCCTGCGCGGCCCCACCTCCACTGTCCGGATCCGCGAAGAGCTCGCCCTGGTCGGGGTCCTCCTCGCCCTTGAGCTCGCGTTTGAGATAGCGGAGCGTCAGGTCGGCCAGGTCGTAGGACCGTTGGTCGGGCTGGGCGAGGTAGGCGCTGAGTGCCGTGTCGCTGACGACGCCCCGCAGCGGCCACCCGTGCGCCGCCAGGGCGAGCTCGGGTCCCTTGGCCTCGTGGAACACCTTGGGCCGGTCGGCATCGGTCAACCACGCGGCCAGTGCCTCCTCGTCCGCGGGACCGAGCACCGCCAGGTCGATGTAGGCGGCGGAGCCGCCGGCCCCGGCGATGGCGACACCGTCGACGCTGCCGGTGCCGGCGCCCCAGCCGCCGCGGAGGTGCACGCCGACGGCCTCGTCACCGAGGTCCGCCAGGAACCCGGCGACCTCCCCCTCGGCCAGCACCCGACCGTCGAGCTCGAAGCCGCTGTCGTCGATGGGCTCGTCGGGGGCCAGGGTCTCGATCGTGCGGGTGCGCAGCTCGCCGCGGAACTCGAGCTCGTCGAAGAGCGTGAGCGCGGCCTGGCGGTCCCAGGCGGCGATCTCGAGGTCGGTGGGTGCCAACGGCAGGTCGAGGTCGCGCACCAGCGCGTTGAGCCGGCGGTTGCGGATCACCTGCCCGAGGTGCTCCCGCAGCGCCTCCCCCTTCTTGCCGGTGATCTCGTCGGCGTGGGCGATCACGTTGTCGAGGCCGTCGTAGGTCCGCAGCCACTTCGCGGCGAACCCCTGCCCCACGCCGGGGACCCCCGGCAGGTTGTCGGACGTCTCGCCGACGATCGCGGCGAGCTCGGGATAGCGCTCCGGGGTGACGGCGTACTTCTCCTCGACCGCCGCGGGCGTCATCCGCGCGAGGTCGGAGACGCCACGCATCGGGTAGAGCACCGTCGAGCGGTCGGTCACCAGCTGCAGCGAGTCGCGGTCACCGGTGAGGATCAACACGTCCATGTCCGCCGCCAACGCCTGGGTGGTCAAGGTCGCGATGATGTCGTCGGCCTCGTAGCCGTCCTGCTTGAGGTGCGGGATCGAGAACGCGGACAGCACCTGCTCGATCAGCGGGAGCTGGCTGCGGAACTCGTCGGGCGTCTTGTTGCGCTTGGCCTTGTACTCCGCGTACTCGTCGGTGCGGAAGGTGTGCCGCGAGACGTCGAAGGCGACGGCCGCATGCGTCGGCTGCTCGTCGCGGAGCACGTTGACCAGCATCGAGGTGAAGCCGTAGACGGCGTTGGTGTGCTGCCCGCTCGCGGTCGAGAAGTTCTCGACGGGGAGCGCGAAGAAGGCGCGGTAGGCCAGTGAGTGGCCGTCGAGCAGGAGCAGGCGGGGACGGGTCGGACCGGTCGTCTCGATGGGCACGGCGCGACTCTATCGACCCTCGCCGACATCGACCCGGGACCGGGCACCGTGGTTCGCGCGGCGACCGGCCGCAGTAGGTTGACGCCGTGACTGACGTCGACGAAGTCCTGGCAGGCGCACCGTTCGGCATGGGTGCGCTCAACGAGAAGATGGGGATCGAGATCGTCGAGGCCTCGGCCGAGCGACTGGTCGCCACGATGCCGGTCGAGGGCAACACCCAGCCGTACGGGCTGCTGCACGGCGGCGCGTCCGTGGTGCTCGCCGAGTCACTCGGCTCGACGGGGGCGGCGATCCACGCGCACCCCGAGCGGTATCCCGTCGGTGTGGACATCAACGCCACCCATCACCGCTCGGCCCGGGAGGGCACCGTCACCGCCGTGGCGACCGCGATCCATCTGGGTCGGACATCGGCCTGCTACGAGGTCGTGCTCACCGACGAGGCCGGCAAGCGGGTGTGCACGTCGCGGATCACCTGTGCGCTGCTGCCCGCGGAGCGCGTCGCGGGCTGACCGCCGATCCGGGGCCGGTCCGTCGCGGCCTACTCGGGAGCGACGGGCGGACCGTCGGGGAACGCGACCGGCTCGACCCCGCGGGCACGACGCTGCGACCGACGAGCGGCGACGACCCGGGGCACCGCCGTCGAGCCGCTCGGCGGCGTCAGCCGGCTGCGTACCAGCCCCACCGGGGCCACACGGTACGTCGCCGCCGCGGCCAGCCCGAGGCGAGCGGCGAACCGCTGACTGTCACGCGACGTCGCGGGCACCACCGCGTTCATGTGCAGCACCCCGTGGTCCTCGGCGAAGGTGGTGACCGCGTCCATCAGGGCCCGGCCGACGCCCTGTCGGCGGTACTCGTCGAACACGCGCGGCTGGACGGACTGGACGCACGGCTCGAGATTCAGCGGCGACAGGGTGGTCAACCGCACGAAGACGGCCCCGGCGATCCTGCCGTCGCGCTCGGCGACGAGGAAGCGCTGCTCCGCCGACGCGGCGGCCACCTTGATGACGAGCTCCAGGTCGGCCGCCTGCTCCGCCCGGTCGACCTTGCGCAGCACGTCGAACCACAGTGAGGCGAGCAACGGTGCGTCGTCGAGCTCCGCGTCCCTGACCGTCACCGAAAGCCGCGCCATGGCTCACCGCTCTCCATCTACCGACCCGGACCGTATCCCCAGCCGGGTCAGACTACGCTGACCCGGGCCCGCGCGACAGGGAATCGGGCCGCGACACAGCGAGGAGAGTCGTGATCCCCGGCATCGGTACCGCCGTCAGCCGGCGCCGTGCTGTTCGGCGGCATCGCGGTCGCCGACCTGCTGCCGGCTCTCTTCTGGCGGCCCGCTGCTGGTCATCGCCGTTGCCGCGATGGTGTGACGAAGGCGCGACAAAGGCTGGGCGATGCCGCCGGAGCGGGTGCGGAGGAGAAATCGTAGCGATGTCGTTACCAGATTCGTGTCCATACGGCGCGAGAGCGCATAAGGTCCATCCACGCGTGAGAATCTGCCAGCGCACACCGACGCATGACAGGAGTCCCATGGTCAGCGGTACGACCCATCCGAGATCGGCGGTACGCCGTACCGACCGCCACCGTGTACCGGGCCGGTCCGCCCGTGCCGGGCGGCGCGTCGGCCTGTTCGCGGTGCTGGCCGCACTCGTCCTCGGCCTGATGACGATCGGTGGCACCAGCCCCGCCGGCGCCGCCACGGCCCAGATCGAGTGCGACGACCCACAGATCCCGCGGACGCTCGGGGTGACGCTCAACGACACGGCCAACGCGGGCACGCCGGTCGAGGGCGCGCTGATCACCGTGACAACCCAGGGTGGCGAGGAGTACAGCGGTGAGACCGACAGCGAGGGCACGGTGGCCATCGAGTTCTGCGGGACCCTCGGCGAGTCGGTGACCGTGGAGCTCGACGAGTCGACGCTCCCGGACGGCGTCTCCCTGCGCGAGGGTGCGTCGAACACGCTGACCAACTCGAGCACGCTCTCCACGATCCGGGTGGACTTCCCCATCGGACCCGACACGCGCGACGTCCAGGGCAACTGGGACCGGCTCCCGTCGCTGATCTACTCGGGACTGATGTTCGGCCTGATGATCGCGCTGGCATCGCTGGGGCTGTCGATGGTCTTCGGCACGACCGGCCTGACGAACTTCGCCCATGGTGAGCTGGTCGGCCTCGGCACGATGATCGCCTACCTCGTGAGCGTGCCCCTGGGCGTGCCGTTCCTGCTGGCGGTCCCGGTGACGGTACTGCTCGGCATGCTCTTCGGCTGGGCGCAGTACCGCGGCCTGTGGCGCCCGCTCCGCCATCGTGGCACCAGCCTGATCGCGATGATGATCGTGAGCATCGGCATGCAGCTCGCGATGCGCTACCTCTTCCAGTTCTTCACCGGCGGACAGCGGCTCAACTACCGGGAGTTCCTGACGCCTGAGGGCCACTCGTTCTTCGGCCTGTTCACCTACACCTACCGCGACCTCGTCATCGCCGTCATCAGCATCGCGGTGCTGGTCGCGGTCATCCTGGCGCTCTCCTTCACCCGGCTCGGCCGCGCCACACGCGCCGTCTCCGACAACCCCGCCCTCGCGGCGTCGACGGGCATCAACGTCGACCGGGTGATCGGCATCGTGTGGGTCATCGGCACCGGCCTGGCGGCGCTCTCGGGCGTCTTCCTCGGCTTCGTGCTCGGCGTCAACTACGACGTCGGTCAGCTGGTGCTGCTGCTGCTCTTCGCCGCGGTGATCCTCGGCGGGCTCGGCTCGGTCTGGGGCGCGCTCGTCGGCAGCCTGATCATCGGCGTGCTGCTCGACGTCTCGACCCTCGTGATCGATGCGGAGGTCAAGAACGCAGCCGCCCTGCTGCTGCTCGTCTTCATCCTGCTCGTGCGACCACAAGGTCTGCTCGGCCGCAAGGAACGGATCGGCTGAGGCCGGGAGGAGCAGACATGGACATCATCACCACGCCGCTTCACGACATCTTCGCGCCCGTCACCCTCTCGTACGTCTTTCTGGCGATGGGCCTCAACATCCACTACGGCTACACCGGCCTGCTGAACTTCGGGCAGGCGGCCTTCGCCGCGGTGGGTGCCTACACGCTGGCCGTCTCGGTCGCCTCGTTCGACATCCCCTTCCTGATCGCGATCCTGCTCGGCCTCGTCGCCGCGGTCCTGCTCTCGCTGCTGATGGGTGTGCCGACGCTACGGCTCCGGGCCGACTACCTCGCGATCGTCACGATCGCCGTGGCCGAGAGCGCTCGGCTGATCTTCTCCACGCAGTGGAAGGAGCACTTCCACGCCCGTGACGGCGTCCGAGGCTTCGTCGGCGGGTTCCGGGAGCTCAACCCCCTCCCCGCCCCGCTGCCCACCGGCCGCACCTTCCTCACCTTCTCCCGCAACGACCTGTGGGTGATGATCGTGGGGTGGTCACTGGTCGTGATCATCACGCTGCTCATCTGGCTGCTGATGCGCTCACCCTGGGGGCGGGTGCTCAAGGGCATCCGTGAGGACGAGGACGCTGTCCGCTCGCTGGGCAAGAACGTCTACTCCTACAAGCTGCAGGCACTGATCGTCGGTGGTGTCATCGGTGCGATCGGCGGCTTCATCGGTGCTCTGGGCAACGCGTCCGTGGTGCCTGACGACTACAACGCGGATGTCACCTTCGTCGCGCTCACGATGCTGATCCTCGGCGGCGCGGCCCGGGTGGTGTCCCCGGTCATCGGAGCGATGATCTTCTGGGGACTGTTCTCGTTCACCGGCGTGCTGCTCGATGACGTCATGACCTCGAACCAGATCACCATGATCCGGTGGATCCTCGTCGGCGTATCGTTGATGCTGCTGATGATCTTCCGGCCACAAGGGATCTTCGGCGACAAGAAGGAGCTCGCGATCGATGCCCGCTGAGACCGACACGACCAGCGGCGCCGCCGGCGCCGCCTTCGAGGGACTCGACAACGACCCGGGGGTCCCCAAGCCGGACCCGATCCTCGTCGCCGACGGGATGACCCGCTCCTTCGGCGGCCTCACCGCCGTCGACGTGGACCACCTCGAGGTGCAGCGTGGTGCGATCACCGCTCTGATCGGCCCCAACGGAGCCGGCAAGACGACGTTCTTCAACGTCCTCACCGGGTTCGACAAGGCCGACGCCGGCTCCCGCTCGTTCAACGGCACCGACCTCGCCCGCAAGAGCGCGGCCCGGGTGGCGCGGATGGGCATGGTCCGCACCTTCCAGCTCACCAAGGTGCTCTCGAAGCTCACCGTCCTGGAGAACATGCGCCTCGGCGCACGCGAGCAACGCGGCGAGCGGATCTGGGTCGGCCTGCTGCCGTTCCTCTGGCGCGGCCAGGAGGAGTCCAACACCGAGCGTGCCCGGTCGCTGCTCCGCCGGTTCACCCTCGACACCAAGGAGGGCGACTTCGCGGGCGAGCTGTCCGGTGGCCAGCGCAAGCTCCTCGAGATGGCACGGGCGCTCATGGTCGACCCGGAGCTGGTGATGCTCGACGAGCCGATGGCCGGGGTCAACCCCGCACTCAAGCAGTCGCTGCTCGAGCACGTGAAGTCGCTGCGCGACGACGGCCGCACCGTGCTGTTCGTCGAGCACGACATGGACATGGTCCGCGACATCTCGGACTGGGTCGTCGTGATGGCGCAGGGCCGCATCATCGCCGAGGGGACCCCGGAGGCGATCATGTCCGACCAGCGCGTCATCGACGCCTACCTCGGCGCCCACCACGACACCGACATCACCGAGCTGGACGCCGAGCAGATCATGGCCGAGGCCGAGACCGAGCTGGAGTCCTCGCGTCGGGAGGAGAAGAAGTGAGCACAGTCGACGACGCCGACATCGAGCGGAACCGGTCCACGCACCTTCGCGAGGCGGACGGCGCGGTGCTCCGCGCCGACGACCTGATCGCCGGCTATCTGCCGGGCGTCAACATCCTCAACGGCTGCGACCTCTACTGCCAGCCCGGCGAGCTCGTCGGGATCATCGGCCCGAACGGCGCCGGCAAGTCCACCCTGCTGAAGGCGCTCTTCGGCCTGGTGAAGATCAGCTCGGGCACGGTCACGTTCGAAGGTGACGAGATCACCAACCAGCGCGCCGACACGCTGGTGTCCAAGGGCATCGGCTTCGTGCCCCAGACCAACAACGTCTTCCCCAGCCTCACCGTCGCCGAGAACCTCCAGATGGGCTGCTACCAGGCCCCGAAGAAGTTCGACGACCGGTTCGACTTCGTGACCAACATCTTCCCGGCGCTCGGCGAGCGGCGCGGCCAGCGTGCCGGCTCGCTCTCCGGCGGCGAGCGGCAGATGGTCGCGATGGGGCGCGCGTTGATGATGGAGCCGTCGGTACTGCTGCTCGACGAGCCGTCGGCCGGCCTCTCCCCGGCACTGCAGGACGAGGTCTTCGTGCAGACCCGTGACATCAACCAGGCCGGCGTCTCGGTGATCATGGTCGAGCAGAACGCCGCGCGCTGCCTGCAGATCTGCGACCGTGGCTACGTCCTCGACCAGGGCCGCAACGCCTACACCGCGACCGGGCGCGAGCTCGCCAACGACCCCAAGGTCATCGAGCTCTACCTCGGCACGCTCGCGGGCAAGCACAACAAGTAGCGCCCACTCCCCCGGCCAGCTGCCGGGAGCCGCGGTGTCGAGGCTCGTCGCTGGCGCTCGCACCCGACTCGACCACGCACGCATCTTCCCTCTCCACGACGCGGCGACGCCGCCGGGAAGCTCGACCACCGTCGACGGTGGTCGAGAAGCAGTGGTGCCGAGGCTCGTCGCTGGCGCTCCTCGCACCTCACCACCGTCGACGGTGGTCGAGGTGCGAGCCTGCGACCCTGCGAGACCACCATCGACCCACCGCACACAGAACAGCGCCCCCGGTCACCGACCGGGGGCGCTGCTGGTGATCGCTGCGGGTCTCACCCCAGTGGGGTGGTCACCACTGCGTCATTCGAGACCCGCCGAGATCATCGCCGGAACGATCTTCTTCGTCTCGTCGAAGGCGATCAGCACGACAGCGTCGGGGTCCTCGGCGCTGATCGCGTCGATCTCCGCGTTGTAGTTGGCGGCGTTCGGGTCGTAGAGCTGCTTCGACACGATGGTGCCACCGCTCTCGGTGAAGAACTGCTCGATGTTGTCGGCGAGCGCCTCACCGTAGGAGTCCTGGCGGACCAGGAGCGCGACGTTCTGCTGACCGTCGTCGACCAGGAGCGAAGCCATCACCTGACCCTGCAGCACGTCCGACGGAGCGGTACGGAAGTACAGCCCGTCGTCGGGGTAGGTGTCGAACGCCGTCGAGGTGTTCGCCGGCGAGAAGTGCACCACGCCCGCGTTGATGATCTTGTCGATCACCGACAGCGACACCGACGAGGACGCGGCGCCGATGACGGCGTCGACGTTGGCACGGAGCAGCTTGTCGGTCTCCTGCGGAGCGATGTTCGGCGTACCGTCACCGGAGTCGGCGCGGACATGCTCCGCGTCGCTGCCGAGCACGCCGCCGGCCTGGTTGATCTCCTGGACCGCGAGGTCCACACCGGCGAACTCCGGGGGGCCGAGGAACGCGAGGTCACCGCTGGCGGGCAGCAGGCTGCCGACCTTGAAGGTGCCGTCACCGTCGGGGAGGTTGCCGGACACCTCCTGGTTGGGCTTGATGTCCTCCGGCTCGGGGATCTGGCCCTGGATGTACTCGATGTTCTCGTAGGTGTTGTCGTCGAGGTACTCGAAGATGCCGATCGTGGCCGCGGACGGGCTGCCGGTGCCGTTGAGCTCGATCGGGCCGGAGACGCCGTCGTAGTCGATGTCGGTGCCGGCCCGGACCAGCTCCACGCAGTCGGCGTAGGTCGTGCACTTCTCGCCCTCGCGGGTCACGCCGATCAGCTCGGAGGCGATCGCCTTGCCGGAGTCCTTGCCGGCGACCTCCGCGGCCAGCGCCGAGGCGATGACGGCGTCGTAGGACTCCGCACCGTAGGTGAAGTCGTTCAGCTCGGGGTCGACGCCGAGCAGGCGCTCCCGGAAGTCGTCGTTGAGCTCCGACCCCGGGTAGGTCGCCCGGGTGCCCTCCAGCGTGCCCGGGTCGAAGTCCTCCGAGTAGTCGGCGGTGTTGCCGTCGACGAAGTACCAGCTGGTGCCGGTGTCTTCGCTGCTCTCATCAGCGCTGTCGCCGCCGTCGTCGCCACCGCACGCGGTGAGCGCCAGCGCCGACACGACGCCGACGGCCCCGAGTCGTAGGAGTTTCGAGGAGCGGATCATCAGGCCTCCGTTGTGTGATGTCGGACCCCCGGGTCAGCGGACGTCCGGTTCTGCAGGATCGGACCAACCTAACGCGTCTGATCGCCGCCGGAACCGGGTCCAAACGGCTGTTGCAAAGTTGTGACCATCGGCCGGGACGGCGCTCCACGGCCCTGGTGGGTCCGATCCGGACCTCGCGGTCAGGCCTGGGTGCCCGGCACCCCGTGGGTCACGACGCCGTCGGCGACCTCGCGCATCGACATCCGCAGGTCCATGGCGGTCTTCTGGATCCAGCGGAAGGCCTCCGGCTCGGTGAGCTCCAGCTGCTCCTGCAGCACGCCCTTGGCCCGGTCGACGGACTTGCGGGTCTCCAGCCGCTCGGTCAGATCGGTGATCTCCGACTCCAGCTGGGCGATCTCGCCGAACCGGCTGACCGCCATCTCGATCGCCGGCACCAGGTCGGACTGCGTGAAGGGCTTCACCAGGTAGGACATCGCCCCCGCGTCCCGGGCGCGCTCCACCAGCTCGCGCTGGGAGAACGCGGTCAGCATGACGACCGGAGCGATCCGCTTGCCCGCGATCGCCTCGGCGGCGGCGATCCCGTCGAGCACCGGCATCTTCACGTCGAGGATCACCAGGTCCGGCGTCAGCTCCTCGGCCAGCTCGATCGCACGTTGTCCGTCGCCAGCCTGCCCGACGACGTCGTACCCCTGCTCCCCCAGCATCTCGGCCAGGTCCATCCGGATCAGGGTCTCGTCCTCGGCGATCACCACGGTGCGGGCCTGCTCAGTCACGGGGTCCAGGGTATCGGCACCAGCGGGACGGAGTGATGCGAGCCCTCGGTTCGTGCTCGGATAAGGTGTGCGCGCAGGCCGGGTTGGTGGAATAGGCAGACACTGCGCACTCAAAATGCGTTGCCCTGACGGGCGTGTGGGTTCGAGTCCCACACCCGGCACCGTTGTTGTACCGCCCGCGGTCGGCCGACGCCGCGATCAGCGCAGGTCCAGTCGCCACGGCAGGGTCAGCACGCCGGGCACCGGTCCGCCGAGCTCGGCGGCGAGGACCCGCAGCAGCCGGTCCACCGGGCCGACACCCTCGCCCGCCGTGAGGTCGGCCAACGGGTCGCCGCCGGCGTACGCCGCCGGTGCCTCGCTGTTCTCCGGCGGGTGGAGCACTGCCAGCGGGCCGGGCCTGGGCCAGGGGCGGACCTCGACGTCGGCTCGCGCGGTGCCCGCCAGCCCGCAGACGGCGTCGATCGCCACGCTCAGGCCGCCGAGCGTGTCGACCAGCCCGCGGTCCGCGGCGTCGGCACCGGTCCAGACCCGTCCCTTGGCGAGCTCGCGGAGCTGCTCGACCGGCATCCCCCGGTCGGCGGCCGCCTTGGTGGTGAAGTCGTCGTAGATGCGGTCCAGCCACGTCTCGACGCGGGCCCACTCCTCCTCGTCGAAGGGTCGGTCCGGTGAGAACATGTCGGCGTACCGGCCGGCGGTCACGTGCTCACGTCGTATGCCGATCTTGTCGAGGGCCTCGGTGACCACCTGCTTGCCGCCGAGCACCCCGATCGAGCCGGTGAGGGTCGCCGGGTTGGCGACGATCCGGTCGCAGGGCATCGACACGAAGTAGCCACCCGACGCCGCCACCGCGCCCATCGACGCGACCACGGGCGTGCCGCTCCGCCGGGCGGCGAGCACCGCGCGCCGGATGGCGTCGGAGGCGACAGCGGACCCGCCCGGGCTGTCCACCCGCAGCACCACTCCCCTCACCCGGTCGTCCCGAGCGGCGGAGCGCAGCGCGGCCGTCAGCGAGTCGGACCCGGCGCTGTGACCGCCGCGCAGCGGAGCGCGACCGGTGCCGCTGCGGCCGAGATGGATCGGGCCGTGCGCCCCGATCACGGCGACCACGCCCTTGCCGCCCGTCCCCACGCGTGGGAGCTGCTGCGTGAGCTCGCGCAGCCCCGCCATGGGACCGCCCGGCTGGTCGTAGCGATCGACGTAGCGCAGTCGCGGCTCGGCCTCGCCCTCCGACAACGCCGCACGCAGATCGGCATACACCTCGTCGCGATAGCCGAGACGATCCACCAGGCCGGCCTGGACCGCCTCGTCCGCCGTGAGGGGCGCGCGGTCGAGCACCGCTCGTACGGCGTCCGCGGTCAGCCCGCGTGCCTCCGCGACATCGGCGACGACGCCCGCGGTGACCGACTCGACCAGTCGCGTCACCATCTCACGCTGGGGCTCGGTCATGCCGTGCTCGAGGAACGTGTTGGCCGCCGACTTGTACTCGTGACGCTGACCCAGCTGGGTCTCGACGCCGAGCTTGTCCAGTGCCCCGCGCAGGAAGACCGCGCCGAGCATCGTGCCGACCAGGCCGACGTCACCCGTCGGCTGCAGCCAGATCTGGTCGAAGGCCGTGGCCAGGTGGTAGGAGGAGTTGCCCGGACCCATCTCGCCGAAGGTCTCCGCGAACGCGACGGCGCGCTTGCCCGAGTCGCGGAAGGTCGCGACGGCCGCGCGCAGCTCGGACGCGGGGGCATAGCCGATCTCGCCGCCCAGGTGCGCCACCAGGCCCACGACCTCGTCGTCGGCAGCCGCCCGCTCCAGGGCGCGCACCACGCCACGCAGTGTCGGCGTCCGCATCGCGCGCAACGCGTCGATGGGCGTCGCGGGCGGCGCCTCCAGCAGGCCGCGGGTCACCTCCAGCTCCAACAGCAGCCGGCCGTCCCCCTGCCGCGCGCGGCGCAGCCGCGCCTTCGCCGGCGCGAGCGTGTCGCTGGCCGATCTCAGGATCGAGTCGATCGTGTCGCGAGCCATGACCCGAGCCTAGCCAGCACCAGGAGGCGGCCTCCCGGCGAAGCGGGCCGTCGACTGACGACAACGCCGCGAGCGTGCGTGCGGAGCAGTCCGAGGGACGTTCCGTGCGTGCGATCGCAAGGCGGAGGAGGGAGGCGGCCTCCCAGCGAAGCGGGCCGTCGACTGACGACAACGCCGCGAGCGTGCGTGCGGAGCGTTCCTCAGGGCCGGCGATAGGCCGGGGCGACCTCATTGATGGCATCGCCCATGCGGTGGATCCGCAGCGCGTTGGTCGAGCCCGGGATGCCGGGCGGGCTGCCGGCCACGATCACCACGAGATCACCCTCCTGCACCCGGCCGATCTTGAGCAGCTGCTCGTCGACCTGCCGCACCATCTCGTCGGTGTGCTCCACGGGGTCGCCCAGGAACGCCTCGACCCCCCAGCTCAGCGCCAGCTGGTTGCGGACCCTCTCCACCGGCGTGAAGGCCATCACCGGGATGCGGCCGCGCAGCCGGGAGAGTCGACGCGCCGAGTCGCCGCTCTGGGTGAACGCGACGATGTACTTCGCACCGGCACGGACGGCGACCTCCTCGGCGGCCTTGGCGATCACGCCGGCCCGGGTGCGCGGGTTCCACTCCATCGAACCGAACTCGAGGCCCTCGTCGCCGTGGGCGAACGCATGGTCCTCGGTGGTGGACACGATGCGGCTCATCGTCTCGACGACGTGGATCGGGTGGTCGCCGATGCTGGTCTCGCCGGAGAGCATCACCGCGTCCGCACCGTCGAGCACCGCGTTGGCGACGTCGCTGGCCTCGGCCCGGGTGGGTGCGGGGTTGCTGACCATCGACTCCAGCATCTGGGTGGCCACGATCACCGGCTTGGCGTTGAGCCGGGCCCGGTCGATCACCGTCTTCTGGAGAAACGGCACCTCCTCCAGCGGGCACTCCACGCCGAGGTCGCCGCGCGCCACCATGAAGCCGTCGAAGGCGGAGACGATCTGCTCGAGGTTGTCGATCGCCTGCGGCTTCTCGATCTTCGCGATGACGGGCAGCAGGATGTCCTCCTCGCGCATGATCTCGCGCACGTCCTCGGCGTCGGCGGCGTCGCGCACGAAGCTGAGCGCGATGAAGTCGACGCCGAGCCGCAGCCCGAACCGGAGGTCCTCGACGTCCTTCTCCGACAGCGCCGGCACGGACACCGCGACGCCGGGCAGGTTGATGCCCTTGTTGTCGCTGACGGTGCCGGCGACGACCACGCGGGTCGTCACGGCCTCGCCGTCGACGCCGGTCACCTCGAGCTTGACCTTGCCGTCGTCGACGAGGATCGGGTCGCCCTTGCTGACGTCACCCGGGAGTCCGTCGTACGTCGTGGAGCAGATCGTCTCGTCGCCGGGGACGTCGCGCGTGGTGATCGTGAACTCGGCGCCCTCCTCGAGGTCGACCGGTCCGTCGGCGAAGCGCCCGAGGCGGATCTTGGGCCCCTGGAGGTCGGCCACGATGCCGACACCGCGCCCAGCCGTGTCCGAGGCCTTGCGCACGAGGCGGTAGGAACGCTGGTGGTCGGCGTGGGACCCGTGGCTCATGTTCAGCCGGGCGACGTCCATGCCGGCGTCGACCAGCTTGCGTATGGCGGCGGGGCTGGAGGTTGCGGGACCGAGGGTGCAGACGATCTTGGCTCTACGCACGGCATGACCCTAGCGTCCGCGACTTGATCGTTCCAACCCCCGTCTCGCCCCTGGTCTGATCTCTGCGCTGGCAACGTACTGATGCTTACCAGGGGATGCAGCGAATCTGTCTCTTCCCATGGTGAATACGCCATGGGAAGAGACAGATCGCCTACATACCTTGGTAATTCGTCGAGACGCTCAGACGGTCAAAGGACGCTCCGTCGGCGGGATCGGCGCGGGCAGCGTCGTGGTGCCGGTCAGGTAGCGGTCCACGCCCGCAGCAGCCGCGCGCCCCTCGGCGATGGCCCAGACGATCAAGGACTGGCCCCGGCCGGCGTCGCCGGCGACGAAGACGCCGTCCACGGAGGACATGTACGAGTCGTCGCGCACCAGGTTGCCGCGCTCGTCGAGCTCGACGTCCAGCTGCGAGAGCAGCCCCTCCTTGTCGGGGCCGGTGAAGCCCATCGCGAAGAGGACCAGGTCGGCCATGATCTCGCGCTCGCTGCCCTCGACCTCCTGGAACCGGCCGTCGCGCATCTCGACCTCGACCAGGCGCAGCGCCCGGACGTTGCCGTCCTCGTCACCGAGGAACTCCTTGGTGGAGACGGAGTACACCCGCTCGCCACCCTCCTCGTGAGCCGAGGAGACCCGGTAGGTCATCGGGTAGGTCGGCCACGGCTGGTTCTCGGGCCGCTCCTCGCCCGGCTGCGGCATGATCTCCAGCTGGGTCACGGACTTCGCGCCCTGCCGGTGCGACGTGCCGAGGCAGTCGGCACCGGTGTCACCGCCACCGATGATCACCACGTGCTTGTCCGTAGCAGTGATCTGGCCCTCGACCTCGTCGCCGAGCGCCACCCGGTTGGCCTGCGGCAGGAACTCCATGGCCTGGTGGATGCCCTTGAGCTCGCGGCCGGGGGCGGGCAGGTCGCGCGCCACGGTGGAGCCCACGGCGAGCACGACGGCGTCGTACCGGTCACGGAGCTGGCGCCCGGTCATCGTGGCGCCGACGTCGACGCCCGCGCGGAAGACGGTGCCCTCGCGCTTCATCTGCTCGAGCCGACGGTCGAGGTACTTCTTCTCCATCTTGAACTCGGGGATGCCGTAGCGCAGCAGGCCGCCGATCCGGTCGGCGCGTTCGAACACGACGACCCGGTGGCCGGCGCGGGTGAGCTGCTGCGCGGCGGCGAGGCCCGCGGGGCCCGAGCCGATGACGGCGACGGCCTTGCCGGTCTGCTCCTTGGCCTTGACCGGCGTGACCCAGCCCTCCTCGAAGGCGCGGTCGATGATGGTCACCTCGACCTGCTTGATGGTGACGGGGTCCTGGTTGATGCCCAGGACGCAGGCCTTCTCGCACGGTGCGGGGCACAGCCGTCCCGTGAACTCCGGAAAGTTGTTGGTGGCGTGCAGCCGGTCGATCGCGGCGTGCCAGTGGTCCCGGTAGACCAGGTCGTTCCAGTCCGGGATGATGTTGCCCAGGGGGCAGCCGTCGTTGC
>CAZJDU010000088.1:0-14814 GCA_964544855.1 uncultured Nocardioides sp.
GGACGACGTAGGGGATGCCGCGGTCGGCCAGCGCCTCCTCGAAGTTCTCCGACTGCGCGTTGATGCGGAACAGCACCGCGATCTCGCGGTAGGACGTGCCGGCCCGCTGCAGCTCGGCGATCCGGCGGGCGACCTGCTCGGCCTCGGCGATCTCGTCCGGCTCCCCCACGTAGCGCACCGCGGCACCCGCCGCCTGCTGGGAGCGCAGCTCCACCCCGGCGCTCGGCGTGTCCGCGAGCAGCGTGTTGGCAGCGGCCACCACCTCGGGTGTGGACCGGTAGTTGCGCACCAGCTCGATCACGCTCGTGCCCTCGTAGCGCTGCGGGAAGTCGCGGAGGTAGGACGCGTCCGCGCCCGCGAAGGAGTAGATCGTCTGAGCGGGATCTCCCACCACACACAGCTCGTCACGGCCTCCGAGCCACAGGTCGAGGAGCGCCGACTGCAACGGCGAGACATCCTGGAACTCGTCGACGACGAACCACTTGTACTGCCGCCGCACCTGGGCGGCCACCCGCTCGTCCCCGGCGAGGACGCCGGCGGTGTAGAGCAGCACGTCCTCCATGTCCATGCGCCCCTGGCCACGCTTGACGTCCTCGTAGGCCGCGAAGACCTTCGCCACCGTCTCGGCCGGCTGGTCGGCCACGCTCCGGCCGTGCCGCGCCGCTCGCTTCGGGTAGTCCTCGGCGGAGACGTTGCTGACCTTGGCCCACTCGATCTCCGAGGCGAGGTCGCGCAGCAGCGCCTGGTCGGCTCGCAGGCCCAGCCGCCGGGTGGCGCCGGCCAGCATGCTGAGCTTGGACTCGGTCAGCGTCGGCAGCTCGGCGCCGTCGTACACCAACGGCCAGAAGTAGCGCAGCTGCCGCAGGGCCGCGCTGTGGAAGGTCCGCGCCTGCACGCCAGGGGCACCGAGCTGGCGCAGCCGCTGCCGCAGCTCACCGGCGGCGCGCGTGGTGAAGGTCACCGCCAGCACCTCGGTGGGGGCGTAGACGCCGGTGAGCACGCCGTGGGCGATCCGGTGGGTGATCGCCCGGGTCTTGCCGGTGCCGGCGCCCGCGAGCACCCGCACCGGTCCCCGCAGCGTCTCCGCCACGTGGCGCTGCTCGGGGTCCAGCGCGCCCAGCAGCGCTTCGACACGGTCGACACTCACCAGGGAACATCTCCTTGCACGCCGCGGTTGGATGACGAGACACCGCAGACCCTAGACGCCGGAGGGGACACTCCCGAGATGAGCCACTTCATCATGTACACCACGCCGTGGTGCGGCTACTGCCGCCGCCTGAAGGGCCAGCTGGACCGCGAGGGCATCGCCTTCGACATGGTCGACATCGAGCAGCAGCCCGAGGCGGCGGACGTCGTCGAGCGGGTCAACGGCGGCAACCAGACCGTCCCGACCCTGGTGTACCCCGACGGCTCCGCGCACACCAACCCGTCACTGATCCAGGTCAAGGAGAAGCTCGCCGCGCTGGCGTGAGGCAGGCGGGGGCGCGTCGTACCTGACGAAATCGTTGGGTTTTCGTACGGAGAGCAACGAATACGTCAGGTACGACGGTCCTCCCGGCGCCAGGCAAGCCACCTCTCACGGTCAGCCGGGGCCAGCGCGCGACGCTGGGCCACCGTGGAGGTGTCCACCCACCAGTCGGGCTGCTCGATCGTCCACGTCCCGCTGACCGGGTGCGTGCTCGCGCGGTGGTACGCCGCCCGCAGCCGACGGCTGAAGGCGGAGGTGTCCCGACGGTCGGTCGACATCATCGTGACGACCTCGATCCCGTGCGCCCGGTAGCGCTCCTCCCGGTCCAGGTCGCGCCGCCTGACGTCGGCCTCGCCGTGGACGTCGCCGTCGTACTCGCCGGCGACGCCCACCTCGGGGTCGAAGAGGTCCGGAGTCAGCACGTGGCGGCCGTCGGCGTCGAAGATCGGTGGGTTGCACAGCGGCCGCGACAGCCGGGCCTCGTGGGTCCAGACGAAGCGCATCGGCGGCTCCTGCGGCGACCAGGCGTTCTCGTCCCCGAGGTCGACGGCCCGGCGCAGTCGGCGCACGCCCGGCCGCGCGGGCAGCCGTGCGACGTAGGCCGCGAGGTCCTCGAGGTCGACGAGGTCGTCGTACGCCGCCATGTCGATCGTCTGCAGCGCCGCGACGACGTTCCTCGCCCGCCGGGCCTCCCACGTCACCGACCTGTTGGGGACGGTCACCGGCAGCCCGTCGACCCGGACCACGTCGTCAGGGAAGAGCCAGTCCTCGGAGAGACGGGCTCCCGGCCGCGGCCTGATGCGACGGCGATCGTCCACGGCGACCGGCACCTGCAGCGGCGTGGTGCCGTCGGCGGCGTGGCCGTCGAACCACCGTCCGCCGATCCAGGCGAGCGCCGCCCAGCCCGTGACGGCGGCGCCGTCCGGCAGCCCGGCAGCAACCTCGACGATCCGCTGGTCGAGCGCCGCGGAGTCCGTGCCCGCGGGAACGTAGAGGCCCGGCGCGGTTCGTCGCCACTTCCCGCCACGCGCCTGCTGCGGGCTCGGGCCGTCCCTTCTCGTCGGGTCCACACGCACGGGCACCTCGAGCCCCGATCGGGTGATCTCCAGCTCAGCCATGGCGACGAGGATGCGCCGCGCGGTCGCCGGCTGCGTCGCTCATCCACAGGGCACCCCGGAGTCCCGATCGGGCGGCTCCCAAGGGATACGTCGTACCTGACGAAATCGTTGGGTTTCCGTGCCGAGAGCAACGAATATGTCAGGTACGACGGCTCACCAGCCACCCGGCAGCGGACCGCCGTACCAGTGCTCGACGAGCGACCGGCTGATCGAGACACCGCCGGGCAGGATCAGCGAGCCGGCAGCGGCCTCCTCGCGCATCTGCTCGCGGGTGAACCAGCGTGCCTCGGAGAGCTCGTCGTCCTCGAGCCGGATCTCCTCCGAGACGGCCCGTCCGACGAAGCCGAGCATCAGGCTGCTCGGCAGCGGCCACGGCTGGTTGCCGAAGTAGTCGACATCGCCCACGACGACGGCCGTCTCCTCGGCGACCTCCCGTCGTACGGCGTCCTCCAGCGTCTCGCCGGGCTCACAGAACCCCGCGAGCGTGGAGAACCGACGCTCGGGCCAGGCGGCATGCCGGCCGAGCAGGCAGCGCTCGTCGGGGGTGCCCGGCTCCCCCGACGCGATCAGCATGATCACCGCGGGGTCGGACCGCGGGAACTGCGGTTTGTCGCAGCGCACGCACCGCAGCTCGTGACCGGCGGCGCGGGCGACCAGCTCACCCGCGCAGCGAGGGCAGTAGCGGGTCGCCCAGTGCCACTCCGCGAGGCCGAGCGCGTGGAAGACGAGCGGCGCCTCGGCGACGCTGTCGCCCGACAGCGCCGGCAGCAGGCCGCGCAGCGGTAGCCACGCGCCCGGCTCGGCCTTCGCGAGGGCGGCGTCGACGATCACCGCCCACCACGTGGTGCCGCCGCGCTCCCCCAGCAGCAGGCGTACGCCGTCCGGCGCCTCCCGCGTCGGGCGCCACTCCAGCGCGCCGTCACGTGGCCGCACGCGGGTCCCGGACACGACGAGCACCCGGCTGCTCCGGTCGGCCCATCGCTCCGCCAGCCAGGCCTCGTCGGTGCGCAGTGGTCCGCGTCGGTCATGGGGGTCACGGGTCAGCGCGAGGTGGGGAGAGGTCACCCCTCGAGGCTACCGACCGGCGGCGGGTGCCGTCGGTGGGCCGAGCGGAGCATGATGGCCCCATGGACGCACGTTCCCTCCGCGAGGTGCAGGCGCCGCTGAAGGCGCGCTACCGGGCCGACCCCGCCGCTGCTCGCACCTCGGCCACCGCCCACGGCGACTTCCGCGACCCGGACGTGACCGCGACGATCGACGGGTTCGCGGGGCCCGTCCGTGCCGGGCTCCACCCCGCCGCGGGCGGCGACGGCTCCGACGCCTGCTCGGCCGACCTGCTGCTGCAGGCCCTGCTCGGCTGCGCCGGCGTCACCTTCCGGGCCGTCGCCACCGCGATGGGGGTCGAGATCAGGTCGGCGGATCTCGCCGCCGAGGGCACCTGGGACGCTCGCGGCACGCTCGGCGTCGACCGTGAGGCCCCGGTCGGGGTGGAGGACATCACCGTCACCGTGACCATCGACACCGACGCGGACGACGCCCGCCTCGCCCGGCTCGCCACCGCCACGGAGCGCTACTGCGTCGTGGCACAGTCCCTGGCGACCACGCCGGCGTTCCGCGTCGTCCGGGCGACCTGACCGCCTCACGCTCCGACCAGGGCGGTCAGCTCCTGACGATCGGGCAGATCGTCAGGCTCCACGACCGCGCCGGAGCGGACGTAGTAGAACGCCGCCCGCACCCGCTCGACCGGCTCGCCCATGAGCTCGGCCCACGCGAGGCGGTAGAGCGCGAGCTGCAGCGGGTCCGCGGTGGCCCCACGGTTGGTCTTCCAGTCCACCACCAGGAACCCGCCGTCGGGCTCGGCGTAGACGGCGTCGATCCGTCCTCGCACCACCTGGCCACCCAGCACCAGGGCGAAGGGCGCCTCCACCGCGTGCGGCACCCGACCGCCGAACGGACCGGCCTCGAAGGTGCGGATCAGCTCCTTCAGGTCGTCCTCGTCGGTGATGCCGGCATCCGCGCGGCCACCCAGCTCGTCGGGGTCGAAGAGGCCCTGCTGGTCGAACCTCGCCTCCACCCACGCGTGGAACCGGGTGCCGAACCGCGCCGCCGGCGAGGGCGGCCGCGGCATCGGCCGGGCGAGCTCACGCGCGAAGCCCTCGGGGTCGTCGCGCAACCGGGCCAGCGCGGTCGCCGACAGGCTGCTCGGCAGCGGGACGACGACCTCGCCGGTGCGGTCCTGCCGGGCCTCGGCCACCAGTCGGTCGATCTCGGCGTCCCAGTCGGCCACCCGCGCCGCCTCGACCATGTCGAGGTCCGGATCGGGCGCCGTCGGGTCGGCCGCACGCACCTCCTCGGCCGCGCGCAGCCGGGCGGCCGTCTCCGCTCCGGTGCCCGGCACCGGCCACGGCTGCGAGGGGTCCTCGGCGTCGTACGGGTGCGGCTCGCCCTTGTCCGGCCGGGTCAGCCAGTGCTCGGGTGGTTCGCCCCACTCCTCGAGCTGCTCGCGGACCACCTGCTGGAAGTCCGACGGCCCGAACGGTGTCTGCCGCGTCCCCCAGCAGTACGACGTGACCGCGAGCCGGCCCGCCGCGCGTGTGAACGCGACGTACCCCAGTCGGAGCTCCTCCTCGGCATCGTGCTCCTTGGTGGCCTGCCGGTAGGCGTCGAGCGCCGCCTTGTCGTGGCCCGCCAGCTGCGGCAGGTCCGCAGCGTCCCCCCGCAGCCCGGCGGGCAGCACCGCCGGCGAGGACGTCCACAGGGTGCGGCTCTGCGCGCTCGGGAAGCGGCTCTCGCACACGCCGACGCAGAAGACCGCGTCCCACTCCAGGCCCTTGGCGCGGTGCACGGTCAGCAGCTTCACCGAGTCGGCCTCGCTCGGCGTGGCCATGTCGAGGCCGTTGCCCTGCTCGTCCTCGGCGGTCAGGTAGGCGATCAGCGCGGGCAGGGTGACGTCACCGTCGACGGCCTGGAAGTCGGCGACGCCCTTGACGAAGAGGTCGAGGTTGTCGCGGCGCGCGGCCGCGGCGGGTGAGATCGACGAGGCCAGCTCGACGTCGACGCCGGTGGTGTCGATGATGCGGCGCACCAGGTCGAGCAGCGGCTCCCCGAGGTGCCCGCGCAGCATCCGCAGCTCGCCGCGCAGCAGCCCGAAGCGCTCCAGCGCCGGCGGGGAGTACGGCAGCTCGCCCGGGTCGGCCAGCGCGTCGTCGAGACACGGGATCTCGGCCGGGTCGATGCCGTCGGCGATCCGGGTGAGCTGATCGGCCAGCCCGGCGGACTCCTCCCGTCCCTGCCGACCCGCGATCTCCTGGGCACGCTGGCCGAGCAGCTTGAGGTCGCGCGGCCCGATCGCCCAGCGCGGGCCGGCCAGCAGGGTGAGCATCGCGGCGTTGTCGGTGACGTCGTGCAGCAGCCGCAGCACCGCGACCACCTCGGCGATCTCGGGCAGCCGCAGCAGCCCGGAGAGCCCGACGATCTCGACGGGGATGCCGGCGGCGGTGAGCACGTCGAACACCTCCTCGGCATGCACGTTGTCGCGGGTGAGCACGCCGATGTCGGACCAGTCGCCGCCGTGGGCGGCCTGCACCGCCTCCGCGAGCCAGGCCAGCTCCTCGCGATGGGTGGCGAAGACCCGGGTGGTCACGCCGCCCGCCTCCTTGCCGTCGGCCGCCCGCAGCGGCGCCACCTGGTCGCCGTAGCGCTCGTAGAGCGGCGCGGCGAGCCGGTTGGCCACCTCGAGGATGCGCCGATCGGAGCGGCGGTTGACGGTGAGGTGGTAGCGCCGCTCCTCCCCGTCGCGGCGCGGGAACGTCTCGGCGAAGTTGAGGATGTTGGAGACCGAGGCACCACGCCAGCCGTAGATCGCCTGGTTGGGATCGCCCACCGCCGTGACGGCGTGACCGCGGCCGCCCGACTCGTCGGGACCGGAGAAGAGCCGGGCGAGCATCGTCGCCTGGGCCACCGACGTGTCCTGGTACTCGTCGAGCAGCACCACCCGGAACCGGTCCCGCTCCAGGACCCCGACGTCGGGCTGCTCCACGGCCAGCCGGGCGGCGAGCTCGATCTGGTCGGAGAAGTCCATCAGGCCGAGGTCCGCCTTGAGCCGACGGTACGACGCCACCAGGCCGAGCAGCTCCTCACGCCGGTCGATAGCGAAGATCGCCTTCTCCACCGCCTCGCGGTAGGTCTTGCGGTTCTTGCCGGCCTCCTCCTCGGCGAGCGCCCGTGCGAACCCGCGCCGCGCCTCGGCGTCCCAGGACCGCACCTCGTCGGCGGGCACGAGGTGCTCGCTCATCGCCCCGTCGAGGGCCAGCAGGTTCTGGATCGCGGTCTCGGGATGGTCGGTGAGGTGCTCCACCGGGTGCGGGTAGCGGTCCACGACCCGGGCGCCGAGCTGGTAGCGCGCGGCGTCGGTGACCACCCGGGTGTCGGGCTCGTGGCCGATGCGCAGGCCGTGGTCGGTCAGCAGGCTCGCGGCGTAGGCGTTGTAGGTCGCCACGGTGGGCTCGAGAGCGTCCTCCGGATCCGCCCCGGGCTCGAGAACCTGCTCGCCGAGCAGGTCGAGCGCGCCGGCGTCGCTCAGCGCGCCGAGGATCCGCTGGCGCAGCTCCGAGGCCGCCTTCGTCGTGAAGGTGAGCCCGAGCACCTGATCGGGCCGCACCTGACCGGTCAGCACGAGGTAGACCACCCGGGCAGCCATCAGGGCGGTCTTGCCCGAGCCGGCGCCGGCGATCACCACCGCCGGCTCGAGCGGCGCCGAGATCGCGGCCCACTGCTCGGGGCTGTGGACGTAGTCGAGCCGCATCGCCCGGGCGAGCGCCTCCGGGCTGTCGATCGGTGTCACTGCGCCACCACCGGTCCCGCGCTCTTGATGGGGCAGAGCGGGACGAAGGCGCAGTCGCGGCAGTGCTGCCCTGCGACCGCGGGGAACTCCTCCTCACGCAGCATCCGTGCCGTGACCGCGAGCCGTTCCTGCAGCTCGGCACGCGCGCGGCCGTCGTCGGGCTGGGCCGACTGCCGCTGCACGGTGGCGCTGTCGTCACCGTCGATCAGCCCCAGCTGGACCAGCTCCGCGCCGCCGGCGGTGAGCTCCGCGCCGCGCTGACCGGCGACGCCGGACAACGCGCCCCGGTCGACGGCGTACTGGTAGAGGCCGAGCTGCAGGTGCTCCTCGACGGCCTTGTTGCTCGGCTTGCGGCGACCGGTCTTGAGGTCGACCACGACGACGCGGCCCTCGCTGTCGAGCTCGAGCCGGTCGGCGTACCCGGTGAGGCGCACCTGCTCGCCCGACGCGAGGGTGACGACGGTCGAGAACGGCGCCTCCAGGGCGAGCACGTCACGCGGGTTGCTCGCGTGCCACTGCAGGAACCGCGCCAGCGCGGCCCGCACCCGGCTCCGCTCGCGCTCCTTCGACCACGGCGTGCGGAAGTCGAGTCGGTCCCAGACCTCGTCGACGTGGAGCATCAGCTCGTCGACGTCCGCCGGGGCGTCGCCCTCGGCGACCCGCTGCGCGAGCGCGTGCACCAGGTTGCCGAGGTTCGCCGACTGGTGGGCGGCGGCCACCCCTCCGGCCTCGCGGGCCAGGAACCACTGCGTCGGGCACACGGCGAGGCCGTCGAGCACGCTCGCCGAGATCGGCACCGGCTGCTCCGCGTCACGGATCGGCGTCGCGGACCGGCTCGCTGCGCGGGTGCCCCACCAGGTGTCGGGGTCGGCCGCGGGTGCGAGCGGACGCCGGCCGGCGCGCTCGGCGGCCAGCCGCGCCAGCCGAGTCGCGGCGGCATCGCGGAGCGCCGGCGGGCTGTCCGGGTCGGCCACCGTACGACGCAGCTCGGCGACCAGGCCGGTCATCGACAGCGGCCGGCCCGGGCGGCCGACGCGGTGGCCGATCTCGAGGCCGAGCTCGGCCAGGAACCGCGACGGCTGCTCGCCGTCGTCGTCGGGCGAGGCGACCGCGGTCACGACCAGCCGCTCCCGGGCGCGGGTGCAGGCGACGTAGAACAGCCGCCGCTCCTCCATCAGGAGCTCGCGCGGGGTCACCGGCGGCACCAGGCCGTCGCTGCCGATCCGGTCGGCCTGCAGCATCGTGGTGCGCCGCCGCAGGTCCGGCCATCCCTCCGCCTGCACGTGGGCGACGACGACGAGCCGCCACTCCAGGCCCTTGCTGCGGTGGGCGGTCAGCAGCCGCACGGCGGCACCGCGCGCACCCTGCTCGGCGAGGGTGTCGGCCGGGATCTGCTGCTGCACCAGGGTCTCCAGGAAGGCCGCGACGCCCTGATGCTCGCGCCGCTCCTCGGCGCGGGCGGCGACGTCGAAGAGGGCGCACACGGCATCGAGGTCGCGGTGACCGCGCCGCGCCGCGCCGCCTCCGCTCTCGACCGCGTGCCGCAGCCGGTCCGGCCAGGTGGTGCCCGACCACAGCGTCCACAGCACCTGCTCCGCGGAGCCGCCGTCGGCGAGCTCGGCCCGCGCCTCGCGGAGCAGCGCGGTGAGGGCCTGCGCCCGGTCGGCCTCCGGGCCGGTCGCGGCCGCCAGCACGTCGGGATCGACCACCGCGCGCCGCACCAGCTCGCGCGAGGACCGCGGGGTGCGGTGCTCGGCCTGGCTGGCGGCCTTCTCCTGCTCCCGGAGGTGGCGGCCGAGGCGTCGGACGTCGCCGGCGTCGAGACCGCCCAGCGGGCCGGTGAGCAGCGCCTCGGCGCGCCCGGCGTCGATGAAGTCGGCATGCTCGGGGTCGTCGTTGTCGAGGTGGACCACGGCGCGCAGCGCGTCGAGCAGCGGCAGCACCGCGGGGTCGCGCACCAGCGGCACCTCGTCGCTGGCGACCTCGACCGGCACGCCGGCCCCGCCCAGCGCTCGTCGCAACGGGCCGATGCTCTGTCTGCCCGAGCGCACCAGCACGGCCATCTCGTCCCACCCGATGCCGTCCTCGAGGTGGGCTCGGCGCAGCAGGTCGGCGAGGTGCTCGGCCTCGGCCCGCTCGGTGTCGTAGGTGACCACGCGGACCTTGCCGGCCGGCAGCCCCTCGGCGGCGGTCGGGCTGAGGAAGGCCTCCTTCGCCTCGCCCGGGATCGACCCGGGCAGTCCCAGCCGGCCGGCGACGCGCTGCGAGGCGACCAGGAGGTTGCGGCCGAAGCGGCGCGTGGTCCGCAGCGCGACGACGTCGGCCGGCGAGCCGTCGCGCTGCGGGAACACCGTCGGGAACTCGAGGATCCCCCGCACCTCCGCCCCCCGGAACCCGTAGATGGACTGGTGGGGGTCGCCGACCGCGACCAGGTCGCGCCCGCTGCCCGCCAGCGCGCGCAGCAGCGCGACCTGGCCCGGGTCGGTGTCCTGGTACTCGTCGACGAAGACGTGGGCGAGCTCGGTGCGCAGGTCGTCGCGGTGGACCTCGGCCTCGATCCGCGCCCGGCGGATCAGGTCGGCGTAGTCGGTCGCGCCCTGCGAGTCGAGCGAGTCGAGGTACTGCTCCAGGAAGAGCCCTGCGGCGACGTACTCCGCGATGTCCTCGGCCTCGCCGAGCTCGCGCAGCGCGTGACCGTCGAGACCCTTCTCGCGGGCCCGGCCCAGCACGGCCTGGACCTCGTGGGCGAAGCCACGGGTGCCGAGGGCGCGGTGGAACCGCTGCGGCCAGGTCACCGACTCGGGGTGGTCGGTCAGCAGCTCACGGAGCACCACGTCCTGCTCCGGGGCCGAGAGCAGGCGCAGCGGACCCTCGTAGAGCTCGGCGGGGGCGTAGCGCCGCACCAGGCCGTAGGCGAAGGAGTGGAACGTCGAGCTCAGCTGGGTGGTCATGGTGCGACCCAGTCGCGCGGTCACCCGGTCGCGGAGCTGCTCGGCGGACTTGCGCGAGAACGTCAGCGCCAGCACCTGCTCCGGGGCGGCGCCGCGCCGCTCGATCCGGTCGACGATCGCCTCGACCAGGGTGGTGGTCTTGCCGGTGCCGGGCCCCGCGAGCACCAGCAGCGGCCCTCCGGGGTGGTCCACGACCCGCTGCTGGTGCTCGTCGAGCACCGGTGGCGGCGTGGCAGCACGAGCGGCGGCGAGGGCGTAGGTCGTCGGCGTCTCGGTCGGCACGCGGCCACTCAACCACGGGCCCCCGACAGCTCGTGGCGGGGCGTGCGGGGCGACGCCGTCAGGAGTCCTCGTCGATCTTCGGGCTGGCCATGAGGTAGCGCCCGAGCAGGCCGGGCTCCTTGTGCGGCTCCTTCTCGGGCTCGTTCACCATCCGGCCCTGTGCGTCGTCCCAGAACGAGTCGGCGGCCCGCATCACGGTCCGGCTCACCGCGCCCAGCGCTCCGACGTGCGGCGTGTAGGGATGGGGTCGCGTCGGCGCGCGCTCCTCCTCGAGGGTCAGCCGTTCGGCCAGGTCGCCCGCCTCATCGGGGTCCTCCTCGTCCAGCCGGCGCGCCAGGTCACGCTCGGCGTGGCGCTGGTCGGCGAGCACGGAGGCGAGCTCGGCCCAGGCCTCGGCCCAGGTGAAGTGGAGCTCATAGGTCGAGCCGAACTCGTGGGCACGGACGTGCGCGAGCACGACCTCGAGGGCACGCACCGCCTCCATGTAGTCGTGCACCACCTGCTTGCCGTCGGCGACCTCCCGGCGCACGGGCGGCAGCAGCACGGCGCTCACCGCGTGGACGTGGCGGGCGACGTCGGCCAGGAACGCATCGGCCTGCTCCCGGACCTCGCGGGGCCGGTCGAGATCGGTGCCGCCCGGTCTGAACCGGTCGCGCACGGCGGTGAACTGAGCGGCCAGCTCCTCATGCCGCTTCCGTACGGTGTCGCTCAGGACACCTGCCCCGGTTGCCATCGTCCTCACCTCGGATCGCGCGGCTCGCACCTTCCATCCTCCTCCCGCGCCGGCGGGCAGACAAGCGCGGCGACCGCAAGCGCCTCCTCAGCGCGGATCAGTCGATGGCGGGCAGGTCGTTGTAGACACCGGCGGGCTCCTGTCCGCTCAGCTCCGCGATCGCGCGCATGACACGGTCGGTGAGGTCCCGGCGCGCGCGGCCCAGCGCCACCCCGTCGTACTCCTGTCCGACGGTGATCGGCTCCCCGAAGGTGACCGAGACGTCCGCGAGTCGCGGCAGCCGGGAGCCGATCGGCTGCAGCCGCTCGGTCCCGGTGAGTCCGACCGGCACCACCGGCGCGCCCGAGGTGAGCGCGAGGTGGGCCACTCCGGTGCGGCCGCGATAGAGCCGGCCGTCGCGCGACCGGGTGCCCTCCGGGTAGATGCCGAACGCCTCGCCCCGCTGCAGCACCTCCAGCGCCGTCTGCAGCGACGTCATGGCGGCCGCGGTGTCGTCCCGGTCCACCGGCAGCATGCCGAGCCCGGTGAACCACGCCTTCGACAGCGCGCCCTTCACACCGGAGCCGGTGAAGTAGTCGGACTTCGCGAGGAAGACGACCTTGCGCGGCACGACGATCGGGATCACCACGGAGTCGACGAAGCTGAGGTGGTTGCTCGCCAGGATCACCGGACCGCTGCTGGGCACGTTGTCCAGCCCGGTGATGGTCGGGCGCCACACCACCTTGGCGACCGGCGGGACCACGGTGTGCAGCGCGCGATACATCACGAGGCCAGACGCTAGTGGCTACCCGCGAGTCCGCCTAAGCGCTGTCCGACGGACGAGGAGACCTGCGGCGCGCCAGCGGCGTGTCGTCCACCGGAACCGCCACACTGTCCACAGCGATGACCACTCCTTCCACAAGATGTGGGATGCCCTGTGGACAACAGCTGTGGAACCGGCCTGAGTAGCCGTACTCAGCCGGTCTGAGTCGCCCGACACTGGGGCGAGGTCACCGGCCATGGGGAGATGGTGGACATGCACTACGCCGATCCGTCCGTCTGTCCCGGCTGCCGATCCCCGCTCCCGTACGGCGCCACCGCCTGCCCCGCCTGCGCGCTGCCCGTACGCCACCCGCTGGCCGGCGAGCTCTTCGCGACGCTGCAGCACGCCGACGACGTCATCGTGCGGCTCCGTGCCGCCGCTGCTGCCGTACCTGCTCCGACCGGCACAGCTCCCCCGCCGCCGGGTCCGGCGCTCCCCCCTCCACCTCCGACGGCGCCGGCAGCTGGTCCGACGACCCCGCTGGCAGCCGCAGGCCGGACGGGAGTGCGGCTCACGACCGTGCCGCGGATCCTGCTCGGACTCGGTGCGCTGTGCCTGCTCGTCGCGGCTGTGACCTTCCTGGCGGTGTCGTGGTCGCTGCTCGGTGTCGGCGGCCGCACGGTCGTGCTCGCCGGGCTCACCGCGGCGACCGCCGGTGCCACGCTGTGGCTGCATCGGCACGGCCTCCGGATCGCGGCCGAGGCGCTGGCCGCGGTCGCGCTCGGGCTCGTCGCGCTCGACGTGCTCGGCGCCGGCGCTGCCGGCTGGCTCGACGCTGCGTCAGGCTCGTCGCTCGCGATCGCCACCGGCCTGGTGCTGGCCGTCGCCGGCACCGGTTTCGCCGCCGTCACCCGACCACGCCTGACGACGCCCCGGGTCGGCGCCGCGATCGGCGCGCTGGTCGCGGCTGCGACGAGCCTCGGCCGAGCTCTGGCCGAGCCGACGTGGGAGCACCTGTGGCTGGGCGGCGACGGCTGGCTGCTGCTGCTCGCCGCCGCCGCGCTGGTCGTGCCCGGAGCGCTGCTGGGTCACCGCCTCGAGCTGATCGCCGGCGCCGCGGGTGCCGCCGCGCTGGCGACGGTCGCGGTCACCCTCCCTGCGGTCGACGAGCCGGTCGGCGTGCTGACGCTGGTCGCGTTGGTGACCACCGCTGCCTGGATCGCCGCGGGGGCGCTCCTGCCGCGGCGGGCGCGGGCGATCGCGATCGCACCGGCGTCGGTGGGGTCGCTGCTGCTCACCGGGCTCACCGTCGTGACAGCCGCGATCGCCACCGCGCGCTGGGGGTCGCTCGGCGCTCCGCTCGGGAGCGACCTCGACGTGGTCCTGCGCAGCCCCGATCCGGTCACTGCTCCGCTGGTGGCGGTGCCGGCGACGGTCCTCGTCACGGTCCTGCTTGCGGTGTCCTCCTCGCCGGGGGTCCGGCCGGCCACCTGGCTGCGGTACGGCGGTCTCGCCGCCGGTCTCGCCGCGCTCCCCACGCTGGCGTCGTACGACGTCCCGCTGCTGACCGTGACCGCGGGTGCTCTCCTCCTCGCGGTGGCCGCGGCCGGCCTCTCACTCGCCTCGACCTCCGCCGGGCATCGGACCGGTCTCGGGATCATCGCGTTCGGGGTCGCAGCGCTGGCAGTCATCAGCGCGCTGCCGAGCGCCGCGTTGACCGCGCTCACAGCGACGGCGGCCCTGTCGCTGGTCGCGGTGCTGCACCTGAGCTCGCGCAGCGCTGCGGTCGCGGCGCTCGGCGGGGCCGCGTTGGCTCCGGCCGCCGCAGTGGCGATCTGGACCGGAGCGGTCGCGATCGACGCCGACCGCTCCTGGACCGGCGTCCCCGTGCTGCTCGTCGTCGCCGCGCTCGCGATCGCCCGGCCTCGCCCCGAGGTCGAAATGCCGGCCGCGGCGATGGCCTGCGCAGGGTTGTCGCTCGCGGTCACGGGCGCCGACGACGCCGGCGGCGCCCTGGCGCTGCACCTCGCCGTCGCCGGTTGCCTCGTGGGGGTGACGGCGCTGGTCCACCCGACCCGGCGCCCGATGGCCTGGCCGGCCGCCGGGCTGCTGCTCCTCGCGTCGTGGGTGGCGCTGGCGGACCTGGCGGTCACCGCGCCGGAGCCCTACACGCTGCCGCTCGCGCTGGCGATGCTCGGCGCCGGACTGTGGCAGCTGGGCCGGAGCCCGCGGACGAGCACCACCGTCGCGCTGCTGCCCGGACTGGTGCTGGCCACCGTGCCGTCGCTGCTGTGGGTGCTCGGTGACCCGTTCTCGGTGCGGGCCCTCGTGCTGGGCGCAGCCTGCCTGGCCCTGACCATCGCCGGTGCCACGCTCCGGTGGAGCGCTCCGCTGTCGGTCGGGGCGGTGGTCGGCGCGATCGTCGTGGTGCGCGAGCTCGCGCCCTACGCCGGCGCTTGGCCGCAGTGGGTCTGGATCGGACTGGCGGGTGCCCTGCTCACCGTGGTGGGCATCACCTGGGAGCGGCGCCTGCTGGAGCTGCGCACCGCGATCGGCATGCTGGGCCGACTGCGCTGACCACTGGTCTCGGTCAATGATGGAGGCATGCCGACGGCCCCGCTCGTGGGCGGGGTGTCGGGGCTCGGTGGTCAGAGGTCCGGTGGTGGTGTCGAGGCTC
>CAZJDU010000089.1:0-14721 GCA_964544855.1 uncultured Nocardioides sp.
ACCGGGGCTGGTTCCAAGTAACCGAGCCTCCACGAAACCCGGGGCGATTCACTCCCACCACCCTGGCGTTCCTCGACAGTGATGAGACTGCAGCCGACCGCCGCCAGCGACTACAGGCAGTCACCGGTATCACTGCTGCAAACGACCGCGCCAGTATCGAACGGGCCACCAGCGCATTGAGGGATCTCGCAGCCGACACAAGCAGATTCCCGCGCGTCCCAATCGCCAACGCGAACTATGGGCGAGCGCGTCACCTCCTCGCCCTTCGGACGTGGGGATTAGCGGCAGCCGGGATCGCCGACCTAATGGTGCTGGTCCTTCTCTTGCCTGTTCCGCTGCCAGATCTGGTCGTCGACCCGCCAGTTGTTCACACGGCATTCGCGCTGGTGCTATGCGTCGCGCTGACGGCATTCTGGATGTTCTTCCCCACAAAGCGGTGCTTCCGCCGGGCCGGAGAGGACTACGCGGATCGGCTCCTCGCGGCGCTCGACGTACTTTCGTCGGAACGCACGCAGAGTTAGAGCGGGCCAATGGGGTTGATCCGGTGGGGTGCGTGACGTACCTGGGGTGGCTGTCGGGACCAGATGGCAAGGCGAGAGCCCGGAGTCATCATGATGTCGGACGCGGCGAGCCTGGCGCAGGAGGTCCTGATCTTCGCTGGCGAGGTCCCGCCCTTGCCCTCCCCTGCCTTCAGTCGGCTGGTGGCCTCATGAGCATGTGGCCCGGCCGAAATGTCGGCGGTGCCCCTTACCGTGCGGGCATGGCCATACCTGGCGACCGCGACGCCTGCGGTGTGACTGCTGCACGGATCTGACCTGTCATCCGATCGTGCAGCAGACCCGTTCCAATGCGCGCGGAGTTGGCATGATCGGACCTATGGAGGACGAAATGATTCCAGTGGTCAGGGTCGGCGACGTCTTCACGCCTGGCCGAATGCCCAGCGTGACGTACAACCCTCGAGGCGACCATGACGTCGAAGGTGCGCTGCGACGTTTCCTAGCCAACCGGGGTGCAGCCCTAACCCTGTCTGGGCCGACCAAGTCGGGCAAGACAGTGGTAGTTGAGCGAGTGCTTCCTCGTGATGAGGCCCTCTGGGTGCCTGGAGGCGACCTCAGATCGCTCGACGACTTGTGGCAGCGCGTGATCGAGTTTCTCGATCTGTACGACCAAGTGCAGTCGACAACTGGCGCCACAGACCTTCAAGCTGCAGGAGGGTCGGTCACAGTCGGCGTGCCGGGCGTCGCCGGCGCCACCGGCACCCTCTCCACCAGCGGCGGCAGTTCGTCCCAAGTCACCAAAGGAACTCGGCGGCCGCTCGCCGCGGTAGCCCGAGAAGCACTCGCAGAGTTGAACGTTCCTATCGTCATCGACGACTTCCACTATGTGCCGGACGAGTTGAAGGTGCACCTAATACGTGCCATCAAGGGACTCGTGACGGATAGTCCGGTGGTGATGATCGCTGTACCCCACGATGCGTTTCGTGTCGTACGCGAGGAGACCGACATGCTCGGCCGTCTATGGCAACAAGAAATCGCTCCGTGGACACAGGACGAGCTGGTATTCATCGCCCGCGCTGGCTTCGCGGCGCTCAACTTGACCGACCCAGAGGACCAGCTAGCAACGGAGTTCGCTTCCAACAGCCTCGGAGCCCCGTTCTTGATGCAACAGCTCTGCCTCGACTACTGCCTTGGCCAGGGAGTTCGCGAAACCGTCGGGTCGCAGCAGCGGGTCGAGCCCCCCAGCAACCTGACAGGCTTCTACCAAGACATTGCTACTCGATACGTCCCAGGCGTCTTTGACAACCTGCGCCGTGGGCCGCGCACCAAGGGCCAGCCGAGACTGCCCCGCACCCTCAAGGACGGACGCTCGACAGATATCTACGGTGCCGTTCTCCATGGGATCTCACGCATGGGGCCTGTCCGACAGGTCGCGACCCAGCGCCTGACGCGAGCGATCGGCGAGCACCTAGAAGCTTCGAGCGTGCCCACAACGCAGCAGGTAGCATCCGCCCTCGGCAACATGAAGAAGATCGCGGACGAGAACCGCGGAGCAAGCGATCCTGCTCTCGCCTACTCCGACGACACGTTGTTCATCGCCGATCCGTTCCTCTCGTTCTATCTTCGGTTCGGCAGGTGGGAGCTCCCTACTCCGCCGACTAACTACGCGTAGGCGCCGGTCCACCCTCACGCCCCGCGCTGGCATCTGATGCGGTGGCGAGGCCGCGGCGAACGGTCGATTCGGGGATGCCGAGAGTGGCGGCTGCATGGTGACCAACCCGACCTGACACCCGATTGTGAGCATCCCGTTGCCTACTCTGACGACGGCCACCGGGTCGGCCCGTTTCGTCAACGTCGCCCGCGGGTGCGTCGTCAATCTTCCTTGCATCTCGACATCTTTGTCGTCGGGATCCAGCCAAGATCATCCAGATGAGCAACGCAGATTATCTGTCGATGGTCTCCGACCAGCATTTCGAACGCCTCCGCGTCTGAGGCTCCTCCCAACGGGATGCCGCTTCTTCCCGGTAGCCGGTCGTCATTCGGAACCCTCGAGCTGGGTCCAACCGCAGCGACCCCGGTGCGGTCGAGAACGCGCGCTGCCAGAATTGCTCGTCTACGGGCGACTGAGTCGGCGCCATCCGCCCTGCCGGTTATGGGCGACGATCTCGGTCACGATGGTGAGCACTGCGTCGCGGTTGATCTCGTCGTCCTCGTAGAGCTGGATGGCTCGTCCGGTCTTGTTGCCGTGCCCTTGGTTGATGACGCTGTATGGGTCACCAACAGTCGGGTCATACAGGAAGAGGTTGATGTGGTCCTTGGTCGCTAGCAAGGCACAGACATTGCCGTTGAGTACGAAGTAGGGCTGCACGGTCCGCTTGACCGTTTCTTCGATGTCAGGATCCGCGGCCCAGATGATCTGGCGCAGCTGTTCGCAGATCGACTGCTGCCACTCGGGCAGCTGCGCGATGTAGGCGTCAACGCCAGGGTGGGCCCGTCCCGTCATGCGCCGATTGTGACAGGTCCTCTTGACCTTGGCGGTGGCCGCGAGTCGACGGGCCCGGAACCATTGCCACGACGCCTGCCACCACGTGTGGGACATCCAGCGCATCGCCGCTGGTCAGTCCGCCGAGGTCTGAGGAGCAGCCGCCCGCGCCCGACCCTGCCGGGGTTGGGCTCGACGTGCTGAGAGACTTGGGTATGCCGCTGACCAACCCCTGGCTTGCTGGACCATCGCCGGACGCGGTGCTTCCTCGAGAGGCTCTGGAGGAGCGCATCCTCCATCTGTTCTCCACTCAGAACATGGCGGTGATCGCGACGATCAACCGCGATGGTTCGCCGGCCGCGACGCCGGTGCGGTTCTACAGTCTCGGGTTCGAGATCTTCTTCACGAGCTGGAACGCCTCGGTGAAGTCGCGCAACCTCCAGCGTGACGCCAGGGTCTCGGCTGGGGTCTTCGCGCCGCTCGTCGGGCAGGCGAGCAGCCGGGGCGCTCAGCTGTTCGGGACCGCACGCACCCTGGAACGGGGCGATCAGGGGAGCGACGACTACTGGGATGCGTTCCGCTGGCAGTCGGATCATGTCGAGCGTGGGCGTCCGCTGAGCGAGCCGCCCACCGACCCGCTGACGGTGATCACCCCGCACCGGATCCTCTACACGGAACACTGGCTGCGCCGCACGGGGTTCGCGCCCCGCCAGACGTGGCGGCCCTCCGCGTGAGCCGAACGCGACCAGGCGCGAAACACGCCATCAGCGGGCCGGCGGGGACGTTGTCGCTCGGCGGTCGATGACCCGGCGACCGCACCATGGCGGTCTCCTTCACCCCCGCTTGGTCAGGCTCATGTGATCGGAGTCGGCGTGCCGCACGATGCCGTTCGCGTCGACCAGCTCGATGACGTGGAGGTGGTAGCCGTACCGGTTGCCGTCGGTGCCCGCCAGCTCCGCGTTGATGGTCATGTCGCCGAGGTAGACGACGCCGTGGCCGTCGTAGGTGCCGTCAGGGTCGCTGTCGCTGGCGCGGACGTCGGCCACTCCCGTGGCGAACGGCTCGTCGGCGTCGTCGGTGTCCTCACACGCGCCCTCGAGTGCGGCGTCCGCATCGATCGGCCACAGCTCTAGCTGCAGCTCGGCCCTCGCGACCCCGGAGACCTGGCCGGTGCCGGTGGTGTGCTCCCACGCTGGGGAGGTCGGCTCCAGCAACGGCGCGGCCTCGGGTCCTCCGGGGTATCCAGCGGCCTCCCACGCGCACCAGTCCTCGCGGGTGACGTTCAGGAAGCCGACCAGCCCGTTGTCGGTGTCGGGGAAGACCGCGAGGAGCGGGGCGATCTCCTCGGCCTGGGGTGGTATCGCGGCGGCGGTGTCCGCCGGCGTGGCGAGGGTCAGCGTCAGCGTTCCGGCCGCCAGGACGGTCGCGGCGCGTGTGGTGGTCGACATGATGGTGTCCTTCCGTTGGTGGCTGTTCCGAGCACTGCCACCATCGGAGACCGGTGTTGCAGTCTGGTTGCGGTCAGTCGGCGGCGGGGAACTCGGGGCAGGTGCGGCGGTACGGCTCGTCACCGAGGTACGTCGCCCACTCCTCGCTGGTCAGGTTGCGGCCGGCCGCCGTACAGGCCTGCTCCGCCCACCGGTCCGGATCGAGCCTCAGTTCCCACGTGCGCTCGCCGCCGACCAGCACCCGGGTGCCGTCCGGCGACACGGTCACCCCACTCGAGCGACCGATCACCGCCAGCGGGCCCCCGATCGGCGCCAGCGGGTCGGTTCGCCAGATCCGCGCCACTCCGGTGAAGTCGTCGAGCGTGGCGAACCGCGCTCCGTCACCGGCGAATGCGGGCCGCGTCGCCGGCGACGGGAGGCCGCGGTAGGTCGCCAGCACCGCGAGGGTCCGGTCGCGGAGCCGGACGGTGCCGTCCTGGTCGCTGGTGACGAGGCGACCATCCGGCGCGAAGTGCGCCGTGACCCCGACCCGGATCCGCCCGAGACGCTCCCAGTCCGGCACAGACCAGGTCGCGGCGTCGGTGCCGGTCGTCGCGACCAGTGCCGCCGGCGCCGCCGGGTCATCGGAGAAATCCACCTCGGTGACGAAACCCTCGCCGCCGGCCAGGTCGGTCAACGTGGTCTCGACGCGGAGATCGCCGGGATGGCGGACCTCCACCGAGCCGTCGATGTGCCCGGTGGCCAGCCACGCGCCGTCGGCGGACCAGGTGATCGCCGTCCCCACCCACGGGGCGAGCTGTCCGGTCGGCTCGGGGCCGGCCACCAGTGCGCCGGTCGCGGCGTCGTACACCCCGATCCGGCCGTCACACGGCGCGTCGAACACATGGGACGGCCCGCGGCACCAGAGTGCGGCGACCCGGGATCCGTCGGGGTTGAACGCGATCCCGCTGAACGACGTCTGCTCAGGATCGTCGAACGGCAGGGTGGCGATCTGCGTCAGGCGCGAGGCGTCGTACAGCCGCACCCCGCCGCCGAAGCCCCACATCGCCACCGCATGCCCGGTCGGGTCGAACCGGGGATTGCCGACGCCGAGTTCATCGAGGGAGATCAGCCCCGGCACCTCGGGATGCAGCTGCCAGGACGTGACCGACCCGTCGAGTCCTCCGGTGAGCAGCTCGCCCGGGCCGGTGTATGTGGCGGCGGCACCGCCACCGACCGGGTCGAGCGCGTCCGGCGCCCGGCCGGCGTAGACCTGCCATCGGTCCACCCGGCTGCTCGCCGCGACCGCGAGCTCGGTGCCGGATCCGTCCACGCTCACGCCGAGCACGGCATTGTCGGCGCCGAGCGGTCCTGCTGTCACCCGCAGCGTCCGGGGATCCAGGAGCATTGTGCCGCTGTCGAAGGTGGCGGCGACCAGGATCCGACCGTCGGCCATCTCGTCGAGATCCACCACCGGTGCGCCGTCGACGACCGTGGACGTCGCCATCGGATCCGTCGACGCATCGGTCAGGTCCCAGGCGGCCAGATCACCGCCTTCGCTGCCGGCGTAGAGGAGGTTGCCGTCGGCGGCCCAGTGCACCGATATCAGCCGGTGCCCGTCGGGGTGGCGCAGGGAGCGCACCACCCGAAACGATCCCGCGTCGACGATCCGGACCCTGCTGTCGCCGGAGATCGCGAACCGGGACCCCTCCGGGTCGAACGCGACGTCCGGGACCTCGCCTCGCGCAGTGCGCAGTGCGCCGACCCGCGAGCCGTCGCCGATGTCGTGCACGACCACGCCCGGGCGACGGTCCTCGATCCCCGCCGAGACCACCAGACCGCCCGCGACCGCCAGGCCGCCGCGGTGGAACGACGGCGGTGTGGCGAACGCGGAGTGGCGGACCGCGCCGTCGGCGGCCACGACCGCGACTGCCCCGTCGGCGTCCTTCATCACGAGGGCACCCGTGTCTGCGTCGACCGCGAGAGCGACCAGTGCGGTGGAGGCGGTGTGCACCGGAGTCGGGACCGACCCTGGATTGCTCAGCGTTGCCAGCAACGCTTCCTGGGTGCGCGCCGAGTCATCGAGCCGCTGCGCCTCGACCGCGAGTAGGAGGGAGCGGGGCCAATCCTCGGTCCGCGTCTCGGCGGCCGCGGCAACGAGGCCGAGCGTGGCTGCGCGGGCACGGTCCTCGGCCTGCCGCGCGGAGTCCACCGCGTCCTGTCGCTGTTGCCAGGCCAGGGCGGCGGCGATCACGACCACCACCAGTGCGGCCGCCAAGCCGCTCCGCTGGCGGTGTATGCGCCGGGCCGTTCGAGCTGTCTCGGCCTCGCGCTCTGCCGCGTCCGTCCGCTCCGCGGCCCGCACCTCACGGCTCCGGCCCAGGAAGGCGCCGACGAGGTCGGGGAGCCCCTCGGTGCCCAGCAGGTCGTCGGCCCGGTCGAGTCTGGCGCCGCGCCACAACGCGTCGTCGTCGCGCCCCAGGGTGTCCCAGTCGCGGGCCGCGGAACGCGCCTGGGATGCCAGCCGGAGCCAGTCACGCTCCTCCTCGACCCATCCGCGCAGCCGCGGCCACGCGACGAGCAGCGCCTCGTGAGCGATCTGGACCACGGGTTCGCGGGTCTCGGCTTCGTGATCGGTCGTCAGCAGGCGGGCATCCACCCAACACTGAACCACCTCAGGAGCAGGGGCATCGGGCGACGTCAGCACCTCGGCCAACGGGGCGCGGCGCCGGGCAGGGTTGCCCTGCTCGTCGAGGGCGACGAGCTGCCGGAAGAGCGCCCGCACTGCCGGCGGTCCGCCGGCGTCGAGCGATGTCACCAGCGTCTCCGCTCGGTGCGCGATGGCGCCGTCGAGTCCACCGAGCGCCTCGAGATCGTCGGCGCGAAGGCGCCCGTCGCCGCGCTCGGCGAGTTCGAACAGGGCGAACTGCAGGGCGGGCAGGCTGTCTCGCGACCCGCGCAGCAGCTCGGTGAGCACCGTGTCGTCGACGGCGAGGCCCGCGGCGCGGGCAGGCTCCACGATCGCGCGGCGCCGCTCCTCGTCGTCGAGCGGCGGCACCACCACCGTCGCGTCCTGCAGCAGTCGGCCCACCTCCGGGAGCCGCAGCGGTCGGTCGTAGTGGTCGGCCCGCAACGTGGCCACGACACTGACCCGCGGCTCCGAGTGCACCGTCGCGGCGAGCGACGTGAGGAACGAGGTGACCCGCTCGTCCGGCTGTGTGAAGAGCTCCTCCAGCTGGTCGATGACCACCAGCAGCCGATCACCGTCGCCGAGCATCGTGCCCACCGCGTCCATCATCGAGGCTCGCCCGTCGGTCAGGTCCGCGAGCGCCTCGGAGGATGCCCGGGTCGCGACCCTGCGCAACGCCTCGGCCAGCTCCTTGAACGGCCTGGCCCCCGGCTGGGCGATCGCGACTCGCCAGCGCCCACCCGGCGCGGTCGACATGCGAGCGATGAGACCAGCGCGCACGACACTGGACTTCCCACAGCCCGACGGACCGACCAGCAGCGTGAACCGCTGCAGGCTCGTGTCGCCCGCCACTCGTCGTACCAACGCCTCGACCTGGGCCTCCCGACCGTGGAAGACGGCGGCGTCGGTCGTGTCGAACGCGCGAAGCCCGACGTAGGGGTTGGTGCTGCCACGGATCGGTGGCACGTCATCCCGCGCGCCGGCCGCGGCCATCAGCGCGGCGAGGTCCGCATCGTCGTCGCCGTCCCGGAGCTCCGATTCCCCGAGCGCCAGGTCGGCGAGGTACGGCAGGCCGTCGGCGCCGTAGAGGACGGCGTCGGTGGTGAGCCGTCCGTGTCGTACGCCGGCATCCCGGGCAGCCCTCAGGGCAGCGCTGATCCGCTCCTCCAGCGCACTGACCTGGTCGGGCGACAACCGGCCTCGACCGAGGCGCTCGGTGAGCGTGCCGCCCGTGAGCCTGCGCATCACCAGGTAGGCGACGCCGGGCTCGCGCCAGGCGTCGTGGACGGGCACCAGGGCCGGATGCGACCGGTTCGCCAGCCGGCGGACGTCCTCGGCGAAGGTCCGCACGAACCCGGGATCGTCGGCCAGCGCTGCCGGATAGACCCGTACGGCGTACGGCGTGTCGGAACCCGCCCGCCGAGCGGCGTGGACCGGGCCGGAAGCCCCGCTGCCGAGGCGCTCGCCGATCAGGTAGCCGCGTACCCGCCGCACGCTGCCGAGATCGGGATCATTCCGCAGTATCGACAGGTGCAAGGACTCGAGCTCGGGGGTCGGGTGGATGCCGAGCTCGTCAGCGAGCAGCTCACGGAAGCTGCGGATTGCCTCCAACGCCTCGTTCGCCTGACCGGCTCGGTAGAGCGCGCGCGCATGACGCAGCCGGTGGGACTCGTTGAACGGATCGGCCTCGATCAGCTCGGCGGCCACGGGGAGCGCCTCGGTCACGCGACCGGCGGCGCTCAGCGCGTCGATCAGGCCTTCGCGACACGAGGTGCGGGCCTGCTCGAGCCGGCGTACTTCGGCGGCGGCCCACGAGTTGTCCGCCACGTCGTCGAAGGGCCGACCGCGCCACAGGCTCAGTGCCCCTGCGAACACCGCTGCGGCCTCGGCGTGCTCCTCGTGCGCGAGCAGCCGTTGACCGCGCACCACCGCCTCCCGGAACCTGACGGCGTCGCTCGCCGCCGGGTCCCTGGTGCGCAGTGCGTACCCCGGCGGTTCGGCGACGACGTCGATGCCGTCGGGCAACACGTGGCGCAGGCGCGTGACGTACGTCCGGAGGGTGGCCGGCGCACGTAGCGGCGGCCGGTCGCCGAAGACCGCGTCGACGAGCGCCGCCACCGAGACCGGTTGGCCCTCGCTGATCAGCAGTGCCGCAAGGAGCCGTCGCTGCCGAGGTCCACCGATGTGCACGCTGCTCTCGCCGTCCGTGACCACGACCGGACCGAGCACGCTGACCGTAGCCATCGGCGACTCCTCTGCTGGTCCTCGCCCTCCATCGCAGGTTAGCGAGATCACGGCCTGAAGCCGACCCAGCCGGCCACCCGTTCTGCATCGGCTGGAGGCAGGTCCGAGCCTCGCCACATCCGTGGCATGATTGTGGCATGAGCCGCACACGCTTGAGCACGACAGTGGACGCCGATCTCCTCCAGAACGCCCGCAAGGCGTGCGGGAAGCCGGACTCCGCGCTCGTGGACGAAGCCCTCGCTGCGTTGCTGGCTCGCCATCGCTCGGCCGAAGTGGACGCCAGCTACGCCGCCTACGATGCGCACCCGCTCGACGAACCAGACGAATGGGGAGACCTGGCCTCGTTCCGGCGGGCGGCTGCGGCCTCATGACACACCTCCCCGCGCGCGGGGAGGTGTGGTGGTGTGAGGTGGCGGAGGTCGGCCGCCGACCTGTCGTCGTCCTGTCCCGCGACGCAGTCATCCCGCGCCATCGCCGCGCACTCGTCGCCCCCTGCACCACCACCATCCGAGATCTCCCCAGCGAAGTCGTCCTCGAACCCGGTCACGACCCGGTGCCGCTTCGCTCGGCGGTCAACCTCGACTCGATCGAAAGCGTCTCGATCGCGATCCTCGTCGAACGCTTGGGACGGGTCGCCGCGTTCAGGATGCGCGAGATCTGCGCCGCCCTGGCAGTTGCGGTCGACTGTTCAGATTGAGCTCCCTGATCGCCAGGACCGGATCCTCACCGGCACGCTCAGCGTGACCATCCCGACCGGTGCCGAACGCTGCAGCGCCATGAGGGGGTGCCTGGTGAGTCACAAGTGCCAAGTCTCACCCAGGCTGGCGTCGCCGTTCTGCAGCGCCGCGACGGCCAGCGCGCGCCGAGCATCGCTCAACGTCGCCGGCGGCACGTCAGACGGCCAATCCCGGATGTCTGTCCACTCCTCCAGCCAGGGCATGGCGTGCACGCGTCGTGCGGGACACGCGTTCGTCGACCGTGACCTCGGGCTCCTCTGCTCGAGCTCATCGGTGGGCGGTCAGCCCGTGCGTTGCCTGCAGCCATCGCGGGATGCTGACGCGCCGCCGGGCGCTCGCCGCCGGCCTCTTGGCGGTGACCCTGGCGGCATGTGGTGGCGCTCCCTTGGCGGAACCGGCACCGTTCACGCAGTGACGATCTCTTGGCGGCAGATGGTCCGCGAGTCGCGGCCGGACGGGATGCGCTCCCGTTCGAAGGGTGACGGTCTCAGTGCGGTCCTTGCCGATCGCGATCGAGCAGTCGCGGCAGCCAGACGCCTGGCAGTGCAGAGGCGACGAGGAAGAGTGCGATCAGGTCCAGCGGCGCCGGAAGCCCGCTCCCGGCTGCCGCAACGAGCTCGGCGACCAGCCAACACGCCTCCACGATCACCGTCCACGAAACGCCAGTGCGGAAGTCCAGGCCGAGCGCCAGCGCCTGCGCCACGCCGAGCGCGGCGCCCACCACCAGTGCGTGGGACAACTTGAGCCACAGTGTGGAGTCTTCGTCGGCGCCCCGGAGCAGACCGAACACGACGGTCGATCCCACTAGGAAGCCCGCGACCGTGGCACCGATCCAACGGCTAGCGGCCTCGATGTGTTCCCGCAGCACTCGGGCTTGGAAGAAGCCGAACCCAGCGCCGAAGACAAGGCCAAGCACCACACCGAAGAGCACGTCAGGCGCGCGGTCGACCGCCTCCCCCGCGAAGATGCCGACGACCACGAACAGCACCAGCCCGGTCAGCAGCCCCAGGAAGGAAGCCGCGACCCAGCGCACCCAGAACGGCCAGGACAGCTTGCGTTCCACACTCATCCGCCGCCTCCTTCACTGCCCTGCACGAGACCGTTTCTGCACGAAACGTTCTGCCACGCGCGGACCCCGGCGGCACCGTCACTCGCAGTGTCGCGCTCTCCGACTCGATTGTCCATCGGCAGGGACCGCGCCGTGTCCCGCAAGAGGTGTCCGGCGATGTCCCGGTGACGGCGGTCGCGTGCACCGGACCTGGCGCTGAGCACCCATGCCCACTGGGACCACGTCTCAGGGCTGCTCGACCTCCCCGGTCTGCCTGCCGTGCTGCACGACGACGAGCTCGCGTGGGCGGCCACGGGGGAGCAGGCACCCGTGGGCGGCGTACGTCGGGGTCTCGCAGATCGCGAGCTCCTCGAGTTCTCCCTCGAGGGACCACCGGTCCTCACCCTCGAACGCAGCCATGACCTGTTCGGTGACGGCAGCGTCACCCTCGTCGACCTCGCCGGGCACACTCCCGGCAGCGTCGGCGTCCTGCTCGCCACGGACGACGGCCCCGTGCTGCTCGCGGGAGACGCCGCCTGGCACGGGCTGCAGATCGCGCACCTGCGCCAGCGCTCCGGCTTCCCGGGCTGCCTCGTCGATGTGGATCGTGACGAGACGTGGCGCACCCTGCACCGGCTCCACGCGCTCCCGACGTCGGTGACGGTGATCCCCGCCCATCATCCGCAGCCGCCGACGCCTTCGCCGACCCAGGAGGCCGACGCTCCCGCGGATGTGGGGTGAGGCTCGGAGTGCCGCGCGGATCGTGACCCGCCGATGCCGTGGTCGATCCACAGCAGCCGGGCCCGGTCGAGGAGGTCGTCGACGTCGTACTGACGTGGACGACCCGTCGCGACCGCTACTCGCCCGGGTGGTCGCGGAGCGCGGTCACGACGTCGGCGAACATGCGGGACTTGATGGCGCCGAGCGTGGCGCGGTCCTTGCCCGCCAGGTCGCGCACCCGCGCCGTGGCGGTCTCGAGCAGCCGGTCCAGCGGCGCTGCTGCGTCGACCAGCCCGTCGGCCGCCGCCTCCGAGCCGCCGTAGCGGTGGCCGGTCGTCATCGCGGTGAGCGCGACCCGGGGCGTGAGCTTGCTGGTGACCAGGTCGTTCATACCCGGGGTGAACGGCATCCGGATGTCGACCTCCGGGAAGCAGAGGTAGCCGCGGTCCTCGCGCATCACCCGGTGGTCGTGCGCCATCGCCAGCATCGCGCCGGCGCCGAACGCGTGCCCGTTGACCGCCGCGACGGTCGGGACGGGCAGGGTGAGCACGCGGGCGAAGAGGTTCTGCACGCGCGCGACGTACGACGCGTGCTGATCGGGGTGCTGCCCGAGCCAGTCGAGGTCCAGGCCGTTGGAGAAGAACTTGCCCCGGCCGATGGTGACCAGCGCGGCCGGCCCGTCGGCCGCCTCGACCTCGTCGAGCGCGGCGCCCGCCGTCTCGAGGAACTCCGGGGAGAAGCGGTTCTCGTCCTCCCCGAGATCGAGGGTCCAGATCGGCCCGTCGACGGAGATGCTCGCCATCGGTCCTGCTCCTTCGGTCGTGGTCGGCCGACCCCGGTGGTGCTGCCGCACCGCGAGGATATCCGCAGCGGGCGGCGTCAGCGCCTGGTCTCGTACCTGGTCAGGAGGACGCCGTCGGGGAACGTCCGGGTCTCCACCAGGGTCAGGTTCACCCAGTCGTCCAGGGCGGTGAAGAACGGCGTACCGCTGCCCACCAGCACCGGATGCGTGACGGTCACGTACTCGTCGATCAGCCCGGCCCGCATGGCCGCCCCGGCGAGCGTGGCACCGCCGACGTCCATCGAGGGTCCGTCGTCGTTCCTGAGCCGGGTGATCTCGGCGACCGCGTCGCCGATGACCAGGCGGCTGTTCCAGTCGACCGTGAAGCTCGACGAGGAGAACACCACCTTCGGCATCTCCCGCCAGCGGCGGGCGAACTCGACGTGTGCCGGGGCGGCGCCAGGCTGCTGGTCGGCGGTCGGCCAGTGGGAGCTCATCGCCTCCCACAGCTTGCGCCCGTAGAGCGCCACGCCCGTCGCCCCCACCCGGTCGGACCACCACTGGAAGAGCTCGTCGCTCGGCATGCTCCAGCCGAGGTCGTCGCCGGGCGCGGCGATGTAGCCGTCCAGGCTCAGGTTCATGGCATAGGTCAGTTTCCGCATGGCGTCAGCCTCCCGTTGGTCGGTGCTCGGCGTGGAGACCAGTACGGCGTCGCAGGTTCATCGGTCATCAGGCATCGGGCCTGGCCGTGCCGGCAGGCGGGTCGGCACCCGAAACCGTTGGACCGCTCGATCCTCGCGGAGGCAGGATCGGCCGGTACCGTCCCGAGCAGATGAGAAGGAGACCGTCATCGTGCCCCATGCCCTCGTCGAGGTGCGCCGCCTGTGGTCCGTCGACGAAGAGATCGCGATCATCGACGCCGTCCACGGTGCGCTCGTGGCCGCCTTCGAGATCCCGGCGAAGGACAAGCACGTCCGGCTCATCGCCCACCAGCCGCACCGGTTCGCCCATCCTCCGGACCTGGCGCAGCCGGAGTACCTCACGATGGTGCACATCGACTGCTTCGCCGGACGGACGGTCGACGCCAAGCGGCGTCTGTACTCCGAGATCGTGAGACGTCTCGCAGTGCTCGGTATCCCCAGCGACCACGTCTCGATCACCGTCCGGGACATTCCAGCCGAGAACTGGGGCGTCCGCGGCGGCCAGGCCGCCTGTGACGTCGACCTGGGCTTCGCCGTGGACGTCTGACCGCCCACCCGAGTCAGAGGTCGGCCGCTCGGCGTCGCCACTCGTAGGGAGTCGTCGTGGACACCTTGATGAGGCCCGAGCGTTCGAGAATCGGCCGTGAGAACTCGGTCGAGTCGCTGGTGAGGAGTGACTTGCCCAGGCGCAGTGCGGACCGGGCCCGCTCGGCGGTCAACGCCCGGCAGATCCCACGACCGCGCCACTCACGACGCGTCGCCCCACCCCAGATGCCGGCGACGTCCGTGCCGTGCACGGACTCCAGCCGGCCGGCGCTGACCACCTGCCCGTTCGCCTCGGCCACCCACACCTCCATCCCGTCGTCCAACGACAGCCGCCGGAGCAGGGCCGCGGCACTCTCCTCCGACACCGGGTTGCCGAAGACCTCGTCGCTCATCACGCTCATGGCACGAACGTCCGGCTCCTCCGTGATTCGCCGCAGGGTCACGCCGGCCGGCAGCGGTACGTCGACGGCGAGCTGCTTCGACGCGCCGACCATGATCGACTCGGGTTCGTCGGGGGTGAACCCGTGCTCGACCAACGACTCGTGAAGACCTGGTGCCCGGTCGTGCCCGCGCGTCTTCCGCTCGACGCGATCGATCTCGGGGTCCTCCCGGTACAGGTCGAGCGTCCTCGCCACCCATCGCGAGATCCGGGCGGCATCGACACCGCCGAGGTCGCGATAGGTGACGAAGCCGCGCCCACCCACGAACGTCGCCAGGTGTCACTCGGGTTTCGCTCTGGACGGGGTCGGCGTGCCGACGTACCTCTCGCTGGGCTCGGTGAACCCGGCGCCCGGCGTCCCGGGTCTACCATCATGCCGTGACGGGCCACCGACGCGTCGAGCGCGAATG
>CAZJDU010000090.1:0-14399 GCA_964544855.1 uncultured Nocardioides sp.
CAGTCGGAGAACTTCGAGGAGGCGCTGGCCGACCGCGGCATCCCCTACGTCGTCCGCGGCGCGGCGCGGTTCTTCGACCGCCCCGAGGTGCGTGAGGCCGTGGTCCGGCTCCGCGGTGCCGCGCGCAGCGGGGAGCACGGCGACGAGCCGTGGCTCGACGTGCTGCGTGCCGTGCTCGGCGGCATGGGGTGGAGCGCCGAGGCACCGAGTGCCCGGGGCCAGGTGCGCGATCGGTGGGAGTCCTGGCAGGCCCTGATCACCCAGGCTGAGGACTTCGCCGCGGAGGCGGGTGACGGAGCCGATCTGGCGGGTTTCGTGGCCGAGCTCGATCGCCGTGCGGCGGATCAGCACGCCCCGGCTGCCGACGGCGTCACCCTGGCCACGTTCCACGCGGCCAAGGGCCTCGAGTGGGACGCGGTGTTCTGCTGCGGTGTGCAGGACGGCACGGTGCCGATCAGCCACGCCGGCGACGACCCGGCCGGCCTCGAGGAGGAGCGCCGGCTGCTCTACGTCGGCATGACGCGCGCACGCCACCAGCTGCAGGTGTCCTGGGCCGCGGCCCGCAACCCGGGGCAGGCGGCGCGGCGACAGCCGTCGCGGTTCCTGACGCCGCTGCTCCCGGCGGGGCAGCAGCCCCAGCGCACCAAGGCGCGGGGCAAGGTCGCCCGGTGCCGCGAGTGCAGCCAGCCGCTCGGCACGGCGGCGGAGAAGAAGCGCGGCCGTTGCGCGCATCATCCGGTCCGCTACGACGAGGCGCTGTTCGAGCGGCTGCGCACCTGGCGTCGCGAGCGCTCGCAGGCCGACGAGGTGCCGGCGTACGTCGTGTTCACCGACGCCACCCTCGAGCTGATCGCGGAGCACCAGCCGGCCGACGAGCGGTCGCTGGCGGCGATCAACGGGGTCGGGCCCAGCAAGATCGAGCGGTACGGCGAAGAAATTCTGAAACTGGTCAATAAATAGTTTGCTCATGACAGCTCGACAGGAGTAGCGTCAGCACCGCTGACAGACCGCCCTGCGCATCACAGCCCCGGCAAGGCTGGCGCCCGAGACACCTGAGGAGGTGGCACCCATGGAGACCAACACGATGATTCAGAACGTCGCTCGCAGCGAGTTCGCCGTGGCCCCGTACGCCGCCTCCGCCCTGGTGACCCTCCCGGTCACGGGCATCGACGTGCGTTGCGCGGATCAGGCGACCGACGCGCTCGGCATCGACGCCAAGCGTCTGCGCGCGACGACCACCGGCATGGGACACGTGGGCTTTGCCTACGTCCCGGGTTCTGGTTCCTGGAGTCCACCGATCTGACGGACAGATCTCAGCTCGGCACCACTCCAGGCCGCGGAACCCACACCGGGATCCGCGGCCTTCGTGTTTCTCACGGAAGTGCTGGCGGACCCGGTGAGAACCGCAACTCGATCAGGTCCAACAGAGGAGGTGAAACATGACCACCAGTGTTCTCGAGCCGACGCTGAGCCAGCTGCACGACGAAGCAGACCTCGCCGACGACGCACTGCGGCTGCCCTGCCGGGTCAACGACCCGGAGCTGTGGTTCGCCGAGTCGCCGACCGACGTGGAGGCGGCCAAGGCGCTCTGCTTGGACTGCCCGGTGCAGCAGATGTGCCTGACCGGCGCGCTCGAGCGGCGTGAGCCCTGGGGTGTCTGGGGCGGTGAGCTGTTCCTCCAGGGAGTGGTGATCCCCCGCAAGAGGCCCCGTGGACGTCCCCGCAAGAACGCCGCCTGATCTCGCAGGAGTCCGGCACAGCACCACCCGACGGCACGGACGAGTGACCACCCACTGCACACAACACAACTGGAGACCTGAAGATGAGTATGTTGAACGAAGAGCTGGTGCGGGCTGAGCAGTTCGCGCGCGTCGCTGAGGCCCAGCGGCGCAGTGCGGAGTTCCGCCTGGCGCGGGCTCGCCGGCTGAGCCGCAAGGCCGAGCGCGCCGCCCAGCAGGCGCGCATCGCCCTCGCCCGCGCGCTGTGAGCGCGCGACCCGCCCACACCGGGTGCCGGGGCCGGGTACGACGACACGTCGTGCCCGGCCCTCGGGCTTTTTCGCCCGGCGGGCCTCGTCGCTGGGGGACATGGCCTAGATTGGCGGTATGGCCGCGCTGACCGTCTGCGACCTCTGTGGCCGGACGTCGCCCGATGGCAGTGAGCACCCGCCGCTGACCTGGACGTCGTCGGTCGAGCAGGGGCGGACCCGTCGCTTCTGCGACCGGTGCTCCCGGGAACATCTGCGCGCCATCGAGGGCAAGCTCGACAGCGACCTCTGGTGAGTCAGGCGGAGGGCAGGTCGAGCAGCGAGTCCCACGCGCAGCCGCAGTGTGGGTGCCGCAGTCGTGGGGTGACGAGGGGAGCGCCACCGGCGCCGAGGTCGACGGTCGTCGACCAGGTGCTCGGCTCCTCGCCCTCGGTGTAGCGGGCGAGGTCCCGCACCGCCCAGCTCAGCGCGAGTCGCTCCAGCACCGGGTCCACCGGCTCGATGCGGCCGCCGGTGGTCGCCGCCTGCTCCAGCAGGAAGGGCAGGCGGGGGTCCGCCACGGCCTCGTGGGCGTCGACGCATCGTTGGCAGGCGGTGATCCCCGGGTCGACGAACGGCCCGATCCGACGTGCACCGTGCTGTCCGCCGACGAGCAGGTGCGGTACGCCGGCGCGCTGGAGCGGGTCCACGGTCGCCCGTGGCACCGGGCCGGCGGCCACGAGCAGCCACACGGTCGCTGCGTCGTCGTCGCGGGTGAGGCCGGCGTCGGCCAGCAGGTCGACGACGAGCGAGGCGGACGGGCGGTCCGCCCGCACCCCGATCCGATGGGCGCCGCGCTGCGCGGAGCGGCGTACGGCGTCAGAGCCGAACTGGGCGCGGGCCGGGCCGTCGTCGGTGGTGGCGGAGCCGGGCACAGCGAGCACCAGGTCGGCGTCGCGCAGTGTCGCGAGGGCTGTCTCGGCGACCGTCGACAGCGGGCCGGGGACTCGGCCGCAGCGCAGCTCGTCGAGCAGCTCGCGAACGGCCGGATGGTCGGGGAGGCGCACGGAGAGCCGCGGGGTGAGCCCGATCTGCAGCGTCTCCGCGTCACGTGCGAGGACGGGGCAGCCGGGGCGCAGGATCAGCACCGTCGAGGCTTCGGAGGGGGCGGCGTCGTCGAGGGCGTCGAGGGGGAGCGCGGTCGGCTGCATGCGTCGGAAGGCTGGCACGCTTCGCCGGGAGCCGCGCCGGCTCTCCACAGGCTGCGCGTGCCGGGAGGGAAAACGGCGAGCGGGCGGCTCCACCGCGTGGTGGAGCCGCCCGCTGCGGAAGAAGTGGACCCGGTCAGGCCTTGCCGAGGATGCGGTTCAGGTTGGTGCCGCACTCGGGGCAGACGGCCTTCGCCATCCGGGTGCCCTTCTCGTTGACCTTGACTTCGCCTTCGGCCTCACGCTTGGCCTTGCACTTGACGCAGTAGAACTCGCCGCTCCAGGTCTCCGCCATGACGGCCTCCTTGCTGTTCGTTTCTCGTTGGTCGTCGCGACGGGATGTCTCGGGGAAGCCCGCCGGGGCTCGCAGCACGCGGCTGTGAACGCAACGACCTTACGGCACGGTGTCGGCGAGGTTGCGGAGCCTCCCCCCGCATGTCCGGCGAAGAGGCCCCCGGGTGCCGCTGGTCCCGGTGCTCACCTTCCCCTAGCGAGCACCGGGGGCGAGCCTCCGGGGGCCTCATCTGGGCAGCACGCTAGGCAGCCGCGGCGGCAGGGTCAACGTGCCGGACTCCACCCTTGTGGAGAAGCTTGTGGATACGCGTGTGGATCGCGGGGCGGGGCCGGTGGAGTGTGCCGAGCCGCCGGGGGAGAGGATGTGGACGACGGGTGGTCGCGGTGCGGCCTGGCGCCCGGGGAACCGCCCGTGACCTGCACAGATGTCGGCCGGACGGTTATCCACCGGCTGTGGAGAGAAGTTCGCACGGCGTGTCGGAGGAGGAATCATGGCGGAGCCGTACGACGGCGGGCCGGTCGCCGCGCTGCGACGGATCGCGTTCCTGCTGGAGCGGGGGAGGGCCGACAGCTACAAGGTCAAGGCCTTCCGGGGCGCCGCCGCCGCGATCCTCCCGCGACCGCCGGACGAGGTCGCTGCTGCCGCGGCCGACGGCTCACTGACCGACATCCCGGGCGTCGGGCGCAGCACGGCGACCGTCATCGCCGACGCGGTGGCGGGACGGATGCCGGAGCGGCTCGCCGCCGCCGAGCAGGAGTACGGCGGACCGTTGACCCGTGACGGCGCGGGGGAGGACCTGCGCGCTCGGCTGCGGGGCGACCTCCACTCACACTCGGACTGGTCCGACGGCGGCTCTCCGATCGAGGAGATGGCCATGACCGCGATGGAGCTGGGCCACGAGTACCAGGTGCTCACCGACCACTCGCCGCGCCTCCAGGTGGCGCGTGGGCTCAGCGCCGGCCGCCTCGCCCGCCAGCTCGACGTGGTCGACGCGGTCAACGACCATCTCGACGGCGGATTCCGGCTGCTCAAGGGCATCGAGGTCGACATCCTGGACGACGGTCGGCTGGACCAGACCGAGGAGCTGCTCGAGCGGCTGGAGGTCCGGGTGGCCAGTGTGCACTCCAAGCTCGCGATGGACCCTTCTCCGATGACGAAGCGGATGCTCGCCGCGATCCGGAACCCGTTCACCAACGTGCTCGGGCACTGCACCGGGCGGCTGGTCACCGGCAACCGCGGGACCCGCAAGGAGTCCCGGTTCGACGCGCGAGCGGTCTTCGAGGCGTGCGCCGAGGAGGGCGTCGCGGTGGAGATCAACTCCCGACCGGAGCGGCGGGACCCGCCGACCCGGCTGCTGGAGCTGGCGCGCGACGCCGGCTGCCTGTTCTCGGTCGACTCCGATGCGCATGCGCCGGGCCAGCTCGACTTCCCCGTCCTCGGCTGTGAGCGCGCCGAGGCGGCCGGCATCGACGCCGACCGGATCGTGAACACCTGGCCGCTGGAGCGCCTGCTCGCCTGGGCGCGGCCGTGAGGAGCCCACACGCGCCCGCTGCGCTCCGGCGCCGGCGAGGCGTCCATGCGTATCGTGAGTTCATGGGCGCGCAGGTGGAGGTACGGCGGTCACGCCGCCGCCGCCGCACGGTAAGCGCCTACCGTGACGGCGACAAGATCGTGGTCATGGTGCCGGACAACCTCACCCGGGCCGAGGAGCGCGAGTGGGTCACCACCATGGTGGCCCGGGTGGAGAAGAAGGAGCGCCGGGCGGCCAAGCGCGGCGACGCCGACCTGCTGCGCCGCGCCGGCGAGCTCAGCGACCTCTATCTCGGCGGCATCGCCGATCCGGCGTCGGTGCGCTGGGTCGGCAACCAGCGGTCCCGCTGGGGGTCCTGTACGCCGGACGATCGCACCATCCGGCTCTCGGCGCGGCTGCAGAAGATGCCCGACTGGGTGATCGACTACGTGCTCATCCACGAGCTGGTCCACCTGATCGAGCCGCACCACAACGACGAGTTCTGGGCGTGGGTCGCCAACTACCCCCACACCGAGAAGGCGAAGGGCTACCTCCAGGGCTGGTCGGAGGCGCTCCGGGTGGCGCCGCCGCCGTCCGAGCGGGTCGGCGACCCGCCGGCGGAGGTCGACTGACGCTCGGACACCACGGTGCGGGCACGGTCGATCAGGGTCAGCATCGCCGGCTCGAGGTCGGGCAGCTCGTCCACCGGCCACCACCGCACGTCGAGCGACTCGTCGCTGACCACCTGGCGCGCATGGTCCGGGGCGATCGCGAGATAGCGCACGTCGAGGTGGTGCACCCCGCCGCGGGGGTCGCAGAACGGCACCGCGTGCACGTCGAGCTGCGCCGGGGTGGCGACCAGCTCCAGATCCTCGATCCCCGACTCCTCCCGCGCCTCCCGGCGCGCGACGTCGGCCACGCTCGCGTCGCCCGGCTCGGCGTGGCCGCCGAAGGCGAACCAGCGCCGCGCCTTGCGGTGCAGGTTGAGCAGCACCCGCTCGCCCCTGCTGTCGATCACCAGCGCCCCGGCCGTGAGGTGGTCGGGGTACGACGTGCGCCACATCCCGTCCGCGGCGGTCTCGAGGTGGCCGACGAAGCGACGTCGCAGCGCCTCCTGGTCGGGCTCGGGCGCGCGCCAGCCGCCCAGCGTGGCCAGCGCGTCGGCGTGCAGGCTCACCTGTCGTCGGTGTCGGAGGTGTCGTCCGTGCCGCTCTCGCCCTCGGAGCCGTCGAGCAGCTTCTGCAGCTCGGCGTCGAAGTCCTCCTCGCTCATCGACTCCGGCGGGGTGGCCTCGGCCCGGAACGACAGCGGGTCGTCGAGGTCCTCGGCGGTCGGCAGCAGGTCGGGGTGCATCCAGACCCCGTCGCGTGCCTCCGCGCCGGAGCGGCTGCGCAGGCCGCCCCACAGGGTGGAGGCGTCCCGCAGCCGGCGCGGCCGCAGCTCGAGGCCGACCAGCGCGGCGAAGGTCTGCTCGGCCGGCCCACCGGCGGCGCGCCGGCGTCGTACGGCCTCGCGCAGCTTCTCCGCCGCCGGCATCCGCTCCGCCGTGGCCTGGCCGACGACCTCGTCCACCCAGCCCTCGACCAGCGCCAGCGCGATCTCCAGGCGCGACAGCGCCGCGGTCTGCGCGGGCGACTGCGGAGGCTCGAAGAGGCCGCCCTCGAGCAGCGACTGGAGCGCCTCGGGGTTGGTGGGGTCCGCGCCCCGCATCTGCTCCTCGATGCGCTGCTGCATCTCCGCGACGTTGAGGTCGATGCCCTGGGCGAAGTCGGTGACGGCGCCGATGAGGTGCTCGCGCAGCCACGGGACGTGACCGAAGAGCCGCTGGTGCGCGGCCTCGCGCAGCGCGAGGTAGAGCACCACGTCGTCCTCCCCGACGTCGAGTCCGTCGGCGAAGGCGCGCACGTTGCTCATCACGAGCGCCGCCTTGCCGGGGGCCCCGAGCGGCAGCCCGATGTCGGAGGCGGTGAGCACCTCACCGGCCAGCGTGCCGAGGCCCTGCCCGACCTGGTTGGCGAAGAGGGAGCCCACGACCTGGTTGATCATGCCGAGCAGCGGGCCGGCTCCCGCCTGCATCTGCTCCGGCAGCGCGGCGCTGGCACTCGACGCGGAGCGGGCGGCGACCGGCTCGACCAGCTGCGCCCACACCGGGCGGGTCTCGACCAGCCACTCGGCTCGGCTCCAGGCCGCGGTGGAGGTCACGCCCGAGGGGAAGTCGGTCGTCGTGTCGAGCCAGTGGTCGGCCAGCTGCACCGAGTCGGCCACGCGGTCGTGGTCGCGCTGGCCGGGGGAGGGATCCTTGCTCTGGGCGATCGTGGAGCGCGCGAGCTCGTCGGCGACCTTCCAGTTCAGCGGGCCGTCGTAGGGCTGCATCATCGACTGGATCTGGCCGAGGATCTGGTTGAAGTCGAAGCCCCCGGCGCCGGCGAGGCCGCCCGCACCGAACAGCTGCTCGAACGGCGTGCCCTTGAACGGGTTGTCGTCCCCGGTGTCCTCGGGGTCGTTGCTCCCACTGCTCATGACCCCAAACTACGCCGTTCCGGCAAGTCGTAAGGTCGGGGCATGACACATCCCGCTGTTCGCCACGTCGCGATCTCGGACACCCCCGTCACGGCCGACGGCGTCCTCGGCCATCTCGACGACCCCGCGTCCGGCGGGCTGGTGCTCTTCGTGGGGCGCGTGCGGGACCACGACGGCGGCCAGTCGGTGAGCGGGCTGTCCTACTCCGCGCATCCGACCGCCCTCGACCGGCTGCAGGAGGTCTGCGAGACCGTGGCCGAGAAGTACGACGTCCACAGCGTCGCGGCGGAGCATCGGGTGGGGGATCTGACGATCGGCGACATCGCCGTCGTCGTCGCCACCACGGCCGGCCACCGTGGCACCGCGTTCGAGGCGAGCAGAGCGCTGATCGACACGCTGAAGGCCGAGGTGCCGATCTGGAAGCACCAGGTCTTCGCCGACGGCACCGACGAGTGGGTGGGCGTGCCCTGATCCTCCCGGCGCGCTGGTCGGGTGCCGAGGAGAGCGGCTCCGCTGACCTACCCTCGAGGAGTGGAGATCCTCTGGTGGCTCGCTCCGGCAGCCGTCGTGACGGTCACGACGATGCTGTGGGTCGGCTGGCGCGGTCGCGCGGGGCGCCCGGCCGACCGGGAGCGTGCGGCGCGCCGGCTCGGAGCGGCGCTGGCCCGCGCGGGGCGGGGTCCGGGCCATGCGGCGCCGCGTCCGCCAGCCGACCGGGCCACCGGCGTCGCCGTACGTCGGACGGGTCCCAGGCCCGCCGCCGACGAGGGGAACGATCGGCGGGCGTGCTGAGCTGAGGCCTGCAGCACGTGCAGTTGGCGGTGGGTGAGAAGGTAGGCGCCATGACCCAGCGCTGGCTCGCCGTCGTCGTCGCGGTGCCGTTGGTGGGTGCCCTGCTCGTGGCGGCGGCAGCGGTGCCGTTGCCGTACGCCGTCTACAGCCCGGGGCCGACCTTCGACATCCTCGCCGAGGACGCCGACGAGGCCGAGCTGATCCAGGTCGACGGGCACGAGACGTTCTACGACGACGAGGGCCAGATCCGGTTCACGACGGTGAGCACCACCCGGCGTGACGACCGGCTGAGCCTCTTCGACCTGCTCGGCGCCTGGGCCCGTGACGACAAGGCGGTGATCCCGTTCGACGTCGCCCACCCGGAGGACCTCACCGCCGAGCAGGAGCAGGAGCAGGGCCAGGCCATGATGGCCAACTCCCAGGACGTGGCCAAGGCGGTGGCGCTGACCGAGCTCGGGTACGACCTGGAGACCTCGGTGCAGGTCATGGAGGTCGTCGAGGGCGGGCCCGCCGAGGGCGAGCTGCTGTCCGGTGACGTCATCCTGCGCGCGGACGGCGAGACCGTCTCCGCGCCGGCCGATGTCGTCGACGCGGTCACCGCTCACGAGGTCGGCGATCCGGTCGAGTTCGTCGTCGAGCGTGATGACGAACGGCTGACCGTCGACGTGGCGCCGGAGGAGAGCGAGGACGGACCGAAGGTCGGCATCTCCGTCGGTGAGAACTACGAGTTCCCGTTCGACATCGAGCTGCGCGTCGATCCCAAGATCGGGGGGCCGAGCGCCGGGTTGATGTTCGCGCTCGGGATCTACGACACGCTCACGCCGGAGGTCCTCACCGGTGGCGACATCGTGGCGGGCACGGGGGCGCTGGCTCCGGACGGCAGCGTCGAGCCGATCGGCGGCATCCAGCAGAAGATCGCCGGCGCGGAGGACGCGGGCGCCGAGGTGTTCCTCGTCCCGGCGGGCAACTGCGACGACGTCGGCGACGTGGAGACCGAGCTGACCCTGGTGAAGGCCGAGACCATGCACGACGCGCGCGTGGCGTTGGAGTCGTGGACGGCGGAGGATGAGGCGGACCTGCCGACATGCTGACCGACGTGGAAGCCGCGGCGTCGCGGACGGAGAGCTGATGGACTACGACCTGGACGTCGATCCGGCGCTGGCCGCTGCCGTGCTGGAGATCGAGTCCCACCTGGCCGGCGAGGGGTGGGACCAGCCGGCGCGGCTCTACGGGCTGGTCGACACCGCCGAGCTGGTCGCGCACGAGCCGGCGCTGGCCGCAGCGCTCGGCCTGGACGAGCCCGCCGAGCGCGGTTCGCTCACCCCGGTCGAGCAGGACCAGCTCGATCCGGGACGGCCGCTGGAGGAGCTGCTGCAGACGATCAGCTGGCCCGACGCGGTCGCCGGCTGTGCCGCGGTGGTGGAGCGGCTGGTGCTGCCGCCGGACGCGGACGACGACCTGCCGGAGGACCCGGAGGCCGCAGCCGAGTTCGCCCGGGAGCATCCGGATCGGCAGGAGGTCCGGATCGTCGCGGGCGTCACGCGCCACGGGGCGACGTACTGTGCAGTCAGGAGCCGGGACAACGACGACGACACCTCGGTGATGGGTGGCGTCGACCTCGTGCCCGGGTTGCTCCAACTGCTGCGAGGCACACTCGAAGACGAGGCAGAGGCGGAGGAAGACCAGTGAGCGAGTTGTTCGACGACGAGGACCCGGCCCAGCCGGCGCCGCCGCGCCGCGAGGGACGGCGCGTGCGCGCTCTCGTCATCACCGGTGTGGTGGTGATCGTGGGCTTCTTCCTGCTCACCACGTTCTCCGCGCTGTACACCGACCGGATGTGGTACCAGGCCGTCGGCTACGGCGAGGTGTTCAGCACCCTGCTGTGGACCCGGGTCGGGCTGTTCCTCGTCTTCGGCGTGCTGATGGCCGCCGTGGTCGGGGTCAACATGTACCTCGCCTACCGGTTCCGGCCGCTGTTCCGCATGCCGACGGGGGACAGCAGCATCAGCCGCTACCGCGACGCGGTGACGCCGATCCGGACCTGGCTGCTGCTCGGTGTGGCCGGTGTGATCGGCATCTTCGCCGGCACGTCCGCGGTGGGGCAGTGGCGCAGCTTCCTGCTCTGGCGCAACGGCGAGCCGTTCGGCGAGAGCGACGTCTACTTCGACCGCGACATCGGCTTCTACGTCTTCACCCTGCCGTGGCTGCACTTCCTGGTCGACTTCGTGATGGTCGCCGCGATCATCGCGTTGATCGCCACCGCGGTCGTGCACTACCTCTACGAGGGCATCCGGCTGCAGGTGCCGCGCGACCGCCTCTCGGGCGCCGCGCAGGTGCAGCTGAGCGCCCTGGTGGGCGTCTTCGTGCTCGCGAAGGCGGTCGACTACTACCTCGACCGCTACGACCTGGTGCTCAACGACAACTCGTTGTTCACCGGCATGAACTACACGGCGGAGAATGCGCTGCTGCCGGCGCGCAACATCCTGATGGGCGTCGCGGTGATCTGCGCGATCCTGTTCTTCCTCAACATCTGGCGACGCACCTGGCAGCTGCCGTCGGTCGGGCTGGCGCTGCTCGCGCTGTCCGCGGTGCTGCTCGGGATGATCTGGCCCGCGATCGTGCAGCAGTTCCAGGTCAACCCGACCGAGGCCGACAAGGAGGCCTCCTACATCGAGGAGAACATCCGCGCCACCAGAGCGGCCTACGACATCGACGAGATCGAGACCGAGGAGTACGCCGGCATCCCGCGCGGCGAGACCGACGTGCCGAGCCTCCAGGCCCAGCTGACCCAGGTGCCGCTGGTCGATCCCAAGCAGGTGTTCCAGACCTTCGAGCAGCGCCAGCAGCCGCGGGTCTACTACTCGGTGGCGCCGGTGCTCGACGTGGACCGCTACGACATCGACGGCACCGACCAGCCGTTGGTGCTGGGCGTGCGCGAGGTGGACCAGGACGAGATCCCGGACCAGAACTGGACCAACCTGCACACCGTCTACACCCACGGCGAGGGCGTGATCGCGGCGTACGCCAACCGGGTGTCGCAGAGCGAGGCCAACGGCCGGATGGTGTGGGCCGAGGGCATCGAGGACGCCGAGAACATCTTCTCGGCGATGCCCGACTTCGAGCCGCGCATCTACTACGGCGAGATGAGCCCCGACTACTCGGTGGTCGGCAAGCCCGACGGGGGTGATGACGTCGAGCTCGGGATGGGGCTGGAGGAGATCGACGATCCCGACGAGGCCGAGCAGGCCGCCGCGACGGACCGGAACACGACGTACGACGGGTCGGGTGGCGTGTCGGTGGGCAGCCCGTTCCACCGGCTGCTGTACGCCATGAAGTTCGGTGAGCCCAACTTCGTGCTCTCCGGCCGGGTCCACGAGAACTCCAAGGTCCTCTACAACCGCATGCCCACCGAGCGGGTGGAGACGGTCGCGCCGTGGCTGACGGTGGACGGCGACCCCTATCCCGCCGTGGTGGACGGCCGGATCCAGTGGATCCTGGACGGCTACACGACGACCGACCGCTACCCGAACGCGCAGCGCGAGTCGTTCGAGTCGATGGTCGACGACTCGCTGCAGCAGGAGACGCCGGGACTGCAGACGGTGCCGACCGACGAGATCAACTACATGCGCTCGGCGGTCAAGGCGACCGTCGATGCCTACGACGGCACGGTGACCCTCTACGAGTGGGACGAGGACGACCCGATCCTGCAGACCTGGATGGAGGTCTTCCCCGACTCGGTCGAGCCGAAGTCCGAGATCTCCGACGCCCTGCTCGAGCACCTGCGCTACCCGGAGGACCTGTTCAAGGTGCAGCGCTTCCAGTACGCGAAGTACCACGTCACCAACCCGGCGGCGTGGTACGGCGGCACCGAGCTCTGGGAGGTGCCGGAGGACCCGGAGTCGAGCGGCAGCCTGCAGCCGCCGTACCGGCTCTTCACCCAGGACGTCACCAGCGAGGAGTCCAACGACACCACGTGGAGCCTCACCTCGGGCTTCGTGCCCGACGACCGCAACATCCTGGCGGCCTATCTGCAGGTCGACTCCGACGCCACGTCGGAGACCTATGGGCGGATCCAGGTGCTGGAGATGAGCGACAACAACGTCCCGGGACCGGGCATCGCGGCGGTCGAGATGCAGCAGGACGAGGGCGTGCGCGACCAGCTGCGTGACTTCCTGGTCTCGGATGCGACGCCGCCGATCTTCGGCAACCTGTTGACCCTGCCGGTCAGCGACGGGCTCATCTACATCCAGCCCGTGTACGCCGTCCGCGCGGCCAGCGAGTCGAGCTTCCCCATCCTGCAGTACGTCATGGTGCGCTACGGCAGTGATGTCGGCATCGGTCGCAATCTCGGCCAGGCGCTCGGCGACGCCCTCGGCTCCGGTGGCGGCTCGTCCGGCGGTCAGGAGCAGCCCGAGTCCGGCGGTGGCGAGGACACCGGCGGCCAGGAGGGTGGCGCGCAGGGCGGCGACCAGGACGGCGACCAGGACGGCGGCGAGTCGACGGGCACCCTCGAGGAGCAGATCGACGACGCGCTCAACCGCGCCGACGAGGCGTTCTCGGCGGCCCAGTCCGCCGCCGCCGACGGCGACATGGAGGAGTGGGCCCGCCAGATCGAGATCGCCGAGCGCCAGGTCCAGCGCGCCGTCGACCTCGCTGACCAGCGCGAGGGTGGGCAGGAGAACCCGTGAGGCACGGGGGCAGGCCGCTCGCTCGCGGCACGGCCAGCGCGGCAGCGGTGACCTGACCCGTACGCCGGTCCCGACGCACGAGCGTCAGTCGGGACCGGCGGTGTCGCTCGGCTCGCTGGTCGCATCGCCGGCCAGTCGGGCCCGTACCTGCAGTGCGACGGCCAGTGCTGGCGCGGAGAGCGCGGCCCCGACGATGCCCGCGACGGCGCCACCGACGATGGTCGACGCCAGGTTGGCGATGGGGTGCAGCCGGAGGCCCTCGCTGGTCATCCGCACCAGGATGACGGTCTGCACCACGTTCTGTGCGACGAGGACGACGAGCAGCAGCACGACCGCCTCGGTGACACCGGCCGATCCGAGGGCCACCAGCACCGCCAGGGTGCCGGAGAAGAAGGCGCCGAGGTAGGGGATGTAGGACGTCACGAACGTCACGACGGCGATGGTGATGGCAAGCGGGACGTCGAGGAGGACGGCGGTCACGCCGATGAGCAGGGCCGTGGCGATGCTGGAGACGGTGAGGCCGACGAAGTAGCGGCGGAGCGTCGCGACGGCGTCACCGATGAGGTGCTCGCCCAGGTCGCGGCTCACCCCCAGATGGCCGGCCAGCCAGGTGCGCAGGGTGCTCCAGTCGGTGAGGACGTAGTACAGGACGAAGACGGCGATGAAGGCTCCCAGCGCGAACGATGCCGCACTGGCGAAGATCGTCGGGAACCACCGCGCGAGCCCCTGGGCGGCATCGCCGGCCAGCCCGGCGAGGGTGTCCTGTGTGCTGCCAGGATTGTCGGTGAGGTCCCACTGTTCCTCGATCCAGGCGTCGATCTGTGCGATGCCGTGCGAGATCTGGGTCGCCAGCTCGGCGCCGCGGTCGATCACCGCAACGACGGTCAGCCAGAGCGTCCCCGCCGCGACGGCCAGCAGGCCCAGGATCACCAGCGTGGCGGCGAGCATGCGGGGACACCGGTGCGCGGTGAGCCACTCGACCGCGGGCTGCACGAGCACTCCGATCACCGTCGCGATGACCAGCGGCACCACGAGGCCGGAGATGCTGGCCAGCGCCGACCCCAGGAGCACTGCTGCGACGGCGACGCCGACCAGCTGCCAGCTCGCCCGGCCGAGCCGCGCGAGGCCGGTCTCGGATGGGCCGGTCGGCGGCAGCGTGCTCATCGCGCTCCGACGACGTCCGGTGCCTGCACGGGCAGGGGCAGCCGCACTCGACTCCTCATGGACGGTCATCGTGCCGTTCGGAGGCAGGACTGTCCACGGGCGCCGTGCTTGTGGGGTGCGTCGTGTGGTGGCGGGAGTTCGACCGTGTGCGAGCGGGGGACCCCGATTTGGCGGCCCTCGCCCCATGCCGTAACGTTGGGTTCACCGACGCGGGGTGGAGCAGTTCGGTAGCTCGCTGGGCTCATAACCCAGAGGT
>CAZJDU010000091.1:0-14352 GCA_964544855.1 uncultured Nocardioides sp.
GTAGCCACTACATCTAGTACTTACACCGATGTAGTTCTCCACATCTAGTTCCACAACCGGAGCGTGGTGATCCACATCGTGGAGCCGGATGTCCACCGCGGAAGCGGAGTTGTCCACAGGCTACGTCGCAGGGAAAGGGGGCCCGAGATGCACTGTCCGTTCTGTCGGCACACCGACACCCGCGTGCTCGACTCCCGGGTCGCCGAGGACGGCGCCGGCATCCGTCGGCGCCGGGTCTGCCAGTCCTGCGAGAAGCGCTTCACCACCGTCGAGGCGATGCAGTTGACGGTGCTGAAGAAGTCCGGCGCCAGTGAGCCCTTCCGTCGCGAGAAGGCCGTGGCCGGTGTCCGCCGGGCCTGCACCGGCCGCCCGGTGACCGAGGACCAGCTCGCCTGCCTGGGCCAGGAGGTCGAGGACGCGCTGCGCCAGGCCGGCGCCCCCGAGATCGCCGCCCACGAGGTGGGCCTGGCGATCCTCGCGCCGCTGCGCAAGCTCGACGAGGTCGCCTACCTGCGCTTCGCCAGCGTCTATCGCGGATTCGAGTCCGTGGAGGACTTCGCCGACGAGATCGCGATGCTCAAGGCCGAACGGGAGATCCCGGACTCCCTCGCCGACCTCGACCAGTCCGGGACGACAGCCAACACCGGCTGACACAGACCGCCCGGCAGGTAGTGGGGAAGCTGCCTGCCGGGCATCCAATCAGCGCCGGGACCGACCGATGTCGGTGCCGAGCGCGACACTCCCACCGAGGACGACGCAACCGACTCAGCAGGATCGACGACACCAGCACCACCAGCACCAACCGACCAGCACCACATCGCAGCACCACAACGCAGCAGCACATCGCAGCAGCAGGGGACAAGGAGAGCCATGACAGAGACGGTCGACCCGCAAGCAGCCACCACCGGCGGCGCCGGACTCACCATCGAGCGGGTGTTCAGCACCCAGGGCGTGCACCCGTACGACGAGGTGGCCTGGGAGCGCCGTGACGTCGTCCAGAAGAACTGGAAGACCGACGAGACCGTCTTCGAGCAGCTCGGCGTGGAGTTCCCCGAGTCGTGGTCACTCAACGCCTCCACGATCGTCACCACGAAGTACTTCCGCGGCGCCGTCGGCACGGCGGCGCGGGAGACCAGCCTCAAGCAGCTCATCGACCGCGTGGTGCACACCTACGTCAGCGCCGGCCTCGAGCACGGCTACTTCGCGACCACCGCCGACGCGGAGGTCTTCGAGCACGAGCTGACCTGGCTGCTGCTGCACCAGTACTTCGCCTTCAACTCCCCGGTCTGGTTCAACGTCGGCACCCGGTCCCCGCAGCAGGTCTCGGCCTGCTTCATCCTCTCCGTCGACGACTCGATGGACTCGATCCTCAACTGGTACAAGGAGGAGGGCTTCATCTTCAAGGGCGGCTCGGGCGCCGGCCTCAACCTCTCCCGCATCCGGTCCTCCAAGTAGCTGCTCTCCAGCGGTGGCACCGCCTCCGGCCCGGTCTCGTTCATGCGCGGGGCCGACGCCTCGGCCGGCACCATCAAGTCCGGCGGCGCCACCCGCCGCGCGGCGAAGATGGTCGTGCTCGACGTCGACCACCCCGACGTCGAGGAGTTCGTCGAGACCAAGGCGCGCGAGGAGGAGAAGATCCGTGCGCTGCGCGACGCCGGCTTCGACATGGATCTCGGCGGCCACGACATCACCTCCGTGCAGTACCAGAACGCCAACAACTCGGTCCGGGTCACCGACGAGTTCATGCGTGCGGTCGAGGAGGGCACCGACTTCGGGCTGCGTGCCCGGATGACCGGTGAGGTCATCGAGACCGTCGACGCCCGCGAGCTGTTCCGCAAGATCAGCGAGGCGGCGTGGGCGTGCGCCGACCCGGGGCTGCAGTACGACGACACCATCAACGACTGGCACACCAACCCCGAGACCGGCCGGATCACCGCGTCCAACCCGTGCTCGGAGTACATGTCGCTCGACAACTCCTCGTGCAACCTCGCCTCGCTCAACCTGATGAAGTTCCTGCGCGACGACGACACCTTCGACGTGGAGTCGTTCCGCCGGGCGACCGAGCTGGTCTTCACCGCGATGGACATCTCGATCTGCTTCGCGGACTTCCCGACCGAGGCGATCGGCGACACCACCCGGGCCTACCGCCAGCTGGGCATCGGCTATGCCAACCTCGGTGCGCTGCTGATGGCGATGGGCCTCGGCTACGACTCCGACGGGGGCCGCGCGATGGCCGCGTCGATCACCTCACTGATGACCGGTGCGTCCTACCGTCGCTCCGCCGAGATGGCCGCGGTCGTCGGGACCTACGACGGCTACCCGCGCAACGCCACCGCCCACCAGCGCGTGATGCGCAAGCACCAGGCCGCCAACGACGCGGTGCGCACGCTGCACGAGGTCGACGCCGCCGTGCACGCGGCCGCCACCGAGGAGTGGCAGCAGGTCGTCGACCTCGGCAAGGACCACGGCTTCCGCAACGCCCAGGCCTCGCTGCTGGCGCCCACCGGGACGATCGGCTTCATGATGGACTGCGACACCACCGGGGTCGAGCCGGACTTCTCGCTGGTGAAGTTCAAGAAGCTCGTCGGTGGCGGGTCGATGCAGATCGTCAACAACACGGTGCCCCGGGCGCTGAAGAACCTCGGCTACCAGCCGGAGCAGATCGAGGCGGTCGTCGACTACATCGCCGAGCACGGTCACGTGATCGACGCGCCGGGCCTGAAGCCGGAGCACTACGAGGTCTTCGACTGCGCGATGGGCGCTCGGGCGCTGAAGCCGATGGGCCACGTGAAGATGATGGCCGCGACCCAGCCGTTCCTCTCGGGCGCGATCTCCAAGACGGTGAACCTGCCGGAGGAGTCGACCATCGAGGACATCGAGGACATCTACCTGCAGAGCTGGAAGCTCGGCCTCAAGGCGACCGCGATCTACCGCGACAACTGCAAGGTGGGCCAGCCGCTGGCCGACGCCAGGGCGAAGAAGAAGGACGCCGACACCGACTCCGGCAAGGAGGTCGAGGTCGTCGAGAAGGTCGTCTACGCGCCGACCCGCAAGCGGCTGCCGAAGTCGCGGCAGGCGCTCACGACGAGCTTCACCGTCGGTGGCGCCGAGGGCTACATGATCTCCGGCGCCCACGAGGACGGCGACCTGGGCGAGCTGTTCCTCAAGCTCGGCAAGCAGGGCTCGACGCTGGCCGGCGTGATGGACGCGTTCTCGATCGCGGTCAGCATCGGCCTGCAGTACGGCGTCCCGCTGGAGACCTACGTCTCGAAGTTCACCAACCTGCGCTTCGAGCCGGCCGGTCTCACCGACGACCCGGACGTGCGGATGAGCCAGTCGATCATGGACTACATCTTCCGCCGCCTGGCGCTGGACTACCTGCCGTTCTCGCAGCGCGCCGCGCTCGGCATCTACTCCGCTGAGGAGCGGCAGCGTCACCTCGAGACCGGCTCCTATGAGCCGCTCGAGGAGACCGGCTCGGCCTCCGAGCTGATCGACGGGCCCGCCCGGTCGACGCGTGAGCAGGAGGACGACGAGGAGGACGCCCCGGACACCACCGTCGTGGTGAGCCACGACACCACGACGTCCGCCCGGCCCAGCACGGCCCACACCAGCGCCGAGCTGTTGGAGCAGATCACCGGCACCGCGGTCGACAGCCCGCTGTGCATGACCTGCGGCACCAAGATGCGGCCCGCCGGCTCCTGTTACGTCTGCGAGGGCTGCGGCAGCACCAGCGGCTGCAGCTGACGACGAGCCCGAGGATCGGGGAGTCCGCGGTCATAGGGGGTGATTGCGGACTCCCCGATTCGCTTGCTCGAGCCGGCGGTCCCGGAGGTCATCGACGCGCCACGCTCGTCGTGCCCGGCTCAGCTCACTTCTTCTTCTCGTGCTCGCAGTCGTAGTCCGACAGCACCAGCCTGCCGGGCAGGTCCGTCGACGCACTGATCAGCGTGCCGGAGGACTCGACCTCGAAGTGCTGGGTGTTCTTGTTCACCTGGTAGGGCGCGACGTTCCAGAAGGTCCCGTCCGAGAAGGTCGCGGTCAGCATGCCGGGCCCGGCGCCGCCGGTCTGGTTGTTGACGAAGTGCCAGACGCCGACGCCGTCGCACGTCTGGCCGTCCCCATTGCTCAGCTCCGCGGCCGCCGCGGGTGAGCCGATACCGACGAGGGCGACCGCCGCAGCGATCACCACAGACTTCTTGGGCTTCATTGCCGTCACTCCTTGTCCTCGAGAGCCGTGGGCGACCTGCCGCACGGGCACCGTGCCTGGGGCTTCCGCGCTCGGGCAACGGTCCTCCGAGTCTGCTCGGCCCCGACGAGCTGGCCGTGGTGGCCGGCGGAAGTTGACCAATTTCGGTGACGGTCGCCCACGCGGTCCGACACCGGCAGCTCACTCCGGGGAGGGGCCCACCTCGTCGATCACGGCGTACCGCACGCCGTCATCATCGGTCGAGAGCGTGAAGTCCACCCACGTGGCGTTGTTGTCCGTGGTCTCCTCGCGGAAGACCCCGGCGACGTCCGCGGTGGCCACGATGCGGTACTCGCGGTCGCCGAGGCCGTCGATGTCGATGCTCTGACCCGGCAGGCTCCAGTTGTAGTAGTCGGCCCAGCCCGGACTCAGTCCCATCACGAGTCGGGACGAGCTCTTCTCGCCGCAGCCCTCGCGGGGGTAGACGGCCTCCTCGGGACCCATGTCGACCTCGGCCCGCTCGAAGTCGTAGATGCAGAACCCCACCTTGTGGTCGGTCCGCGCCTCACCCGTGGGTGCCCCGTCCTCGTCGAGCGCGAACAGGTCGTAGGTGACGTAGCGCCGCACGTGCCAGTGCTCGTGGCCATCGCCTCCCCAGACCGCGTCGGCGCTGGTCGGCACGTGGTCGGCGCCGCCGCCGTCGTGCTCGATGTCCTGGGTGATGGTCCAGGAGTCGTCCAGCTGCTGGACGGCGGTCACGTGGAAGTCGCCGTCGCCGACGTTGACGACCGTCGAGCTGAACTCGACCGTCCAACTGCCCTCGATCTTCTTGGTGTGGAGGTCGGCCGGCGGGAGCGGCACGAGGTCCGGCAGCAGGGGCGAGCCCTCGGGCGGCTCGGACCACCGCGCGTCCTGGTCGGTCCCACACGCGGAGGCGAGCAGCAGGCACAGCAGTACGCCGCCCGTCACCATGCCTCCTACGGCGCGCCGCATGCGAAGCATGGTGCCACCTGCGCGCCCGGGCGGTGCCCGTTTTCGGCGAGATCCCGGCACCACCGACCAGCGTCCGGGATGACCCGGTGGGGCCATCTCCGTTCCCTCGCCCGACGGGCGGCGCGCGTGTTCTCCACAGGCCCACGATCCAGGGTGGCGTGCGGACCCGCGACGGGGAAGCGTGGCCGTCATGTCGACGTCTCGGAAGCACACCCACCGTCCCCACGCCCCCCACGACCTCAGCCGCGAACCGCACGTTCGCCGGATGCTGCGCGCCGATGAGGCCGAGCGTCGCGGCGACGCGGCCGGCGCGCTGGACCAGATGCTGGCGGCACCGGATCCGCACGGTGGAGCGTCGTACTGGCGTCCCGAGCGGATCAACCGGCTCGCGCAGCTGACGATCCTCGATGACGCGCTGCCGGCCTGGGCGAGGTCGCGCTGGCTGCTCGAGCAGTCGTTGCAGGATCTCGACCGGTCCCGCCGCGACCATCAGCTCGAGGCGCTGAGCATCGCGATCGAGATCGGTGGCGGAGTCGGCGCGGTGGCGCCCCCGCGTGGGGAGGACCCGCGGGTGAAGATCATCGACCACGACTGGGTCTATCGCCAATGCCTGGCCTACGAGCTCGGCGGCCTGGCGCACTTCGTCCAGCGGCGGGCCGACGCGGGTCTGGTCACCCGCGCCGATCGGGTCCGGGCCTGGTCCCGATCGGCGATGGGCGGCTACCGCTTCGTCGATCGGCGGCCGGCGACGACCACGTGGGTGGAGCTGGCGACGGGAGAGGAGATCGAGATCGCCAACATCGGCAGTGCGGTGCTCCTGGTGCCGGGCGACTGCGCGATCGGCCGCCTGGTGCCGATCGAGGGCGGCCGGATGTTCGAGACGGTGCCGCTGCGCGTCGCCGAGCCGGTGGCGAGGGCGGTCGCGGACGACCCACCCGGCTGGCTCGACGCGCTCCGCGCCGCCCGCGACGGTGAGGAGCCACCCGTCACGGGTGGCGTGCGGTTCGGCTTCCTCACCGACGTGCCCCGGGCGGTCAGCATGCTGACGACCTACGACGTGCCGCGGCCCGACGCCCCGGAGTCGGTGCGGGTTCGGGAGCTGTTGCGCAACGCCGCCCGTGCGCTGGGCGGAGACGTCCCGGACGACCCCGAGGAGATCGACATCTGGCCGTGCCTGGCGACCGAGCTGCTCGCACCCGACGTGCTCGCCGGGCTCGCCGAGCCAGGGACATCACCGGAAGGGCACGCGCTCGCCGACCTGGGGACCGTGCTCGCCGAGCCCGCGGCCAGCGTGTGTGCGGATCTGGCGTCCCGCCGCGCCGCGTGACCGGCACCCCGGCGGTGGCGGGCCGGGCGGAGGTGAGGACCTCCAGCGGCCGGCCGGAGGACCTTCGCCCCTGAGTCACCCGGCGGTGCGTCCGCGATGGTGTGGGTGCAGTCCCGGACCGGGCTGCTCGGGCAGCGACCCGGCCGCGACCGCTGGGCCGGGTCGCACGCCCGCGAGGACCCCGCCGTCCGCAGCGTGGCGGCACGACGCCAGGAGGCACGCAGATGAGCAGCGCTCCGTCTCGTCCGGGTACCGGTGCGATCCCCCCGTCCGGCCCTGATCGCCACACCGGCCGTGGCTCCGAGTGGCTGACCGACTGGGACCCCGAGGACGAGGAGTCGTGGGACCGGCAGCTGGCGTGGCGCACGCTGTGGATCTCCACCGGCACCCTCACCCTGGCCTTCGTCTCCTGGTTCATCGCCAGCGCCCTGGCGCCGAAGCTCACCGATCTCGGGTTCGACCTGTCCAAGAACCAGCTGTACTGGCTGGCGGCGATGCCGGGACTCTCGGCCGGTGTGCTGCGGCTGGTGTGGATGGTGCTGCCGCCGATCCTCGGCACCCGCAAGCTGGTCACGCTGACCACGCTGCTGCTCACGATCCCGCTGCTCGGCTGGGGCATCGCCGTGCAGAACCCCGACACCTCCTACGCGTGGCTGCTGACGTTGGCGTTCCTCTCCGGCATCGGAGGGGGAGCCTTCTCCGGCTTCATGCCGTCGACGTCGTACTTCTTCCCGCGCCGGATGCAGGGCACCGCCCTCGGTCTCCAGGCCGGCATCGGCAACTTCGGGGTGTCGCTGGTCCAGTTCGTGACCCCGTGGATCATCGGGTTCTCCATGGTGGGCTTCCTCGGTGCCGCACAGACCTCTCGGGCGCCCGGCGAGGCCGCGCGCGAGGTCTGGTACCAGAACGCCGCGTTCGTCTACGTGCCGTTCGTGCTGGTCGGCGCGGTGCTCGCGTGGACGCTGCTCCGGTCGGTGCCGGTGCGTGCCAACATCCGCCAGCAGTTCGACATCTTCTCCAACCGCGACACCTGGTACATGACGCTGCTCTACGTGATGACCTTCGGCACGTTCTCCGGCCTGGCCGGACAGTTCGGCCTGCTGCTGAAGAACCTGTACGGCAGCGGCAACCCCGAGATCGCCGCCAGCCTGCCCGACGGCAGCACGCGGCTCCTCGTCGCCGAGTACGACATCCCCGACCCCGTGAAGCTGGTCTTCCTCGCCCCGTTGGTCGGGGCGGCTGCTCGCGTGGTGTTCGCGCCCCTGACCGACCGGTTCGGCGGCGCCCGGTGGACCCTGGTGAGCGGTGTCGGCATCCTCGCCTCGGTCATCTACACCATGACGGCGCTCAGTCCCGACCCGTCGGCCGGGGCCGCCGCCCTGGAGGCGGACCTCCACCGGTTCGTGTACGGCATGGTGGCGATCTCGCTGTTCGCCGGGATCGGCAACGCCTCGACGTTCAAGCAGATGCCGATGATCTTCGAACGTCGACAGGCCGGCGGCGTCATCGGCTGGACGAGCGGCATCGCCGCCTTCGGCCCGTTCTTCTTCGGTGTCGGCCTGGCCGTCATGTCGCCGGTCGCCTTCTACGCCCTCGGCGTGGCCTTCGCCGCGTTGTGCATCGCGATCACCTGGATCCGGTACGCACGACCGGGCGCGCCGAAGCCGTCCTGAGCGCTGGGCGGCCGCTCGCGTGGCAGCCTGGACGCCGACCCGGGCCGCCCCGATCGAGGAGCGAACGATGGCGACGTCAGTGCTCGTCCTCAATGCGGGGTCATCGACCTTGAAGTACCAGGTCGTCGACCCGGAGACCGGCGAGACACCGTGGCACGGGCTGCTGGACCGCATCGGCGGCGACGAGCTGCCCGACCACGACGCCGCGCTGCGGCGGATGCACCAGGAGCTGGCCGACAGCGACGTGGACATCGCGTCGCTGCAGGCCGTCGGGCACCGGGTGGTGCACGGCGGGCCCGATCTCGTGGTGCCGACGGTCATCGATGATGGCGTGCTGGCCGCGATCGAGGACGCGGCCCGGCTCGCGCCGCTGCACAACCCGCCGGCGATCGACGGCATCCGCAGCGCCCGCAGCGAGTTCCCCGGGCTGCCCCAGGTCGCGGCGTTCGACACCGGCTTCTTCGCCCGGCTCCCGGACGCGGCGGCGACGTACGCCATCGACGCCGGGCTCGCAGCACGCGAGGGCATCCGGAGGTACGGCGCGCACGGGATCAGCCACGAGTACGTCGCCGGCGCGGCGGCCGACCTGCTCGGCCGGCCGCTCGACGACCTCGGCCTGATCGTGCTGCACCTGGGCAACGGGGCCTCCGCGGCGGCGATCCGCGGCGGTCGGCCGGTCGACACGTCGATGGGGCTGACCCCGCTCGAGGGCCTGGTCATGGGCACCCGCGCGGGCGACCTGGATCCTGGCGTGCTGGTGCACCTGCTGCGCCACACCGACCTCGACGTGGACGGGCTCGACGACCTGCTCCAGCACCGCAGCGGCCTCACCGGGCTCGCCGGTGTCTCCGACTTCCGCGACCTGGAGCGCGCGCTCGACCGCGGCGAACCGGCCGCGCGGACGGCGTACGACGTCTACTGCCACCGGCTGCGCAGGTACGTCGGCGGCTACCTCGCGGTGCTCGGCGGCGTCGACGCGGTCGTCTTCACCGCCGGTGTGGGTGAGCACTCGCCGCGGCTGCGTCGCGACGCGCTCGCGGGCCTCAGGGGGCTCGGTCTCGTGGTGGACGAGGAGCGCAACCAGGCGCCCTCGACGGCGGCGCGACGGATCTCACCGGAGGAGGCGCCGGCCGCCGTGCTGGTGGTGCCGACCGACGAGGAGCTGGCCATCGCCCGGTCGGTCGCGGCGCTGCTCGACGGCTGACCGGCGCGTCAGTCAGCGCTCGTCGCCGCCGCGGCGGTGACCGAGGGCGACTGGCCCCGCGCCGGGACGCCGTGGTCCGGTCCCCAGCGCCAGTCCCGCACCTCCGGCAGGTCGTCACCGTGCTCGCGGGTCCACAGCCGGGCCCGCCGACGGGTGTCGACCATCTCCTGTCGCAGCGCGGCCGCTCGGCTGCCGAGGCTCGGCGTGCGGTCGATGACGTCCATGACCAGGTGGAACCGGTCCATGTCGTTCATCATCACCATGTCGAACGGCGTGGTCGTGGTGCCCTCCTCCTTGTAGCCGCGGACGTGCAGATGCTCGTTGTTCGCCCGGCGGTAGGTCAGCCGGTGGATCAGCCATGGGTAGCCGTGGTAGGCGAAGACCACCGGCACGTCGGTGCCGAAGAGGCTGTCGTAGTCGCGATGGGTCATCCCGTGCGGATGCTCGGTCTCGTCCTGGAGCCGCATCAGGTCGACCACGTTGACGAAGCGGATCCGCAGGTCGGGCAGGCGCTCACGCAGGATGGAGGTCGCGGCGAGGGCCTCGACCGTCGGGACGTCGCCGGCGCAGGCGAGCACGACGTCGGGACGGCCGTCGTCGTTGGAGGCCCACTCCCAGATGCCGAGGCCGCGGGCGCAGTGCAGGTCGGCCTCGTCGGCCGCGAGCCAGTCGTAGGTCGGCTGCTTGCCGGACACGACGACGTTGACATAGTGCTGGCTCGCGAGGCAGTGCTGCATGGTCGACAACAGCGTGTTGGCGTCCGGTGGCAGGTAGACCCGCACCACCTCGGCGCTCTTGTTGACCACGTGGTCGATGAAGCCCGGGTCCTGGTGCGAGAAGCCGTTGTGGTCCTGGCGCCACACGTGGGAGCTGAGCAGGTAGTTGAGGCTCGGGATCCGGGCCCGCCACGGGATCCCACGGGTCGTCTTGAGCCACTTCGCGTGCTGGTTGAACATCGAGTCGATGATGTGGATGAACGCCTCGTAGCAGCTGAAGAGGCCGTGGCGGCCGGTCAGCGTGTAGCCCTCGAGCCAACCCTGGCAGGTGTGCTCGGACAGGATCTCCATGACGCGGCCGGACCGGGCGAGCTGCTCGTCGGTGTCGAGGATGGTGCCCGCGAAGACCTTGTCGGTGACGTCGTAGACGGCGTCGAGCCGGTTGGAGGCGGTCTCGTCGGGGCCGACGATCCGGAAGTTCGCCGGGTTGTCGCGGACGACGTCGACGAGGTAGGAGCCCAGCACCTTGGTCGGCTCGTGGACGGTGGTGCCCGGCTCGGCGGTCTCGACCGCGTGGTGGCGGAAGTCCGGCAGCCGCAGTGGGGTGGACAGCAGGCCGCCGTTGGCGTGCGGGTTGTCGCTCATCCGGCGGATGCCGGTCGGCGCCAGCGCGCGGAGGTCGGGCCGGGGGACGCCCTCGTCGTCGAAGAGCTCCTCGGCGCGGTAGGACCGCATCCAGGCCTCGAGCTGTGCGCGGTGGTCGTCGTCGTCCCGTGTGCCGGCGAGCGGCACCTGGTGGGCACGCCAGGTGCCCTCGACGGGCAGCCCGTCGACGTGCTGCGGCCCGGTCCAGCCCTTGGGCGTGACCAGCAGGATCATCGGCCACGGCCGACGCTCGACGTCGCCGCCCTCACGGGCGGCCCGCCAGATCTCGGCGATGTCGTCGTGGGCGCGGTCGAGGGCTGCCGCGAGCTGCTGGTGGACCTCCGCGGGGTCGTCGCCCTCGACGGTGAGCACCTCGTGGCCGTAGCCCTGGAGCAGCGTCATCAGCTCCGCACGGGGGATCCGCGCCGGCACGGTCGGGTTGGCGATCTTGTAGCCGTTGAGATGGAGGATCGGCAGCACCGCACCGTCGTGGACGGGGTCGACGAACTTGTTGGCGTGCCACGACGCTGCGAGCGCACCGGTCTCGAACTCCCCGTCACCGACGACCGCCGCGACCAGGAGATCGGGGTTGTCCATCGCTGCGCCGTAGGCGTGGGAGAGGACGTAGCCGAGCTCGCCGCCCTCGTGGATCGACCCGGGGGTCTCGGGGGCGACGTGGCTGGGGACCCCGCCGGGGAAGGAGAACTGCCGGAAGAGCTCCTGCATCCCGGTCCTGTCGTAGGACACGTGGGGATAGCGCTCGGAGTAGGTCCCCTCGAGCCACGCGTTCGCCACGGCGGCCGGCCCACCGTGTCCCGGCCCGGCGAGGAAGATCGCGTTGACGTCGCGCTGCCGGATCAGCCGGTTGAGGTGGGCATAGACCAGGTTGAGGCCCGGCGTGGTGCCCCAGTGACCGAGCAGCCGCGGCTTGACGTCCGTCGCGGCCAGCCCGTGCTCGAGGAGCGGGTTGTCGAGCAGGTAGATCTGCCCCACGCTCAGGTAGTTGGTCGCGCGCCACCACCGGTCGATCCCGTCGAGCTCGGCCTCGTCGAGCACCGCGCTGGTCGTCCGATCCGCTACGTCGGTCATCCCCACCCTCCCGGTCGGGTCTGCACGGGTGTCCGCACCCTGCCGGACCCCACCATCGTAGGTGTGGAGCCAGGAGGATCCGGCCGAGCTCGTCGGCCGGATCCTCCCTGTTCAGCTGAGCGAGCGGCTCACTCGAGCAGATGGCCCATGGCGGCTCCCATCACCTCGGCCCGCTTGTCCGCACCGGAGATGCCCTCGAGGCCGAAGCCCATCAGGATCGTGTCCGGTGTGGTGATCGACGCCCCGACCGGGAAGCCGGACGCGTCGGTGCGGATCCAGTCGTTGGCGTTGGGCGCGCTGCCCTCCGGGGCTCCGCTGACGGTCCACCCACCCAGGTCGGTCTCGAAGGACTCCGTCGAGCCGTCGGGATAGGTGATGTCGTCGACGAAGGTGCCGAGGTTCTGCACCGCCCAGTCACTGGCGTAGGTGATCGAGACCTCGACCGTCTGGCCGGCCCATGCGGAGAGGTCCATGTCCCACTCCTGCCAGCCGCCGGAGTTGCCGCTGGTGGCGTGCCACTCACCGGTGGTGCCGGTCGCCGTGCAGGTGCCCGCATCACGGTCGTAGGTCTGGTAGTGATCCAGCTGCGGATGCAGGTCCCGCCACCCCGCGGCGCAGCTGTCGCCGGTCGCGGTCGTCGTGTGACCGTTCGCGTCGGGCAGCGTCGTCCAGTCGTCGCCGCCGGCGGTGCGGGCCTCCACGAACATGTGGTCCCAGAGACCCTCGGTGTCGTAGGACGTCCAGAATCCCAACGAGCCGCCGCCGGCCGGTACGTCGATCTCGCGCGTCAGCCGCTTGTAGGTGACGTCGGCGATCTGCGAGTAGACGTACTGGTCGCCGGTGTGCGGGAGGAACGGCCCGCCCGGCTTGTTCCACTGGGACGACGGCCAGCTCTCGAACTGCGGGAACTGGTCGACCGGCAGGATGCCGCTGGTGGCGATGAACGAGGACGTGGTGTGCTGGTTCTGCGCACTGTCGGCTCCGTTGAGCGCCCAGTCCAGGCCCTCGAACGGAGCTGCCGTACCGAGCACGCCGAACGGGTCGCCGGACGCATCGAGCCCGTCGCCGATCACCGCGAGGTACCCGCCGAAGTAGTACTGGAGCACGTCGTTGGTCCCGTCGCCGGAGCCGCGCAGCGCGAGGCAGCGACGAGGGTCGACGCCCTCCGGGAGCGGGTTGCACGCGATCTCGCCCTTCGGGTCGTAGCGCTGCGTACCGACGTTGCCGGTGTACTGCTCGCCGGCCCAGTCACCGGTGTAGAGCACCTTGCCGCCCTCGTTGATGTAGGAGCGGAACTCCAGCATCTCGTCGAGGGCGAGACGGTCGGCGTTGCCGGCGCCCAGCCCCGACTGCCGGGTGACGATGTCGTCCCCGATGTACCACACGACGGCGTCGTAGTGGCTGAGAACACCGAGGTCGTCCGGAGCGTTCCGGCCGCGCGCGTCGACGTCGTACACGTCGGACTCGTGACCGTTGGCCGCGAGCGCGTCGGTGTAGTAGTCGGCGTAGTGCGGGCCGGCCGGCTGGTTCGGCGAGGCGCCGGAGTAGTCCTCCGCCGCCACGACGAGCACGGGGTCGCCGCTCTCGGAGACGGCCTCGTAGGTGAACGACTCACTGGTCTCGCCGCCGCCCTCGAACCACACCTCGACCTCGTCGCCGGGGTCGGTGCCGGTCACCGTGCCGCGCATCTGGTGGTAGTAGACCGACGCCGGGGTGTAGCGCTCGCCGCCCTCCCACTCCTTGGTGGCCGCCGACTGCACGTCGCCGCCGTTGATGCGGTAGTTCAGCGTGACGTCGCCGAGGCTGCGCTTCGCCAGGACGGCGACCGGCTGCGGGTCGCCGTAGGAGTACTCGAAGGAGAAGCTCGCCTCCGGGATGCCCGACTTGTAGGCGTCGTCGCTGTCGATGTAGAACGGCTTGGTCTCGATGCCGAGCGCCGACTTCGGGTCGTCCGGGTCGGCGGCCGACTCGGCGACCGAGCGGGCGAACGGCAGGTTCCGCTCGAACTCCTGCTGCACCAGCGCGTCGTCGTCGGGGAAGACGAAGCCGCATCCGGGACAGCCCTCCGAGAGCTCCGGTGTCCAGGCGATCGTGCCGGTCTCCGCGTGCGCGTAGTCGGTCGTCTCGCCGTTGGTCACGTAGAGCACGTCCGAGCTGATGCCGGGGTGGTACCCGTCGATCGAAGCCTCGTCGAGGTTGCCCGACAGTGCGTAGTAGATCGGGTCGTCCGCCGTGGGTGTCGCGATCTGCCAGCCCTCCGCATAGAGGAGCCACTCACCGTTGGAGTGGTAGTTGACCTGGAAGGCGAAGCCGATCCGGTCGAGGAGCCCCTTGAGCGCCTGGGTCTCCGGCTCGGAGTTCGGAGCCGGACCGCGGTAGGTCTCGCTCGAGGCGATCGACGAGGAGCCCTCGTCGTCGTAGCCCCAGTGGCTGGGGTAGTTGCGGTTGGGGTCGACGCCGTCGCCGAAGTTGACCACACCGTTGCCGTCGTTGTCGCGGAGGTTCTTCCGCCACAG
>CAZJDU010000092.1:0-14343 GCA_964544855.1 uncultured Nocardioides sp.
ACGTCGACCATGCGGTCGAGCGACGGCGTGATCAGGCCCGACAGGCCGATCATGTCCGCCTTCTCTTCACGCGCGCGGTCGAGGATGTCCTCGGTCGGGACCATGACGCCCAGGTCGACCACGTCGTAGTTGTTGCACTGCAGCACGACGCCGACGATGTTCTTGCCGATGTCGTGGACGTCGCCCTTGACGGTGGCGAGCACGATCGTGCCGTTGGTGTCCTTCTCTCCCACGGTGCCGGAGGCGACCTTCTCCTCCTCGATGTAGGGGATCAGGTGGGCCACGGCCTTCTTCATCACCCGGGCGGACTTCACCACCTGCGGCAGGAACATCTTGCCGGCGCCGAAGAGGTCGCCGACGACGTTCATGCCGTCCATCAGCGGCCCCTCGATCACCTCGATCGGCCGGCCGCCGCGCGCAGCGATCTCCTGCCGCAGCTCCTCGGTGTCGGACTCGGCGTAGGTGTCGATGCCCTTCACGAGCGCATGCGTGATGCGCTCACCGACCGGCAGCTCCCGCCACTCCTCGGTGCGCTCCTCCGCTGCGTCGCCGCTGCCGCGGTACCGCTCGGCGAGCTCGAGCAGCCGCTCGGTGGCGGCCTGGGGATCCTCGGTGCGGTTGAGGACGACGTCCTCGATGGCGTCACGGAGCTCGACGTCGACCTCGTCGTAGACGGCGAGAGCGCCCGCGTTGACGATGCCCATGTCGAGGCCGGCGTCGATGGCGTGGTAGAGGAAGACCGCGTGGATCGCCTCGCGCACCGTGTTGTTGCCACGGAAGCTGAAGCTGACGTTGGAGATGCCGCCGGAGATCTTCGCCCCCGGGAGGTTCTGCTTGATCCAGCGGGTGCCCTCGATGAAGTCCACGCCGTACGTCGCGTGCTCCTCGATGCCGGTCGCGACCGCGAAGACGTTCGGGTCGAAGATGATGTCCTCGCGCGGGAAGTCGACCTCGTCGACCAGGATCCGGTAGGCCCGCTCGCAGATCGCCTTCCGGCGCTCGAGGTTGTCGGCCTGACCGTCCTCGTCGAAGGCCATGACCACGACGGCCGCGCCGTACTTCTTGCACAGGCGGGCCTGCTCGACGAACTTCTCCTCGCCCTCCTTCATCGAGATCGAGTTGACGATCGCCTTGCCCTGGATGAGCTTCAGGCCGGCCTCGATGACCTCCCACTTGGAGGAGTCGACCATGACCGGCACCCGGCTGATGTCGGGCTCGGAGGCGACCAGCTTGAGGAACCGGTCCATCGCGGCGACGCCGTCGATCATGCCCTCGTCCATGTTGACGTCGATGACCTGCGCGCCGTTCTCGACCTGCTGGGCAGCCACGGACAGGGCGGTGTCGTAGTCCCCGTCCTTGATCAGGTTGCGGAACCGGGCGGAGCCGGTGATGTTGGTGCGCTCACCGATGTTCACGAACAGCGAGTCGTCGTCGATCGTGAACGGCTCGAGCCCGGAGAGCCGCATCGCACCCGCGATGTCGGTCACCTCACGCACCGGCTTGCCGTCGACGCCGGCCGCGATCGCGGCGATGTGGTCCGGCGTGGTGCCGCAGCAGCCGCCGACGAAGTTGACGAAGCCGGCCTCGGCGAACTCCGACACCACGGCCGCGGTGTCGGCCGGCGCCTCGTCGTACTCGCCGAAGGCGTTGGGCAGTCCCGCGTTGGGGTAGGCGGACACGAAGGTGTCGGCGACCCGTGAGAGCTCGGCGACGTAGGGCCGCAGCTCCTTGGCGCCGAGGGCGCAGTTGAGGCCGATCGCGAGCGGCCGGGCGTGGCGCACGGAGTACCAGAAGGCCTCGGTGACCTGGCCGGACAGCGTGCGGCCGGACGCATCGGTGATGGTGCCGGAGATGATCAGCGGCCAACGGCGGCCGGTCTCCTCGAAGAGCGTCTGCACCGCGAAGATCGCGGCCTTCGCGTTGAGGGTGTCGAAGATCGTCTCGATGAGCAGCAGGTCCACGCCGCCGTCGACCAGGCCGCGGGCCGCGGTGAGGTAGGAGTCGACGAGGTGGTCCCAGGTCACGTTGCGGGCGGCCGGGTCGTTGACGTCGGGGCTGATCGAGGCGGTCCGCGTCGTCGGACCGAGCGCGCCGGCGACGTACCGCTTCCGGCCGGAGGCCGCGGCGACCTCGTCGGCGACCTCGCGCGCGAGCCGGGCGGAGGTGTGGTTGAGCTCGTAGGCGAGCTCCTCCATGCCGTAGTCGGCCAGGGAGACCGCGTTGGAGCTGAAGGTGTTGGTCTCGACCACGTCGGCACCCGCGTCGAGGTACTCACGGTGGACGCCGGCGATCAGCTCCGGCTGGGTGATCGAGAGCAGGTCGTTGTTGCCCGCCAGGTCACTCGGCCAGTCCGCGAACCGCTCACCGCGGTAGCCGGCCTCGTCGGGGCGGTCGCGCTGGATCGCGGTGCCCATCGCGCCGTCGAGCACGACGATCCGCTCCCGCAGCAGTGCGGTGAGCTCGTCGGTGGCGTCGGGAGTCCAGTGCTGCTGATCAGCCATGTCACATCCTTCCGTCGTCGGAAGGCGCCCTTGGTTCGTCCGCCGAGCGTGGCGGACCGCCCCGGTGGCGAGGAGATCCGTTGCAACGCCTCTCGGCAGCCTCGATGTTACGGGAGTGGGGAGCCGAGGTGACACCCACCTCCGCATCGTGACACCGCCGCCGTGGAACGAACGACCGATGCCGCGACCCTCTAGGCTCGAGGGTGTGATGGAGCTGCAGCAGACCCCCGACCTGCTCGACCCGGTCGTGATCGCGGCCTTCGAGGGTTGGAACGACGCCGCGGAGGCGGCCACGTCGACGGTCGACCACCTGATGGCGGTCTGGGACGCGCGGGTGGTGGCGGCGATCGACCCGGAGGACTACTACGACTTCCAGGTCAACCGGCCGAGCATCGGCACCGACGAGCACGGCGTCCGCAAGCTGACCTGGCCGAGCACCCACGTCGCGGTGGCATCGCCCCCCGGCCTGGACCGCGACGTCATCCTCGTGCGGGGCATCGAGCCCAACATGCGATGGCGCGGCTTCTGCCGGGAGATCCTCGCCACGATCGGCGACCTCGGCGGCGAGCTGATCCTCACCCTGGGCGCGCTGCTCGCCGACACGCCGCACTCCCGTCCGATCCCGGTCACCGGCACGGCCACCGAGCCGGATCTCCTCGACCGGCTCCGGCTCGACCAGTCCACCTACGAGGGCCCCACCGGGATCGTCGGGGTGCTGCAGGACGCGTGTGCCAAGCTCGACGTGCCCTCCGCGTCGTTCTGGGCAGCCGTCCCCCACTACGTGGCCCAGCCGCCCTGTCCCAAGGCGACCGTGGCGATGCTGGGCCATCTCGAGGATCTGCTGGAGACCAGCATCCCGCTCGGCGACCTGCCTGACGAGGCGATCGCGTGGGAGCACGGCGTCGACGAGCTCGCCGAGGAGGACGAGGACGTCGCGGAGTACATCCGCTCGCTCGAGGAGTCCCGTGACACCGCCGAGCTGCCCGAGGCGTCCGGCGAGGCCATCGCGCGCGAGTTCGAGCGCTATCTCAAGCGCCGCGACGGCGACTGATTCACAGGGTCACGCCGAGCGCGGCGTCGATGACCGGGAGCAACGTCGCCGCCGCTTCCGGGTCGCTGGTGTCGGCCAGTCCGTCCTCGCCGAGGGTGGTGCGGACCCAGGCGTCGACCGCCGCGGTCGCGCGGGGGGCGTCGAGGTCGTCGGCCAGCGCGGCCAGGACGGCGTCGACGACCGGCGCGGCCGGAGCGCCCGAGCCGAGGGCGAACGCCCGACGCCACCCCGCGAGGTCGTCCACCGCCCGGAACAGCTCGTCGTCGGTCCACTCCCAGTCGCTGCGGTAGTGGTGGCGCAGCAGCGCCAACCGGATCGCCATCGGGTCGATGTCGCTGTTGCGCAGCGCGGAGACGAAGACCAGGTTGCCGCGCGACTTCGACATCTTCTCGCCGTCGTAGCCCACCATCCCGGCGTGCGCGTAGGCGCGGGCGAACGGCTGACCGGTGGCGACCTGCACGTGACCGGCGCACATCTCGTGATGGGGAAAGATCAGGTCCGTGCCGCCGCCCTGCACGTCGAACGCCTCCCCCAGGTGCTCCAGCGCGATCGCTGCGCACTCGATGTGCCACCCGGGCCGGCCGCGGCCGAACGGGCTGTCCCACGCGGGCTCGCCGGGGCGCTCCGCGCGCCACACGACGCAGTCCAACGGATCCTTCTTGCCCTCGCGCTCGGGATCTCCCCCACGCTCGCCGAAGAGCCGCAGCATGGTCTCGCGGTCATAGCCCGACTCCGCCCCGAACGCCGGGTCGGCCGTCACCGAGAAGTAGAGGTCGCCATCGACCCGGTAGACCGCACCCTGGTCCTGCAGCCGCTCGATCAGCCCGATCACCAGCGGGATCGACTCCACCGCACCGAGCAGCACGTCGGGCGGCAGCACCCGCAGCGCCTGCATGTCGTGGCGGTAGAGCTCGGTCTCGCGCTCGGCGAGCTCCTCCCAGCCGACCGACACCTTCGTCGCCCGCTCCAGCAGCGGGTCGTCGACGTCGGTCACGTTCTGCACGTAGCGGACGTCGTGACCGGCGTTGCGCCAGGCACGCACCAGCAGGTCGAAGCCGATGTAGGTGGCCGCGTGGCCGAGGTGCGTGGCGTCGTACGGCGTGATGCCGCAGACGTAGAGCCGCGCCGTGTCGGCCGGCGTGGTGGGCACGGCTGCGCCCGTCGGGGTGTCGTGGATCCGCACCGGTGGTCCGGCCATGGTCAGGGTCGGGATCTCGGGCGGGGTCCAGGCACGCATGGTCCGGATGCTAGCCGGGATCCCCACAGTGGTCGGCGACCGGGAGGGCTCGGACCGGGCCGCCGCCCTCAGTGCACCGCTGTGCTCAGAACGGCGGCCAGGGGATCGCGGGCCAGCGCCCGTCGGGCGAGGGCAGCAGCCCGGCGTCGAGGAGCCGCCGCCCGCGACGCTCCAACGCGGCGATCTCGACGTCGTCGACGAGGGAGGCGAGCCGCTCGCCGAGATCACCGCGCACGGCGGCGAGCACGCGGTGCACGACCTCGCACTCGTCGTCGCGCAGCGGGCTCCCGGCCCACCCCCACAGCACCGTGCGCAGCTTCGGCTCGTGGTGGAAGGAGACACCGTGGTCGATGCCGTAGCGGTGACCGCCCGGCATCGCGAGCACGTGGCCGCCCTTGCGGTCGGCGTTGTTGATCAGGACGTCGTACGTCGCCAGTCGGCGCAGCTCCAGCCGATCCTCGTGCACCAGCGTGACCTCGCGGTCGTGCTCGTCGAGGCCGTCGAAGACCGGCAGCCAGCCGTCGGGGACCGAACCGGACGGGACCAGGTCCACCGCGTCGTCCTCGGTGACCGTCTGCCACTCCTGCAGCATGCCGGGGCCGTGCGGGCCCTCGCCGATCCAGGTGCGCGGCACCAGGTCCCATCCCGTCGCCTCGGAGACGAGGTAGGCCGCCACCTCGCGGCCGGCGAGGGTGCCGTCCGGGAAGTCCCACAGCGGTCGCTCGCCCGCCACCGGCTTGTAGACCACCTCGCGGCCCTCGAGCTCGCCGAGGAACGTGGCGTTCGAGGCCGGCATGATCCGGCCCTTGAGCTCGAGCGCGGTCGCCTCGGTCACGGGTCGCGTCGCCGGAAGCCGTTCGCCCGGACGCAGAGGTGTCCGTCCGGGTCGATGGACTCACCGCAGAAGGGGCAGGTCGGCCGGCCGGCGCCGAGGACCCGCTCGGCCCGCTGGGCGAAGGCCCGGGCGTGCCCGGCATCGATCCGGACGACGAAGACCTCCGAGGGCTCCTGGCCCTCGGCCATCTCGGCGACGGCGTCCTCGCCCTCCTCGACAGCCTCGGACAGGCCGACCAGCTCCTCGCCCACCGGGAAGACCTCGATCACGACGCGCTCGTCCCCGGGGTCCCACGACAGCGTCATGGTGCCCGCGCGGAACTCCGCCTCCACGGGCGACTCGAGCGGCTCCTCGTCGGTGAGACCGCGCGGCGCCACGGCGGGCACCACACCTCGGGTGTGGGCCTCCGACATCACCTCGTCGAGCAGCTCGTCGATGCGGTCGGCCAGTGCCTGGACCTGCTGCTTCTCCAGGGCGACGCTGACGAGCCGGGCGCCGTCGCGGGCCTGCAGGTAGAACGTGCGCTCCCCCGGCTCGCCGACGGTGCCGGCGACGAATCGCTCCGGCGGGTCGAAGGCGTGGACGATCGGCATGCCACTCACCTTAGAGGTTGGCTCACACCACGCGAATCCTCACGGTGCCTCGGGGCCCGCGCCGCCTCCCACCGGCGCCTCGCGACGCGAGCGGCGCCGTCTCGGCTGGTGCAGCCAGCCGAGGTCTCCCGCCTGGGTGTTGCTCGCGAGAACATAGGGCCGATCGGCGGTGTAGGTGATGATCGAGATCGAGGCCGGGTCGACCCGGATCCGCTGGAAGTGGTCGAGGTGCATGCCGAGGGCGTCGGCGAGGATCGACTTGATGAGGTCACCGTGGCTGACCGCGACCCACACCGCGCTCGGCCCGTGCGAGTCCTCGAAGCCACGATCGATCCGGCGCACGGCGCTCACGGCGCGGTGCTGCATCGCGACCAGTGACTCACCGCCCGGGAACACCGCGGCGGACGGCTGCTGCTGCACGGTGCGCCACAGCTTCTCCTTGGCGAGGTCCTTGAGCCTGCCGCCCTGCCACTCGCCGTAGTCGCACTCGGCCAGGCCGCCCTCGGGCACGGGCTTCAGCGGGCTGTCGTCGTGGTCGGGCTGCGCCGCGGCCACGAGCTTCGCCGTCTGCCGGCACCGCTCCTGCGGGCTGCTGACCAGACCGGCGAGCGGCACGGCCGCGATGCGGGCCGCCGCCTGCTCTGCCTGCGCCCGGCCCGTGTCGTCGAGCTTCACGCCGGCCGTGCGTCCGGCCAGCACACCGGATGCGTTCGCCGTGGTGCGGCCGTGCCGGAGCAGGATCACCGTCGCCATGCCGCGAGCCTACTGACCCGGGCACGGCGCCGGCCGGGGCGTCACCGGGTGGGCAGGGCACGCGGGTTCGTTCCGCGTTCTCGCTCCGGTGCGCACTACCGTGGCACGCGTGATCGTCGACAGCGCTGTCTACCGCGACGGGAAACGGCTCCCGGTCGACTGCCATGCGCACGACTTCGGTGCGCTCCGCGCCGCGGCCGGCGCCGAGGGCGGCTTCGTGTGGGTCGGGCTCTACGCACCCAGCCACCTGGAGCTGGCCGACATCGCCACCGCGTTCGACCTGCACGAGCTCGCCGTCGAGGACGCCGTGACCGCCCACCAGCGCCCGAAGCTGGAGCAGTACGACGACATGCTCTTCCTGGTGCTCAAGACGCTGTGGTACGTCGATGCCGAGGACGCCGTCGAGACCGGGGAGATCAGCCTCTTCATCGGGCCGGACTACGTGATCACCGTCCGGCACGGCCGCGGCGGCGACCTCCGCGAGACCCGCGCCCGGCTCGAAGCGCAGGCCGCCGTCCTGGGCCACGGTCCGTCCTCGGTCGTCTACGCCGTGTGCGACTCGGTCGTCGACCACTACCTGTCGGTGCTCGAGGAGCTGCAGACCGACGTCGACGAGGTCGAGACGTCGGTCTTCTCACCGCGACGCACCAACGACGAGGTGCGGATCTACACGCTCAAGCGGGAGATCGCTGAGGTTCGGCGAGCGGTCCTCCCGCTGCGGGAGCCGATGCGCCGGTTCGCGGCCGGCGTGGTCACCGGGATCGACGCCGACACCGCCCCGTTCTTCCGCGACGTCGGCGACCACCTGGCCCAGGCCGCGGAGACCGTCGACGGCCTCGACACGCTGCTCTCCAGCGCGTTCGAGGCCTACCTCGCGCGGGTGACCGTGCAGCAGAACGACGACATGCGCAAGATCTCCGCCGGCGCGGCCCTGGTGCTGATCCCGACCCTCATCGCCGGCATCTACGGCATGAACTTCGAGCACATGCCCGAGCTGCACTGGGCGGTGGGCTATCCGTTCGCGCTGCTGCTGATGGGCGGCGCGGTCGGCGCACTGCTGTGGTGGTTCCGGCGCTCCGGCTGGTTCTGACCGAGCCGATCACGCGGTGAGCACACCGGCGGCGACCAGCACCAGGACGCCGCTGCCGAGCAGCACCCGGTAGATCACGAACGGCGCGAAGGAGTGGGTGCTGATGTAGCGCAGCAGCCACGCGATCGCGGCGTACCCGACGACGAAGGAGACGATCGTCGCCACGATGGTCGGGCCCCAGCCGTAGAGGTTGTCGCCGGTCTGGATCTCGGGCAGCTCGAAGAGCCCCGCCGCCACCACGGCCGGGATCGCGAGGAGGAACGCATACCGCGTCGCGGCGGCACGCTCGTACCCGAGGAACCGCCCCATCGAGATCGTCGCGCCGGATCGGGACACACCGGGGATCAGGGCACAGGCCTGGGCGAGGCCCATCAGCACGGCGTCGCGCAGGGTGAGGTGCTTGATCGCCTTCCGGGTGCCGCCGAACCTGTCGGCGACGCCGAGGATCAGGCCGAGCACGATCAGGGTGGTGCCGATCAGCCAGAGGTTGCGGAAGGAGGTCTCGATGGTGTCCTTGAAGGTCACGCCGAGGATGCCGATCGGGATCGACCCGACGATGATGTACCAGCCCATCCGGGCGTCCAGGTGGCCGCGGTACTCCGGCTTCACCAGCGACACCAGCCAGGTCCTGGCGATGCGCCAGATGTCGCGCCAGAAGTAGAGCAGGACCGCGACCTCGGTCCCGATCTGGATCACTGCGGTGAACGCCGCTCCCGGGTCGCCCCAGCCGAAGAGCTCGGGGAAGATCCGCAGGTGCGCGCTGCTGGAGATCGGGAGGAACTCCGTCAGGCCTTGCAGGGTGCCCAGGACCAGGGCCTGGAGGAAGTCCGACACGGGGCATCAGCGTAGGACACGGCGTCCGGGGACGGCGGTCGGGCGTGCCGTGCGCCGCCCGGCTGGCCCGCCCTACTAGATTCTCTGCCATGCAGCAACGCTCCGTCGGCTCCAGCGGCCTCCGGGTCTCCCGGCTCGCTCTCGGCCTGATGCCATGGGGCACGGCCGTCGACGAGCACGAGGCCCGTGACCAGCTCGTCGCCTTCGCCGACGCCGGCGGGACCCTCGTCGACACCGCTCACATCTACGGCGGCGGCGCCTCCGAGACGATGCTCGGGGAGCTGCTCGGCGCCGTCGTGCCGCGGGACGACCTGGTGATCGCCACCAAGGCCGGCTTCGGCCTTCGCCGCGGCGAGCGGGTGTACGACGCCGGCCGCGGCTACCTGCTCTCCTGCCTGGATCTCTCCCTGCAGCGGCTCGGCGTCGACCACGTCGACCTGTGGCAGGTCCATGTGTGGGACGACCACACCCCGATCGAGGAGACGCTCTCCGCGCTGGACACCGCCGTGACGACGGGGCGGGCGGCGTACGTCGGGGTCTCCAACTACACCGGGTGGCAGACCGCGCAGGCGGCGACCTGGCAGCGCGCCGTCCCCGGGCGGGCGCCACTCACCAGCACCCAGGTCGCCTACTCCCTCGTCGAGCGCGACATCGAGCACGAGGTGCTGCCGGCCGCCCGGGCGACCGGCGTGGGGGTCCTGCCCTACTCCCCTCTCGGCAAGGGCGTGCTGACCGGCAAGTACCGCACCGGCATCCCCGCCGACTCGCGGGGCGCCTCCGACCAGGCATGGAAGATCGAGGAGCTGCTCGACGACCGTGGCCGCAGCACCGTCGAGGCCGTCGCGAAGGCGGCCGACGGGCTCGGCTGGACTCCGCTGGAGGTGGCACTGGTCTGGGTGCGGGACCGCCCCGGGGTCACCGCCCCGATCGTCGGCGCCCGCACCACCGCGCAGCTCGCCACGGCGCTCGGCACCGAGGGCAAACAGCTGCCACCGGAGATCCGGGAGGCCCTGGACGACGTCTCGGAGCCGGTATGAGCCAGGCACCGCACGTGTCACGCCAGGAGGACGCATGAGTCGCGCCGTCCAGCTCCGGCCGGTCCACGCGAAGCCGCTGGGGCGCGGTGTCGAATGGCAGTTCGACACCGTGACCTTCCCGCGGGAGCTCTCGCGCCACGTGGTCACCAAGCTCATCGCCCAGCGTGCCGAGCACGGTCGCTGGGAGCTCGACCGGCTCCGCATCCGCGCCGACGGCACCCGCCAGGTCGTGCTGCGCCGCAAGATCATCCGCCAGGTGTTCACTGCGTAGTCGGCTTCGCCGACCGGCGGGTCCGGTTCGGACCTACACCTCGTCGAGGAAGCGGTCGAAGACCCGGGCGCCGAACTCGAGGGCGTCGACCGGGACCCGCTCGTCGACGCCGTGGAAGAGGGCGGTGAAGTCGAGGTCGGCCGGCAGCCGGAGCGGGGCGAAGCCGTAGCTGGCCATGCCGAGCTTGCGGAAGTGCTTGGCGTCGGTGCCACCGCTCATCAGGTACGGCGCCACGACCGCGTCCGGGTCCTCCGCCATCAGGCTGCTGGTCATCGCATCCACCAGCGCGCCCTCGTACGGCGTCTCCCACGGCTGCTGGTGCGACACGAAGTCGATGTCGACGTTCTCCCCGCAGAGGTCGGCCAGGGTGGCGAAGAACTCGTCCTCGTAGCCGGGCAGGAACCGGCCGTCGACATGAGCCGTCGCCTCGGTCGGGATGACGTTCACCTTGTAGCCGGCACCCAGCATGGTCGGGTTCGTGGTGTTGCGGATCACCGCGCCGAGCATCCGTGCCGCCCCGCCGAACTCCTCGATCAGCTCCTGGGCGTTCTCGGGCGTCGCCTCCACGCCCGCGAGCTCGCCGACCGACGCCAGCAGCGTCCGCATCGCGGGGGTCAACCGGACCGGCCACGCGTGCGCGCCGATGCGCGCCACCGCTCCGGCCAGCTCGGTGACCGCGTTGGCGTGGTTGATCATCGACCCGTGGCCCGCGCGGCCCCGGGCGGTCAGCCGCATCCAGGCCATGCCCTTCTCGGCGGCCTCGATGAGGTAGAGCCGGCGCCCGCGCACCGTCGTGCTGAAGCCGCCGACCTCGCCGACCGCCTCCGTGCAGCCCTCGAACAGCTCAGGGTGGTCCCGGACGAGCACCTCGGCGCCGATGTGGCCGCCGGCCTCCTCGTCGGCGGTGAAGCAGAGCACGACGGGGCGCTCCGGGAGCCTCCCGGAGCGCTGCCGAGCTCGCACGACCGAGAGCAGCATCGCGTCGAAGTCCTTCATGTCCACCGCGCCGCGACCCCAGACATAGCCGTCCTGGATCTCGCCGCTGAACGGGTGGACCTGCCAGTCCTCCGGCGCGGCGGGCACGACATCGAGGTGGCCGTGGAGCAGCAGCCCGTCCTGGCGCGTGCTCCCGTCCCCGCCCCACCGGGCGACCACGTTGGTGCGCCCCGGCGCCCCCTCGATGAGGGTGGTCTCGAGGCCGACCTCGTCGAGCAGGGCCGCAACGTACTCCGCCGCCTTCCGCTCCCCCGGTCCGTCGTCGGGTCCGTAGTTGGACGTGTCGATCCGGATCAGGTCGCGACAGAACTCCACGACCTCCGCGGCCGCGTCGGTCACCTCGTGGCTCTCACCCCTCATCGCTCCATCTTGGCAGGCCCGGGTGGCGCCGCGGGAACCGCTCTGCGAACGGCCGCTCAACCCGCGACCGGGTGGGGCGCGAGATACTCGGCGCGGTCGAACCCGGCGGTGCGCTGCTGGTACTCCGCGACCGGGCCGGGCCAGTTCGTGGTGACCCTGCCGCTGTCGACGCGGTACCAGCTGCTGCAACCGCTCCAGACACTGCGCGCGAGGCGTGCCTGGATCTCGGCGTCGAAGGCCTCGGCGACCTCGGGCCTCACCTCGAGCGGGGCGCCTCCGTCAGCGATCGCGCCGACGGCCTGAGCGATGTAGCCGGCCTGCGCCTCCAGCATCCCGATGATCGAGGAGCCGCCGAGGTTGGTGTTGGGACCGTAGACGCAGAAGAAGCTCGGGAAGCCCGGCACGGCGATGCCGAGGTGGGCCCGGGCGCCCCCCTCCCACGCGTCGTCGAGCGATCGGCCGTCCCGCCCGGTCACCGAGATCGGAGCCAGGAAGTCGGTCGCCGCGAATCCGGTGCCCAGGATGAGTACGTCGCACTCGTGCAGGGCGCCGTCCTCCGTCCGGACGCCGGTGGGCTCGACCTGCCCGATCGGGTCGGTGACCACGTCGACGTGGTCCCGCGCGAGCGCGGGGTACCAGTCGTTGCTGAACAGGAGCCGCTTGCAGCCCAGCGGGTAGTCCGGCACCAGCCGGGCACGCAGCCGCGGGTCCTTGATCTGGTGGCGGAGGTGGAGCTGCCAGGCGCGGTGCAGTGCCGCTGCGAGCCGGCCGTCGTCGTCGAGGGTCTTGTTGAGCTGCTCCGAGAGGTGGAACACGCTCCGCCGCGCCAGGTGGTGGATCCGGGGAGCGCGGGTGAACAGGCGCTTGTGCCACGCGGCGTAGGTGCGGTCCGCCTTGGGGACGACGTACGGCGCGGAGCGCTGGAACACCGTGAGCGCCGCGACCTCGTCCACGATGCCGGGGACGAACTGGATCGCGCTCGCGCCGGTGCCGACCACGCCCACCCGTCGTCCCCTGAGGTCGACCGTGTGGTCCCACCGTGCCGAGTGGAACCGGGGGCCACCGAACGTGTCGAGCCCCTCGATGGCCGGGATGGCCGGCCGCGACAGCTGGCCGACCGCCGACACGAGCACGTCAGCGCTGAGGTGCTCCCCGGTCCGGAGCTCGACCCGCCACCGGGCACCGGCGTCGTCCCACCGGGCAGCGGTGACCTCGGCGCCGGTCCGGACCCGGTCCAGCAGCCCGCCACGGACCGCCTCGGACCGGAGGTAGGCGAGGATCTCCGGCTGTCGGGCGTACCGGTGGCTCCAGTCGTGCTTCGGTGCATACGACCACGAGTAGAGCGACGACGGTACGTCGCAGGCCGCGCCCGGGTAGGTGTTGTCGCGCCACACGCCACCGATGTCCTCGGCCCGCTCCAGAACCGTCACGTCGCTCAGGCCGGCGGTGATCAGCTCGTGGGCGACCCCGAGGCCGCCGAACCCGGCGCCGACCACGATGACGCTCGGCTGTGTGATGCTCGTCATGATGCTCACGCTAGGGAAGCCAGCACGGCCGGGCCAGCGACCCCCGGCCACCTGATCCATAATTCCGGCCATGGTCAGGTTCGCCGAGCCCGCGACGCGGGACTGGGACTTCCCTCGCAGCGTGGCGAGCATCGACTTCCTGGTCGCCGAGGGGAACGCCGCCGGTGTGTCTGCCCGGCGGATGCTGCGAGGCTCCGGTCTCGGCCCCACCGACCTGGACGACCGGCACCGCGAGGTCACCGCGGAGCAGGAGCTCTGCGTCGTGCGCAACCTGCTCGCCGCCGCGCCCGCGGTGAGTGGCGTGACGGTGGGTGGGCACTACCACGCGGCCGCCTTCGGAGCGCTCGGCTTCGCACTGCTGAGCAGTGCCACCCTCGGCGCTGCGGCGAACCTCGCACTGCGCCTCATCGACCTGAGCTTCACCTTCACCATCCCGTCCGCCCACGTCGAGGCGGGCGACGTCGTCATCACCGTCACCGAGCCCCACCTCGCCGGGGACCTCCGCCGGTTCCTCGTCGAGCGTGACCTCGCGGCGATCTGGACCGTGCTCCGTGAGGTCGGCGGCGGAGCGCCGCGGCTGTCAGCGGTGTCGCTGCCGTTCGCGCCCGCCGACGAGTCACCGTGCCGCAGCGTGTTCGGTGTCGCACCCCGCTGGTACGCACCGCGAGCGAGGCTCCGGTTCGACCGGTCGTGGCTCGACCTGGCCCTGCCCCATGCCAACGCCCACGCCCATGAGCTCTCGGAGTCGTTGTGCCGGGATCTGGTCGTCCGGCGTCGTGCCCGGGCCGGCATCGCCGACCAGGTCCGGGTGATCATCGCGCAGCGGCTCGAGCTCGGCGCGCCGATGCCCGACGTGGCTGCTCGCCTCGGCCTGAGCGAGCGGTCACTGCGGCGCCGGCTCGCGGCGGCGGGCACCAGCTATCGCGAGCTGATCGACGAGGTGCGCCGCGGGCTCGCCGAGGACCTGCTGTCGGCGGGGTCGATGCGCGTCGAGGACGTCGCGCTGCGTCTCGGCTATGCCGAAGCATCCGCCTTCATCGTGGCGTATCGTCGGTGGACGGGGAGGACACCGCGCAGCCCCGGCACCGGCACGTCACGGGTGTGACGCGTGGGATCGATGCCGATGCGGGATCTTCGTCGGGGCTTTGCTAATGTTCCCTCCGCACTCGTCCGGGTGGCGGAATTGGCAGACGCGCTAGCTTGAGGTGCTAGTGACCTATTACTGGTCGTGGGGGTTCAAGTCCCCCCTCGGACACCGA
>CAZJDU010000093.1:0-14171 GCA_964544855.1 uncultured Nocardioides sp.
TCTCCCAGCCCTCGAGCGCCTTGTCCAGCGCCGGCACCAGCCGGTCGATGTGCCACCCGGTCCGAGCGGTGACGTTGATCCGCGGCGCCCACCGCACCTGCACCAGGTCGCGCTCCACCTCACGCTCGAGGTAGTAGCGCCGCTCCTCGTCGACCAGGTCCCACTTGTTGACGGCGATCACCAGCGCCCGACCGGCTTCTCGCACCGCCTGCAGGATGCGCAGGTCCTGCTCGGAGATCGACTGCGCGCCGTCGAGCACCAGGACCGCGACCTCGGCCCGCTCGATCGCGGTCGAGGTGCGCAGCCAGGCGTAGTACTCGTGTCCCGACGACTCCTTGACCCGCTTCCGGATGCCGGCGGTGTCGATGAAGCGCCAGGTGCGGCCGCCGAGCTGCACCAGCTCGTCCACCGGGTCGACCGTCGTGCCGGCGACGTCGTCCACCACCACCCGCTCGGCCCCCGCGAGCTGGTTGAGCAGCGAGGACTTGCCGACGTTGGGCCGGCCCACGATGGCGATCCGCCGCGGACCGCCCTCCGGGGCGTCCTGCTCGGGTGGCGGCTCCGGCAGCGCCTCGAGCACGGCGTCGAGCAGGTCGCCCGAGCCCCGTCCGTGCAACGCCGAGATCGGGTGCGGCTCGCCGAGGCCGAGGTTCCACAGCGCGTACGCCTCGGCCTCGGCACGCTCGTCGTCGACCTTGTTGGCCGCGAGCACGACGGGTCGCCCGGACGAGCGCAGCACCTTCACCACGGCCTCGTCGGCGTCGGTGATCCCCACGGTGGCGTCGACGACGAACAGCACGGCATCGGCCAGGCCGACCGCGATCTCCGCCTGGCCGGCGATCCGCTCCGCCATCCCCCGGGCGTCCGGGTCCCAGCCGCCGGTGTCGACCACCGTGAAGGCGCGGCCGTTCCACACCGCGTCGTAGGAGACCCGGTCGCGAGTGACGCCGGGGACGTCCTCGACGACGGCCTCGCGGCGGCCGAGGAACCGGTTGACCAGCGTCGACTTGCCGACGTTGGGGCGACCGACGACCGCCAGCACCGGGACCGGCCCGAGGGCCGGACCGGACTCCGGGACGTCGTAGGGCTCGCTCATGTTGACCTCTCCACCAGATTGCCGGGCAACGGCTCGTGCTCCCCCGCCGGGAGCGGGCCGGGCAGCCGTCGCCCGGTGTCGCGCAGCGCTGTCCGCAGCTCGGCCAGCATCAGCTCGCGCAATTCCAGTGAACGCGCGGCCACGGCACTCTTGTTCCGAGGCCTGGGCACGGCATCGAACCGGACCGGGGTGCCGATCACCATGTCGATCGCGGCGCCACGGGGTGGCAACGAGCCGGTGTGCCCGCCGGGCTCCCGGCTGCCGATGAACGTGAGCGGCAGGATCGGCGCCCCCGTCACCATCGCGAGGTACGCCGCGCCGCGGTGGAACCGGTCCAGCTCACCGTTGCCGCGGGTGCCCTCGGGGAACACACCGACGACCCCACCACTGCGCAGCACGTGCACGCAGGTGCGCACCGCGCGAGGATCCGGTCGGAACCGGTCCACCGGGATCTGGCCGGCGAACCGGAGGAACCCACCGAGCACTCCCGAGAACATCTCCACCTTGGTGAGCGCGTGCACCGGTCGCGGGGCGCAGATCGCGAGCAGCGGCCCGTCGGCGAACCCGATGTGGTTGGCCGCCACCACCACGGGGCCCTCGGAGGGGAACCGCTCCGGGTGATGCACCCGGACGTCGTACCAGCGACCGATCAGCCACTGCGCCAACGGGCGACCGGTGTGGAGCGCGGCACGGGCGGGGTGGCGCAGGTCGGCGGCCCGTGGGACCTCCCGGTGCGCGGTCATCGGCCGGGGTCGTCCGGCGCGCTCCCGTCCGTCGCGGACGCCGCCTCCTCCGCGAGGCCGACCACCATCTCGATCACCTCGTCGAGCGTTCGGTCGGTGGTGTCGATGTGGACCGCGCCGTCCGCCTGCGCCAACGGAGCGACGGCCCGTCCGGAGTCGATGCGGTCGCGGTTGAGCAGCGACTCCCGGGTGGCCCCCAGGTCCGCGCTGCCGGCCTCGGCGGCCCGTCGCGAGGCACGGGCCGCGGGATCGGCCGTGAGGTAGACCTTGACCTCGGCCTCCGGCCAGACCACCGACCCGATGTCACGCCCCTCGACCACGATGCCGCCGGACCCGATGATCTCGCGCTGCAGCGCGACCAGGCGCTCCCGGACCTCGGGCACGGCGCTGACCGGCGAGACGGCCGCGTTGACCGCGTCCGAGCGGATCTCCGTGCGCACCTCGGCGCCGTCGACCTCGATCTCGGGATCCGCCGGATCGGTGCCGGAGCGGACCCGGGGCCGCCCGGCGAGGGCGGCGACCGCGGCAGGGTCGTTCACGTCGATCTCGTGGACCAGCATCCACCACGTCATCGCACGGTACTGCGCGCCCGTGTCCAGGTAGCGCAGGCCCAGCCGCTCGGCCACCCCGCGGCAGGTGCTGGACTTCCCGGAGCCCGACGTGCCGTCGACTGCCACCACCAGTCGTCCCGTTGCCTTCACAGCGGATCAGCCTACCGATCGAGGGCCGCTCACCTCATTCGGCGCGCAACCACCACGGGAACGACGCGAGGCACCTGCACCGACTCGCGTCAGCGGTGGATGGTCCAGCCCTTGGCGCCCAGCGAGTCGAGCAGGGTGCCCGCGGCCCCCTCGGCCACGTCGAGCTCCACCAGGCCGACCGGGCGGCCGGGGTCGTGGTCGATGCGCACGTCCTCGATGTTGACGCCACTCGCGCCGGCGTCGGCGAAGAGCCGCGCGAGCTCGCCGGGATGGTCCGGCACGGACACCCACACCGTCTCGGTCGGCTGTGGCGCGCCGCCGTGCTTGCCGGGGATCGCCCGCGTGCCCGCCACGCCGTGGGTCAGCAGCGACTCCAGGCCGACCCGATCGCCGCTCGCCACGGCGTCCAGGGCGAGGTCGAGCCGATCCCGCACCTGGCCGAGGAGCGTCGCGACCGCCTCCGCGTTGCCGCCGATGATCTGGCTGTAGAGGGCGGGATCGCCCGCGGCGACCCGGGTGACGTCCCGCACCCCCTGTCCGGACAGCGCCAGATGGTCCGGCGTCGCCCCGGCGAGGGTGCCGGCGATCAGCGAGGCGAGCAGGTGGGGCACGTGCGAGGTGCGGGCCACCGCCTTGTCGTGCTCCTCCGGTCCGAGCCGCACCGCCACCGCTCCGCAGAGCTCGACCAGCTCCTCGACCACCCGCACCGCGTCCGGCGTCGCCCTCGGCCCCGGGACGACGGCCCACGGTCGTCCGTCGAACAGCCGGTCGGACGCGGCCAGCGGGCCGGAGCGCTCACTGCCGGCCATCGGATGGCCACCGACATACCGCGACACCGCCGCGTGGTCGGCCACCTCGGCCAGCGGCACGGACTTCACGCTGCCGACGTCGGTGACGACCGTCTCCGGCCCCGCGGCGTCGAGCGCCTCACGGATCGCCGGTCCCAGGTGGTCCGGCGGAACGGCCACCACGACGAGCTGCGGCAGGTCGTCGGCCGCACGGGGCCGTCCGGCGCCGAGGCCGGTGGCGGTGCGGAGATGGTCCGGCACGCTGTCGGTGAGCAGCACGTCGTGGCCGGCCCGGCGACACGCCAGGGCGACCGACGTGCCGATCAGGCCCGCGCCGACGATCTCGATGGGTCCGGTGACGTGCACCGGGCAAGGCTAGACGACCCACGTCCTCGTCTCCGTGTCGGGCACGACCGCCCGTCGTCCCGATGTCGCTCACCCGGGCCGGTAGGACCCGAAGGACCAGTGGTTGCCCTCGGGGTCCTCGACGCTGCCACCGCGACCGCCGTAGTCGTGGTCCTCGAGTCCACGCACGATCGTGGCGCCGGCCGCCACCGCCCGTTCGAAGACCGCGTCGGGGTCATCGGTGGCGAGATAGACCGCCGATCCGCCGGCGTTGCGGATGATGCCGGTGCCCTCGGAGCCGAACATGATCCCGCCGCCCTCGGGCCAGACCCACTCGGCGTGCGCGACCGCGCCGGTGTCGTCGTGGTACGTCGCATGCTCGGCGAAGCCGATCGCGCGCAGCCACGCCATCATCGCCTCGGCGTCACGGAAGGACAGGCACTGCCACAGGTGCACCGCGCTCGCGGTGCGCGTCGTATCGCTCATGCCTCCAGGGTCACCGCCCCACCGGAGGCGGGTCTTGAACGTACGGGAACTCCTCGCGCAGCCAGGTGGTCGGCGTGCACCCGGCCAGGGCCACCCACTCACGGGTGAGGTGGGCCTGGTCGCTGTAGTCGCACGCGGCCGCGAGGTCCGCCAGCCTCGACCGGGGACGCGCGCGCAACGATGCCAGGGAGGCCTGGAACCGTGCGACGCGTTGGTACTCCTTCGGGCTCAGCCCGCTCTCCTCGCGCACCAGGGTCGCCAGCCGACGGCGGCTGTAGCCGACCTCGTCGGCGACGTCGCTGACCCGCCGGCCCCGGGTGAGTCCACCGAGCGCCCGGCCCACCTCGCCGCGCATCGCGGGGACCCGGGTGGCACCGACCCGGGTCGCGATCGCGCGGTCGACCAGCGCGACGCGGGCGGACCACGACGCCTGGTCGTGCAGCCGCTCCGGGAGGTCGGCGAGCTCCGGAACGGCCTCGGACAGATCGGTCAGCACCCCGGACAGCTCGCCCACCGGTCGCCCGAGCAGCGCCCGCGCGCCGGCAACGGTGAGGCCCAGCTGGATGCCGCGCTGGTGGCCCCGGTGGTGGATCGCCGCCGGTGCCGCGTGCAGACCGGACAGACAGGACCATCCGACCCGCCGGGAGCCGTCGTCCGCGGCCCACGAGACCTCCAGCGGCTCGTCGATCGGCAGCACCAGGGTCATCGTCGTGTCGGGCAGGCCGCGATGCACCCCGGGCCGGCCGAGGTCGACGTCGTAGGCCACCCGGGAGGCGACGTAGGGGCGCAGCGCTGGCGGGACCGGCGCGGTCATGGGTCCCAGGGTAGGTGATCGCCGAGGCCCCGGCGGGTCAGAGCCCGACGAGCTCCAGCAGCGCCCCCAGCTCGTCCTGGGTCAGCTCCCGGATCTCGCCGACCGGCAGGGCACCGAGGTCCACCGGCCCGAAGCCGGTGCGCGAGAGTCGCCGTACCGGGTGCCCGACCTGGTCGAGCAGCCGGCGCACGATCCGGTTGCGCCCCTCGTGGATCACCAGCTCGATGATCGACTTGCCCCGGTCCGCGGTCACCACCCGGGCCCGCCGCACGGCGGCCGGGCCGTCGTCGAGCGTCACGCCGGCGAGGAGCCGGTCGATGGTGGCCTTGGTGGCGCGGCCCTGCACGTCTGCCACGTAGGTCTTCTCCACCTCGTACGACGGGTGGGCCATGCGGTGGGCGAAGTCGCCGTCGTTGGTGAGCAGCAGCAGCCCGGAGGTGTCGGTGTCGAGCCGGCCGACGTGGAAGAGCCGTTCGGGACGGTCGGCGACCAGGTCGGTGAGGGTCGCGCGACCCTCCGGGTCCGACATCGTCGACACCACTCCGCGCGGCTTGTTGAGCACGAGGTAGGCGTGCTCGGAGAGCGGCGGGAGCCGCTGCCCCGCCACCTTGATCACGGCGGTCCGCGGGTCGACCTTGGTGCCGAGACGGGTGACGACCTCGCCGTCGACCTCCACCTCGCCGTCGAGCATCAGCTCCTCACACTTGCGCCGGGAGGCGACGCCGGACTGCGCGAGCAGCTTCTGGAGCCGGATCAGCCCCTCCTCGTCGGTCACGATGTCGCGCGTCACGGTGTCGGAGGCTCCTCGGTGGTGTCGTCCGCCACGGATCCGGGCGTCGTCTCGTCGAGCTCGTCCATCTCCTCCAGCGACGGCAGGTGCGGCGCGAGCTCCGGCAGCTCGTCGAGCGACAGGATGCCGATGCGCTCGAGGAAGTAGGTGGTCGTGCGGTAGAGCATCGCGCCGTGCTCGCCGTCCTCGCCGGCCTCCTCGACCAGGCCACGGTTGAGCAGCGTCCGCATCACACCGTCCACGTTGACCCCCCGCACGGCCGACACCCGGGCCCGGGAGACCGGCTGCTGGTAGGCCACGACCGCCAGGGTCTCGAGCGCCGCCTGGGTGAGCCGGGACTGCTGGCCCTCCAGCACGAACGCCTCGACCACGGCGGCGTACTCCTCACGGGTGTAGAACCGCCAGCCGCCCGCGACGTTGCGCAGCTCGAAGCCACGTTCCTGCCCGTCGTACTCCGCCGCCAGCGCCGCCAGCGCGGCAGCGACCTCGGCCTCGGGGTAGCCCACCGCCGAGGCCAGCGCCAGCTCGTCGAGCGGCTGGTCGGCCACCATCAGCACCGCCTCCAGTGCGGGCCGCAGGGCGGCGACGGGTACGGCGAGCGCCTCCTCGGTCATGCTGGGTCCCCTTCCTCGACGGTCGGCTCCGTCGTCTCGCTCGTCTCGCTCGTCTCGCTCGTCTCATCGTCGGGCAGCGGGGTGCCGTCGAACTCGTCGGTGATCTCGATGTCCTCCTGCTCGCCACCGGTCCACCGCACGGAGAGCTCGCTCAGCGCGGAGACCTGGTCGAAGGCCACCACGCCCTCGCGGAACAGCTCCAGCAGCGACAGGAACCGGGCGACCGTCGTCGCGGTGTCGGGCGCGTCCCCGCAGAGCGCGCGGAAGGTCATGGTGCCGCTGCGCCGCAGACGCTCCATCACGACCCCGGCCTGCTCGCGGACGCTCACCGCCGGTGCGTGGATGTGGTGGAAGGCCATCTCGGGCTCCGGCTTGGGAGCGAGGGCGTTGGCGGCGAGCTCGGCGAACTGGTCCAGCCCGATCCCGATCAGCACCTCGGGCAGCAGCCCCGCGAACCGCTCGTCGAGCCCGACCGAGCGCGGATGCCGCCGCGACTCCACGGTCAGTCGCTCCTCGAGGACCGACGCGATCTCCTGGTAGGCCTTGTACTGCAGCAGCCGGGCGAAGAGCAGGTCCCGCGCCTCCAGCAGCGCCAGGTCCTCCTCGTCCTCCACGTCCCCCGCCGGGAGCAGCCGGGCGGCCTTCAGGTCCAGCAGGGTCGCGGCGACGAGGAGGAAGCTGGTGGTCTCCTCGAGGTCGGAGCCGCCCGGCTCGGCCTGCCGGGCCCGGACGTGGGCGATGAACTCGTCGGTGACCCGCGACAGCGCGACCTCGGTGATGTCCAGCTTGTGCTTCGCGATCAGGTTGAGCAGCAGGTCGAACGGGCCCTCGAAGTTGTCCAGATGCACCGCGAAGCCGGCCGTCGCGGCCTGCTCCTCGGACGCGGTGGACGCGTCGGGCTCGGTGGTCACCCCTGCATCATGACTCACGCAGCCGCCGGACCAGCGCGGAGTCCTCCCCGTGGGCCTCGAACTCCTCCAGCACGAGATGCAGCGCCTCGCGGACCACCCGGCCACGGTCGACGCTCAGGCCGTGCGTGCCACGCAGCGCCAGCCGGGTCTGCTCGATCTCCATCAGCTCCTCGGCGGTGACGTAGACCGTCATCTTCTCGTCGTGACGGATCCGACCGCTGGCCCGCTTCGGCGCCGACGGCTCCGGGGCGTCGGGGACCGCGTGCACGGTCCCCTTCTTCTTGGCGGTCGGTCGATCACCGACGTCGCCGGTCGGCCGGAACAGGTCGTCGGCCGCGGGCATGCTCACACGTCGAGGCACCGCAGCGACACCTCCTTGGCGAGGTCACGGTAGGCCCCGGCGCCGGTGGAGCCGGAGGCATAGGAGGTGATCGGCTCGCCGGCCACCGTCGAGTCGGAGAACTTCACGGTCCGCCGGATCACGGTGTGGAAGACCTTGTCGCCCCAGGCCTCGACGAGCCGCTGGAGCACCTCCCGGCCGTGCAGGGTGCGGCCGTCGTACATCGTGCCGAGCACGCCGTCGACCTCGAGCTTGGGGTTGAGCCGCTCGGTCACCTTGTCGATGGTGTTCTTCAGCAGCGCGACGCCGCGCAGCGCGAAGTACTCGCACTCCAGCGGCACGATGACGCCGTCGGAGGCTGTCAGCGCGTTGACGGTGAGCAGCCCGAGCGAGGGCTGGCAGTCGATGAGGATGACGTCGTACGACGGGATCGCGGCCTGGACCACGCGCTGGAGCGCCTGCTCCCGCGCCACCTCCTGCACCAGCTGCACCTCGGCCGCGGAGAGGTCGATGTTGGAGGGCAGCAGGTCCACCCCCGGCACGCCGGAGGGCACCACGACGTCGTCCAGACCGACGTCGGGCTCCATGAGCAGGTTGTAGATCGTCAGGTCCAGCTCGTGGGGGTTGAGCCCGAGCCCCACCGACAGCGAGCCCTGCGGGTCGAAGTCGACCAGCAGCACCTTGCGGCCGTACTCGGCGAGCGAGGCGCCGAGGTTGATCGTGGTCGTGGTCTTGCCGACGCCGCCCTTCTGGTTGCACATCGAGATGATCCGCGCCGGGCCGTGCTCGGTGAGCGGCTTCGGAGTCGGCAGCGTGGGCATCGGCCGTCCCGTCGGGCCGAGCCCCGATCCCCCACGCTTCCCCGCCGCGGGCTCAGCGGGCTCCGGGGCATTCGGGTCGGGCAGCGCCACCTCCACCTCGGGCGTCTCGGTCGGGTACTGCGGCCGGAACGGCAACGGGTCGGACACGTCGTCTCCAGGGGGTGGGGAGGGCGGTGCCGGACGTGGCGCCCGTGGTGGCATGTCCGGTGCGTTGGAGCCTGCGAAGTATCCGCCCGTCATCTGCCCTCACCTCGTCTGGAACCGTGCTGTGCGGCCCAGTGAACTATGTCGCCGTGTCGACATTCCGCAGACGCGCCGAAGGCGCGGGTCGAGTTTCGCGAGGTCCGAAGGAGGTCGAGCGTTCGCGAGGGACGAGCGAACGTGTCGAGACCACCTGCACCGGGCGCCCCTCACCCACCCAGGCAGCGCATCGCCGCGGTCCGGACGACGGCCTCGCCGGCCTCGTCCGAGGCGGCGACGTCGACCACGGCCTCGATCACCCAGTCGTGGTGCCCCTCGGGATCGTGGATCGTCTGCACCACCTGCCACGTGGCGCGGTCGAGCCGGAACAGGTCGGGGCCACGGGCATCGGCGTCGGTGAGCACCCGGTCGTGCTCGGCGTAGTACTCCTCCAGCGCCTGGTCCCACTCCGCACGGGTGAGGGTCGGCTCCTCCTCCAGCGCGACCAGGCCGTCGATGTCGTCGCGCGCGACCAGCTCCACCCGCCGCCACATCGCGTTGCGCACCATCACGTCGAAGACCCGCCCACGCTCCGACAGTGGCCGTGGCGGCGGAGGCGGCTCGTGGTGCGCGACGGCGGCGTCGACGTGGGCCGGGTCACCGAGTGCCTCCCACTCGTCGAGCAGTGAGGAGTCGACCTGGCGCACCGTCTCACCGAGCCACTCGATGATCAGGTCCAGCTCCTCGGTGCGACGCGACTCCGGCACCGTCTGTCGCAGTGCTCGGTAGGCGTCGGTGAGGTAGCGCAGTACCAGCCCCTCGGAGCGGGCGATCTGGTAGCGGGAGACCAGGTCGGTGAACCCCATCCCCTGCTCCCACATCTCGCGCAGCACCGACTTCGGGGCGAGCGCGTCCGGGCTGAGCCACGGATGCCGCTCCCGGTAGATCTCGAACAGCGGCTCCAGCAGCTCGGCCAGCGGCTCCGGCCAGCCGATCTCGTCGACGATCGCCATCCGCTCGTCGTACTCGACGCCGTCGGCCTTCAGCTCGGCGATCGCCTCGCCCCGGGCAGCGTGCCGCTGGGCCATCAGCAGCGGGCGTGGCGCCTCGAGCACCGCCTCGACCACCGACACCAGGTCGAGGGTGTGGGTCTCGGCCTCCGGGTCGAGCACGTCGAGCGCCGCCAGGGCGAAGTGCGACAGCGGCTGGTTGAGCGCGAAGTCCTCGGGCAGCGCCTCGGTGAGCACGTAGCGCCGGCCGAGCTCGTCCGGCTGGTCGAGCCGGGTCACCACCTCGGAGGCGACCAGGCTCCTGGTCAGCCGGATCGCGCGCTTGGCCAGCTTGAGCTGGCTGCGTCGCTCCTCGTGGTTGTCGGTGAGCAGCCGCCGCAGCACCGGGAACGCATCCTCCTCCCGGGCGAGCACGTTGACCAGCATCGCGTTGTCGACCTTCATCTTCGACGACAGCTTCTCCGGCACCCCGGCGACCAGCTTGTCGAAGGTCTGCTCGGTCCACACGACCGTGCCCTCGGGCGGCTTCTTCAGCTGCGGCTTGGACTTCTTCTTCGGGTTCTTCGCGTTGCGGGCGGCCGACTTCGCCTTGGCCTTCTCGTTCTCGATGATGTGCTCGGGCGCCTGCACGACGACATGGCCCTCGGTGTCGAAGCCGGCGCGGCCGGCCCGCCCGGCGATCTGCAGGAACTCCCGGGTGCGCAGCACCCGTTGGCGCTGACCGTCGAACTTGGCCAGCCCCGTGAACAGGACGGTCCGGATCGGCACGTTGATCCCGACCCCGAGGGTGTCGGTGCCGCAGATGACGGTCAGCAGTCCCTCCTGTGCCAGCTGCTCAACCAGCCGGCGGTAGCGCGGGAGCATGCCCGCGTGGTGGACGCCGATCCCGCGGCGGAGCAGCTTGCTGAGGGTCTTGCCGAACCCGGCCGCGAACCGGACCGGCGCGAGCTTCTCGCGGATCCGCTCCTTGGTGGGTTCCGACACGTCCGGCAGCCCACCGACCCGGGCCAGCAGGGAGGTCGCGTGCTCCACGGCCGCCGCCTGCGTGAAGTGCACGACGTAGACCGGTGCTCTCCCGTCGGTCACCAGCTCCTCGAGCATGTCCGCCAACGGGGTCAGCGACCAGGTGAACGACAGCGGCACCGGCCGCTCGGCCCGGTCGACCACGGCCGTCTCCCGGCCGTTGCGACGCGTCAGGTCCTTCGCGAGCTCGCTGACGTCCCCCAGCGTCGCCGACATCAGCAGGTGCTGCGCCTGCGGCAGCTCCAGCAGCGGCACCTGCCACGCCCATCCGCGACCGGGCTCGCCGTAGAAGTGGAACTCATCCATCACGACCAGGCCGATGTCGGCGCCGGCTCCCTCGCGCAGCGCGATGTTGGCCAGCACCTCGGCGGTGCAGCAGATCACGGGTGCGTCGGCGTTGACCGCGACGTCGCCGGTGAGCATGCCGACGTCATCGGCGCCGAAGATCTCGCACAGCTCGAAGAACTTCTCACTGACCAGTGCCTTGATCGGTGCGGTGTAGAAGGTCACCCGGTCCTCGGCCAGCGCGCCCATCGTGGCGGCGACGGCCACGAGCGACTTGCCGGAGCCGGTCGGTGTCGCCAGCACCACGTTGCTGCCGCCGAGCAGCTCCAGGATCGCCTCCTCCTGGTGCGGATAGAGCGCGAGCCCGCGCTCGACGGCGTACTCCAGGATCCGGTCGTAGGCCTGGTCGGCCGCGGCGTCAGGCATTCCGTGCCCGGGGATGTGCGGTCGCGAAGACCTCGCGCAGGTTGTCCACCGTGACGAGGGTATAGACCTGGGTGGTGGTCACCGAGGCATGCCCCAGCAGCTCCTGTACGACGCGGACGTCGGCGCCGCCGTCGAGCAGGTGGGTGGCGAAGGAGTGCCGCAGCGTGTGGGGGGAGACATCGGCGGTGACACCCGCGCGCTCGGCGGCCTTGACCAGCACCGTCCAGGCCGACTGCCGGGAGAGCCGGCCGCCACGGGCGTTGAGGAACAGCGCCGGACCGCTCCGCCCGGTGCTCGCGAGGCCGGGCCGGGACCGGGTGACGTACGCCGCCAGCGCCTCGCGGGCGTAGGACCCGACCGGGACCAGTCGCTCCTTGCTGCCCTTGCCGCGGAGCAGCACCGTGCCCGCCTCGCCGTGCTCGGGGTCGTCCAGGTCCAGGTCGTCGACGTCGAGACCGACCGCCTCGGAGATCCGCGCGCCCGTGCCGTAGAGCACCTCCAGCAACGCGCGGTCGCGCAGCGCCAGCGGTGTCCCGGGGGCCCCGGCCGCCTCCAGGATCGCCTCCACATCGGCCAGCGGCAACGCCTTCGGCAACCGCTTCGCGGGCGTCGGCGGGCGCACCGCTGCCGCCGGGTCCGCGGCGGCGAGGCCGTCGGCGGCTGCGAACCGGTGGAACCCGCGCACGGCCACGACGGTGCGCGCCGCCGACGACGCGCTCAACGGCTGGTGTGCCTCGTCCCCCTCGCGCAGCCGCACCACGAAGTCGCCGATCACGGCTTCGGTGACCTGGTCGAGGTCGGCCAGCTCGCGCTCGGCGAGATACTCCCGGTAGCGGCGGAGGTCACGCCGGTAGGAGCTGAGCGTGTTGGCCGCGAGTCCCTTCTCGACGCCCAGGTGGTCGAGGTAGGTCCGCACCGCCCGGTCGATCGGGCCCGGACCGGTCACGTCCGTCGGTACGTCGACCTGCATCGCTGCTCCCTCCGCCGGGCTGTGCGGCACCCTACCGCCGGACGCCGTCGCGCAGCGCCGCATAGGCGAGGACAGCCAGCGCGAGTGGCGCCTCGCTGACCCGGCCGGCCAGCACCGCGTCGTACAGCTCGGCGAACGGCACCCACAGCACCTCCATGTGTGCTTCCTCGTGCCGCAGCACCGCGCGCTCGGCCTCGGCCCCGTCGACCGTCGAGACGTCCTGTGCCAGGTAGAGGTGGTGCCGCTCGTCGCTGATCCCCGCCGACGGGTACGTCGTCAGCAGGTGCCGCCACCGCCCCGCCTCCAGCCCGGTCTCCTCGCGGAGCTCGCGGCGTGCGGTCTCGACCGGGTCCTCCCCAGCGACGTCGCACAGCCCGGCGGGCAGCTCGACGAACGTCCCGCGCGCCGGGTGACGGTACTGCCGCAGCAGACACACCCGCTCGTCGTCGTCGACCGCCAGCACCAGCGCCGCCCCCGGGTGCTCGAGCACCAACCGGCCGAACGTGTCGTCCGGGTCGTCGGGCGGATGGATCCGGTCGCGGCGGAGCGCGACCACCCACTCGTCGCGGAACAGGTCACGGGAGTCGGCCACGGGCCAGGAGCCGGGGCGATCGGCGAGCGTCACTCGACCGCGGCCTCGGTCTCCGCGTCGAGGTCGTCGTCGGCGACCGCGGGCCGCAGCGCCGTCTCGTCGATCGGGAACCGGAGCTCGCGCTGCCGGTCCAGCGCCGCACCGACCAGGCCGGCGAAGAGCGGGTGCGGCCGCGTGGGCCGCGAGCGCAGCTCCGGGTGGGCCTGGGTGCCGACGTAGTACGGGTGGACGTCACGGGGCAGCTCGACGAACTCCACCAGGCCCAGATCTGCGTTGGTCCCGGAGAACCACAGTCCGGCCTCGGACAGTCGGTCGCGGTAGTCGTTGTTGACCTCGTAGCGGTGCCGGTGCCGCTCCTCGACCCGCGCCGCGCCGTACGCCTCACGCACCACCGAGCGGTCGGCCAGGTCGGCGGGGTAGAGCCCGAGCCGCATCGTGCCACCGAGGTCGCCGGCCCCGTCGACGAAGGACTTCTGCTCCTCCATCGTCGCGATCACCGGCTCGGGTGCGTCCGGGTCGAACTCGGTGGACGCGGCCTTGGTGAGGCCGGCGACGTTGCGGGCGTACTCGATCACCATGCACTGCAGCCCGAGGCAGAGGCCGAGCGTGGGGATCTTGTGGGTCCGCGCATAGGTGAGGGCACCGAGCTTGCCCTCCAGCCCGCGGATGCCGAAGCCACCGGGCACGCAGACCGCGTCCACGTCCTGCAGCTGTCGGGCGGCGCCCGCCTGCGTCTCGCAGTCGTCGGAGGCGACCCACCGCAGCGCGACCCGCGCCTCGTGCGCGAAGCCGCCGGCTCGCAGTGCCTCGGCCACCGACAGGTAGGCGTCGTGCAGGTCGACGTACTTGCCGACCAGCGCCACCGTCACCTCCTCCGCGGGGTGATGGACACGGCGGAGGAGATCGTTCCAGTCGGTCCAGTCCACGTCGTGGAAGGGCAGCGAGAGACGTCGTACGACGTAGGCGTCCAGGCCCTCGCGGTGCAGCACCTTCGGGATGTCGTAGATCGACGGCGCGTCGGCCCCCGTGACCACCGCCTCCTCGTCGACGTCGCACATCAGTGAGATCTTGCGCTTGATCGACTCGGGCAGCTCGCGGTCGGAGCGGCACACGATGGCGTCCGGCTGGATGCCGACCTGCCGCAGCGCCGCGACCGAGTGCTGCGTCGGCTTGGTCTTCAGCTCCCCCGAGGGGCCGATGTAGGGCACCAGTGAGACGTGGATGAAGAAGCAGTTG